>CATABD010000009.1 GCA_949494735.1 uncultured Oscillospiraceae bacterium
CGGCGTGGGCCTGGCCCCGCCCGCGGGCGGGGCTTTTCCGAGCGGTATCCAGATAATTTGCCGGACAGTTTATGTTGTGTATCAATTTACACACTGTTTCTCCAAAAGAAAAGGCCCGATGCGTATGAACATACACATCGGGCGGCTCCTGCCCATTATTCATCTTGCAATGCCCGCAAAAAATCAAGAACACCTGCATCATTAACAACGTCAGGTTCTTCCACTGTCTCTGTTGATCGTTGCAGCGAAACGTGCCTTAATTCCTCTTGAAGCACTTTACGGAGCGTATCTTCCAAGGTCTTTTGTTCATGAAAACCACAGATTGCCTCGCAGACAGCGCTGGTCTTATTTTTTTCCTGAGTGAGGATTTCCCATGCCTCCCGCTGCCTGGGATTGTCCAGTGACAGAACAATATGGAGACGGCGTTTTCGGCCGCTGCGTTCAGTTTTCATCCAAACACACCTCTGACTGCCGATTTCTACACAAAATTTCATCTTTGAGTAAATCTCCAATAACCTGAAACGTCCGGGCAAGTTCATAGGACTCCTGCACAGAGTCCTCAATTTCATCCCGCTTCATGCGGGTACACTCCACCCAACAGCGCACATTTTCCAAAGTTGGTGTCAAAATGACAGCTTTTTCATAGGCTTTGCAGAACTGTGCTGCAATTTTGTGTCTACGATTAGCTTCCATATCCAGCTGGTCAATTTCCCGCACAGCCGACAGCATCTCGGCGGCGGCAGAATCCTGTTCCTCCGGCGGCAGTTGCTGGACAGCTTTTAGGATTTTCCACCCCCGGTTGATAGACACTTCTTTGTTTCCCAGAGCCTCTTTCAGAGACAAGGGAGCACTTTCGGCTAGTTGCGCAATCCTGCCCATAGCCTGTTCCCCAATGCCAACGATCTGGGCGATTTCCTTGCGGGTGTCTGTGGGGCAGTAACTTTTCGGTGAATTCACCGAAAGGTCGGTGCGGCTCCCCTGGTTTGCCCTTGCCCTGGCTTCAATCTCCGATTTCAGCTTTAGTGCGATCTGACCTAATTCCCAGAGGGACAAATTCCTGCGGCCTCGCTGGGTGTTCAGCGCCCACTGCTTGGCTTCAAGCGGATCGGCAAATGAAAACACCAACATTTTAAACGGCAAACTGTGTTTTTCACAGATACGGAACCGGTTATGTCCATCTACAATATCCATATCCTCGTTGACAATAATAGGGTTGTAACAGCCATTTTCCAGAATATCCTCTTCTAATGCAGAAAACTGCTCCGCACTCAACGGTGGGAGCAGTTGTTCCATCTCCGGCAGGACGACAGGCGTCCGTTCAGAACTGTTGTATTCAACTTTTTTGTTTTGCAAGTCACCATTCCTTTCAGTTTGTTTTGAGCTTCTGCTGAGATTTGCCGTTCTACCCAATCCGGTTCCTGACAGGCAACCCTGCTCGGCGCTGTGTCGTATGGCTTCTCTTGGCCCGCTCTCTCAAACTGAAATCATGGCAGGCTTCCCCGAAAAAGTATCCGATTGGACGGTCATTTACTTTTGCCCCAGACATAAAAGTGCCTGGAGTACAGCGATAGGCCTGTAAATGATATCCAATCTCTTTCGAGAAAGCCCATACGAACAAAACAAGACAATAATTTCTAATAATATCGCCGTAAATTAAGTATAACATCTACGGAAAATTTTGTCAAGAATATTCTTTGTGGCACTATTCGATAATATTAAACATATATTTAATCATCTTGATTAGTAGATAACGCATTTTTCAACAATGCGAGAATATTATTAATGCGATTATCTTCGTGAGTGTCAGCGATTTCGTCTTGTGTCCTAAGAACTAACTGCTGATACAAAAATTCTGTTCCGCCCCGGACGTAAGAGTTGAACAGCTCCATATTTGCTTCATACTCTTCTTTGGACTCCGGATTACGGAATGCACTTTCAATTCTTTGTTCAGCATTTAATCCACGGCTGTCATCCAGCAATAAGATTAATTTCATAATCGGTATGAGCGTTTGATGCAATGTAGCAATCTGAGTTAACTGTACTGTACGCTTTTTGGGATCTTCCGTGCTTTCTGCCGGAAGGCGACGATGTATCCTAAGGCCTATAACTGCTGCTATCGCATAGAGATCAACAAGTCTCGCAAAGTAGGAGTCATTAATTTGATTTTGTGTCCACATCTTTTCGATATATTCGCGCAGAGAACCAGTAAAATAGAAATCAGACATTTTGAAATATTCATAAACTCTTGTTTCTGGCATCACATCTCACCATCCTTCATCAGCGAAGAACTAGCTGACCTACCGGCGTACATATCCGGTTGACCCGTGAGGACTTTGTCAGCGAGGAAGAATTTCTCCGCTGGAAGGTCTGGTCCGACGGCGACTACTACGACACCGAAAAAGACGGGCGCGGCTTCTATGACAACGGTATCCCCCTGGACCCCCGTGTGGACAAGCTGGGAGCGGTCCCTTCCGTCGAGGCGGACATCCTCACTATGTTGGACGCTGCCGAGGCCAGCGCGGAGCAGGCCCGGAGGACCACCGACTTGATCGAGCAAATCAAGAACTGCCTGACCGGAACGCAGTACCGCCGTCTGTGGATGCTCTACGCCCGGAAAATGAACGTGACCGCCATTGCCAAGGCGGAGGGCATCTCAAAAGCGAGTGCATCCAGGTCCATCAGCGCCGCGCTGAAAAATATTTCTGCTTTTTTCCCGGAAGGGGGCGAAAATAGGTAACAAACACCCCTCTTTTTTGTGTTAGGTGAAAGGTGCGTTTCCCCCTATCACCTTCACGAACCTTAAAAATTGAATACACGGTATTGCAGGCACAAAATCCATGTGAACAGCGGTAAAAGGTGCGCCGCCAAGACACCAGCTTTAGGAGGTGAATGGACAAGCTGGCCGAGCGATCTACACACACTTTCAACCGGCTCTGGCAGGCCGGGACGCGACGACAGCATGGAGGACAATGAGACTTGCTCACGCCCGCTCACAGACTTGAAGCGGAACCCTGCGGCGCACGTTCAGAACGACGCTGTGGAGTTATGACAGCTGTGCCAACAGCGGCCTGCAATATCCCCCTCGCCGGGGGCGCGTGGCAAATACGGCGAGTTTGAAAGCAGCTAAAACCGAATCAGCCGCGCCGGAATACCGCCCGCCTTATGTTATGCGGACACAGCATTTTCCGGCGCGGCTGTCCTGTTTCAAAGGAGGATACAGGACTATGCGTAATGCGATCATTCAGCTGCCGAACAGCGGGTGCGCCCCGGCTGTGCAGTCCCTTGGGGCTGGGAAACTCGGCATGACGATAGACGAGGCCGCCGACTGTACCGGCATTGGCCGGAACACCCTTCGGAAGCTGGTCTCCTGGGGAAAAATCCCCGTCCTGCGGATCGGGCGCAAGACCATCATCCGCGTCGATGTCATCAGCGCCTTTATGGAGATCAACCAGGGGTGCGATTTGCTGGACTGCGCCCAGGTGCAGCAAGTGACCTGACTTGAATATACGGACGGCATGTTTGCAACGGCTGTGGCTCTCTGTTATAATGTGACCATCACATCACGACAGCGACCTTTGCCGCCATCGAAAGGAGTACAGCTATGGCAAAAGGTTCTGTTAGAAGAAAGGGAAAGAAGTGGTACTACCGCTTTTACGTCGAGGACGCCAGCGGCAACCGCATCCAGAAGGAGTTTCCCGGAACGGAGAGCAAAAGCGAAACGGAGTCCCTGCTCCGCAAGGCGATGGAGGACTACGAGACCAAGATGTTTCTCGCGGAGGCCAAGAACATCACCCTGGGCGATATGCTGGACATGTGGGTGGAGGAGGACTTAAAGCCCGGCTCTCTGAGCAACGGAACGGTCATGGCCTATCAGTCCGCCGTCAGCCGGATCAAGCAGCATCCCATCGGCAAGCGCAAGCTGAAAACTGTCACCGCTGACCATCTGCAAGCCTATATGGACCTGTTGAGCTTCGGCGGCACGAATCCTGACGGCACACCGGCAAAGGCGCTGAGTGTTGGGTACATCCGTCTGTACTCTGCCGTCCTTCACAATTCCTTCCGCTTCGCGGTCTTTCCCAAGCGCCTGATTACCTTCAATCCCATGCAGTATGTGGTCCGCCGGTCCAAGGGCGATGACTACGACCTGTTTGAGAGCGGGGCCGATCAGGAGGGCGCGGTTCCTACCATCACCCATGAGCAGTATCAAAGCCTGACCGATTTCCTAAAAGCCAAAAACAACCCCGCGCTTCTCCCCATCCAGATCGCCTATTACACCGGGCTGCGGATTGGCGAGGTCTGTGCGCTGACATGGCAGGACATTGATCTGAAAGAACAGTGTCTGACGGTCCGCCGCATTATGCGCTACAACGGGACGCGGCACAAGCTGGAAGTCGGGGCCACCAAGCGAAAGAAAATCCGAACCGTGGACTTCTGCAACACCCTGGCGGATATTCTCCAGCAGGCGAAGCGGGAGCAGGCTCGGAACAGTCTGAAATATGGGGCGCTTTACCGGCTCAACTACTGTAAAGAGGTCAAGGAAAAGAACCGCACCTATTACGAGGTCTACATGCTGCCCAGGACGGAGGCCACGCCGGAGACGGATAAATACCTGTCCTTTGTGTGCCTCCGGCCTGACGGGGCCATCGAAACGCCCAGCACCGTCGGCCTCATGTGCCGGAGGGCAAAGGAGAAGGTCCCCGGTCTGGAGGACTTCCATTTCCACATGCTGCGCCACCCAAATGTCAAGCCCAAGACAAAAAGTTTTTGAGGTTTTTTAGAAATTTTTTCATGGTCGCACTTCACGCTCCCACCTGGGGCGTTTTTTATTGCTCGATTATCTTACGGAGCATAGCGGCAACGCTCAAATCCACTTCGCCGCTGTTGGCCGTATGGACGCTGACATTGAGATCACGAAGCAGATACCAGTATTGCAAGGTCCTGTCCAAATCTCGGCCCAGGCAAGAGAGGTCACAGACCAGCAGAATGTCAACATCTCCATCCACCGCCCCATTGCGAAACTCCAGCAGACCGGGGCGGTGGCCGAATTTCAGCCCGCTTGCTATATCGCTGGAAGTGCCAACGACTTCAAAGCCATGCTCCTTTGCGTAGGCTCCCAGCCTGTTCCGTTGTGCCGAAAGGATCGACGCGCTGTCCGGCCCGTTGTGCGCCACACGGCAGTAAATCCACGCCTTTTTCTGTCCCATCACGCTGCCTCCATGCAGAAGTCTTTCATCCTCCAGACGATCTCCACCTGATTATTCGGATAGACATATACCCGTTCAATCAGCGTGTCAGCCAGCCCAGCCGTCAGGCCACCAGCCCCCACTACCTCCTGCGCCAGCTCAGCCCTGGCGCGTTTCGCTTTTTCGTCCATCTCCATCTGCGAGGTCTGCGCCCGCAAATTGGAGTGGATCTCCCGCAGCCGGTCAAGCTCACTGTCAACAGCGGCCTTTTGGATTTTATAATCCTCCATGGTGATCTGCTTCAAAATGAACCGCTCATACAGTGCCCGCTTCTGATCCAGACAGCGATTGATCTGCTTGTCATACTCGGCCTGTTCCGCAAGCTGAACATCCAGCATCCCGGCGTTGGAGAGGTCAGCCACATTCAAAATGACCTGCGCCTGTTTGGAAAGGATTTCGTACAGCGCCTTTTCCAGCTCCGCTTCCATAACCGTCATGCCATGGCAGGGGGCAGACTTATCCACCTTGCTGTGCCGACACAGGAAGTAGTGGTTTTTATTTGCCGTCCGGGGCATAGCGTGGCGGCAGCAGCCACAGAACACTTTGTTCCGCAAGGGGTAGGTGTTGGCGTTCTTCTTAGGTGCCTTAAACCTGGGCCGCTGGGCCTGCACCTGATCGAACAATTCTTTGCTGATGATTGCCTGATGATGGTCAGGAATTTTGATCCACTGGCTCTCATCCTTCATCCGAACCCGGTGCCCGCCTACCTCCGTCACTTCCCGCTTGCCCATGATATAGGTGCCGGTGTAGCGTTCATCGTCCAGAATACGGATCACCGAGGCTGTGGACCATATTCCACAGCACCGAGAAATATCGTGACCATGGAAGCCATGGGCCGCTTTGTACTCGGCAGGGGTGGGGATGTGGCGCTCAAACAGGGCCTTGACAATCTCGTTCGGAGTGCGCCCATCCCGTGCCAATTCAAAGATCATCTGAACAATGGGGGCGGTTTCCTCATTCGGCTCCATGCGGCCATTTGCGCCTTTTCGGTAGCCGTAGGGACAGGTCTTGCTCTGATACTCGCCCCGCCGGAACTTCACATATTTGGCGCTTTTGTATTTGATGGACAGGTCCCGGCTGTAAAACTCGCTGACCAGATACTTGAACGCCACATTGATGCCGCCCGTGTCGCCGTGGAGAGTGTCGCTGTCAAAATTGTCGTTGATGGAGATGAATCGGACACCGTACAAAGGGAAAACCATTTCCATAAAGTATCCAACTTCAATGCTGTTGCGCCCGAACCGGGTGAAGTCCTTCACAACGATGCAGTTGATTTTGCCCTCCCGTATCTGGTCAAGCAATTCCTGGACGGCGGGCCGCTCGAAGTTGGTCCCGCTGTACCCGTTGTCGATGAACTCCAAGACCTCTACATTCTTAAGGCCCTCCATAGCATCAACGTATTGGTGGAGCGCGTTTTTCTGGTTCTCAATGCTGAAACTGCCCACCTTGCTGTCCTCGGTGGAGAGCCGGATATAGAGGGCGATCACATAGGGAATCAGACCGCTACTCATTTCCCAACACCTCCATCACACGGTCAAAGCCGCTTTCAAAGGCAAAGTCGATGGAAACATCCTCCGGGCCGTTCACCGTGACCCGCCCAATCAGTTGATTTACCAGCCGGGCGGAGAGAGCCGTGTCCTTGTCTACCGCCGCCAGCTTGTCGGCCATGCTGGTGTACCGTGCCACCTGCCGCTCCAATTCGGATTGCCAGGTCTGAAGCTGCTGAACACGCTCCACCGCACCGCAGATTTTCTGACTGTAATCTTCCTGCATTTCCAGGTACTCCGCCCTAGTGAGGATTCCTTTGACGAAACTCTCATAGAGGCCAGCGCGGAGAGCCTTGTATTTCTGCATCTCCCGCCCCAGCTCGACAATCTTCTGATCCACCTGGGCCTTCTGCGCGGCAATCTTGCCGTCACAATGTTTCAACCGCAGGGCTTCTCCCATCACGATCTCCGCTTTCTGCCGGATGATGGTCAGAATCATATCAAACAATTCCGGCTCCGGCAGGCGGTGAACGCCGCCGGTACAAGACCCCTCCCCCATGCGGTCATTGGAAATACAGCGGTAGAAGTAATGCCCGTGACTTCTCTGCCGATGAAGGTTCTTGCCACAGTGGGCGCAGAACACACGCCCCCGCAGAATATTCTCGCTGTAAGGGACTTTCATGGTCCTGGTGTATTTTGCCGCCATCTGTTCCCGGACAGCCTGGGCCTTTGCAAATACCTCCCGGCTGACCAGCGGTTCATGGGTGTTGCGTACCACGATCCAGTCCTCCGGCTTGGTAACAACCTGCTTATGACCGATATTGGTGTGTTTGCCCTGTACCATATCGCCGGTGTAGACCTGATCCGCCAGAATCTTCCCCACGGTCCAGGTCTGCCACTTGCCGCTGCCAGCCAGTTTGTTGTCATAGCTGAACAGGCCGCAGGAAGCATGATAGTAGCCAGGGGTCATAACGCCGCTCTCGTTCAGCCGTTTCACGATCACGTTCAGCGCAACGCCGTCAAGCGTCCACTGGAAAATCTGCCGGACAATAGGGGCCGTGTCCTCGTTGACCAGCAGGCGGTGGCAGTTGTCCGGGGCCTTCCGGTAGCCATAGGGTGGACGCGCCCCCACAAACTCCCCGTTCCGCATGGCCTGATTCTGCTGTGCCCGAACCTTCTTGCTGATGTCGGCGGCGTAAGCCTCGTTAATCATATTTTTCAAGGGCACAATCAGGTGATTGCCGCTGTTTTCTGAATCCTCACTGTCAAATTGGTCGTTGACAGCGATAAACCGTACACCATGGAGAGGAAAATACTTTTCGATATAGTACCCGGTGTCGATGGTGTTCCGGCCCAGCCGGGAGAGGTCCTTTACCACGATGCAGTTGATTTTCCCGGTCTCAATGTCGCCTAACATCCGCTGAAAGGCTTCCCGCTCAAAGGTTCGGCCCGTTGTACCGTTGTCGGTGTAGATCTCCGTAATCTCAATATCCGGGCACAAAGCGATATACGCCTCCATGATCTGCCGCTGTGTTTCCAGCGAATCGCCCTTTTTGCCGTTGAACTCCACCGACAGCCGGATATAGAGCGCCGCCTGCCAGATTTTCATGGCAGCTTTTTTCGGTGTTGCCAAAGCGGTAGTGTCCTTCCTGCTTTTCCGTGCCATTTACGCCGCCTCCTTTTCCATGGCCGTCAGGCTGTTCAAAATATCCTTCAAATCGGGCGGGAGCTTTCCCATCTCGTCCAGGCGTTTCAGCACCTTGACGTATTCAATGTGATAGCGGAGGGTAATGACCAGATCATCCTTGGCTTTCACCCGAATGGACTGGACCAGAGCGATCACCGCCCGCCGGTCCAGGGTGGTCATGGCGGAGAACTCCTTGAAGTGCTGGGTCCACCGCAGGCGGGAACTGCTGTTGTTCGTCACCAGCTCCATCTCGGCCCGCAGACGGTCAATGGCCTCCTGCGCCTGCTCCGCCCGCTCGGTGTAGAGGTTCTTCAAATCCTGATAGTCCTTTTTACTGATAAGGTTGGCGATAAAATTCTCATACAGCGTGGCCTTGAACTGCCGGGCTTCTTCCAGCTTCACCTCATTGTCCGCAATCTGCGCTTTGAACTTGGCGATTTCCTCCTGGTTGATCTGTTCCTCGCTGATACTGTCCAAAACCTCATCCAGCGAGACAATGTGTCGGATATGAGCCTGGAGACTGACCAGAACACAGTCGATCAGATCAGCCTCTTTCAGCATGACCGGATGAGTGCAGCCCTTTTTCTTCCCGGTGGGACAATGATAATAGACGTACTTTCTGCCCTTGACCGTGTTGGTTTTCCGGGTCATGCGTCCGCCGCAGCAGCCACATACCAGCAGGCCGGAGAACAGATAGACCGCCTCGCCGTCCGGGGCTGTCCGGGTGTCCAGACTGGAAATCTTCTGAACAAGGTCAAAATCCCGCTTCTGGATGATCGGTTCATGTGCGTTTTCAATGCGGACCCATTCCTCGGCTGGCTTGTGGATGATATTCTTCAGCTTGTGGTTATGGGTTTCCTGCCGCCCCTGCAACAGAACGCCGGTATAGGTTTCCTCCTGCAAGATGCGGATCACCGCACGGGCGGACCACTTGGCGTCCGGCACATCCGCGAAGCCGCCGGTGGGGTGGGGCAGGCCCCGGCTGTCCTTGTAGGCCATGGGGGAGAGGACACCCAGCCGGTTCAATTCCTCCGCGATATGCTTGGCGCTGGCCCCGTCAATGCGGCGGCGGTAAATGTCCCGCACCACACGGGCAGGGTATTCATCAATAATGAGATGATTCTTGTTTTCCGGGTCCTTCCGGTAGCCATAGATGGGGCAGGAGCCTACATAGTCCCCGTTCTGCCGCTTGGTCAGCAGGGCGCTCCGGGTTTTCACAGAAATATCGTGGGAATAGGTGTCGTTCAGCAGATTTTTCAGCGTGATATGGAGATCATCGCCGTTCTGCTCGTTGGCGGTGTCGATGCCGTCATTGACGGAGATAAACCGAACGCCGTAGGTGGGAAAGACCTGCCGGAGATAGCGGCCAGTCTCAATGTACTCCCGGCCCAGGCGGGACAAGTCCTTGACGATCACGCAGTTGATCTTGCCGGAAACAATGTTGTTCATCATTTCCTGGAACGCCGGACGGTCGAACAGAACACCGCTGTAACCGTCGTCCACCCGCTCCGATACCAGCTCGATGTCCGGGTGAGCGGCTACGAAGTCCTCGATGAGCTTCTTCTGGTTGGCAATACTGTCACTCTCTACGCTGTGGTCGGCAGAGTAGGACAGGCGCAGGTATGCGTCGCCGCGATATTTAGGCATAAAAAAGTCACTCCTTTGCATCACGGACTTACCCCGCGATGCAGCGAGTGGCTGGTTTATCCTATTGAATTCTTTTTCCAGTCACAAGCATAGCACATTTTCACGGATAAGTCAACACGCTAAAGCGCTAAATCAAGATTTGCTTCAAGCAGTCCTCCAGGGACACGCCGTTGTCAGCAAACCGCACCCGGACGGTGAATTTGCCGCACTTGAAGCAGTAGGGGTTTTTGATCTGCCGGAGAAATTCGGCAATGCGCTCCTCCTTGGGGAGCTCCGGGTCCACGGATACCTCCCGGATATCAGCCAGGGGCGTTCCCGCAGGGGAAAGGGCTTGATGTTCCAATTCTCGTACCTCCTACAACAAACAGAGCCGCCGCAGACCGTTTCCAGCCTGCGGCGGTATGTATTCAGATCAGCCCTTGAAGCGGTAGGGGAGCTTGCGGCCCCCGCGCTGCTGGCTGTTGTATTTGCCCAGGATCACCCGGGCGAACCGCAGAGCGGCCTTGTTGGTGGAGAAGTCGGCTTTGCCCCGACGCAGAATCTCCTCCGGGTCCACGGCGGACAGCCACTTGATGAACACCTCATCGTCCAGCTCCGTCTCGTAGGTTTTGAGGAACAGGGCCATGCCGGAGAGGAAGGACGCCTTCACCGAGCCAGGAGAGCCGTGCCACGTTTGGGCGGTGAGCTCCAGCATCCGGGAGAAGGCCGCGCCGCCCAGCAGACGGTAGGCATTGATGACGGCGCGGGTAGCCTCCACCTCAAAGGGTTCCCCGGTGGGCTTGTCCAGCGCCCACACAAAGCCCGCGCCCTCCAGCAGACGCTTGATCTCGATGATCTCCGCGTCCGCCCCGGATTCCACCAGAGCTTTGGTGGCGTGGGACAGCCGCAGATGGCCTTTGGCCCGGTCCAGTTTGTAATACAGTTCCGCCTCCTGCTCGTAGGTCAGGCCGTGGTAAACCCGGCACAGAGCGGTCACATCCTTGCCGCCGTTTTTCTTGCGCATGGCGCACACCCGGTGCTGGCCGTCCACCAGATTGTAGCGGCCCTCCCGGTGGCTGACCACCAGCGGGGTGAGCAGGCGAGGGTCCCACTCCCGGACCAGCTTGTCCACCGTCCGATCCAGCACGGGGCGCTGGTAGGGCTGGCCGGAGTACAGCTCCCCGGTGGAGAGCAGCTCCTCCACGCCCTGAAGATCGGCGTTCATGCCGGTGAGCACGGTCTGCCTCGGATTGGCAGGGGCGCGTTTTTTCTTGCGGTAGCTCATTTTTGCGACATCCTTTCCATTTTGTGAAATAAACCGTCTAAAGCGGTGTGAACGGACTGTATCTCGTCACGGAGTTGTCCCAACTGTTCCCGCGTCAGCGCCGGAAAAACTGCCTCGTGCTCCGGGGTGGCGTAGTTAGCGACCTCCGCGCAAATCTTTTGCAGGAAAAAGGAAAACGTCATAAGGAAGGTGTCCGGGGTGCGCCTGCGGTCTTTGTCCGGGTTCTTCAGATCGTCCACGGAATCTTTAATCGTGGGATAGCAGATCTCTGCTGCCTGGGATGTAGGGGCTGGGGACTCTGGCTGTTCCGGGTTCGTTGGTTCTGCTGGAGTTGGATGATATTCGTCCACTGAACGGATATCGCCCGCCGCCAGTTGGGTAGCGGCATCCTCCTGCTGCTCCGGGGGCAGACGGGAGATCTTCAGTGCATTTTTGAAGCCAATGTCATTGCGCTTAACAATTCCCTTGGCCTCTGGCGTCAAGTTTTTCGCAATTTGAACCTTACGCTCGACAGTACGCGGTGTAACGCCAATTTTTTCAGCTGTATCTTGAGCGAAGGATTTTGTTTCTAAAACCGACCCCGTGTCGGTTTTAGAAGTCTGTCCATTGCGTTTGCCGCGCCGTGTTTCTGGATGGAGCATTTCATAGATTTCTTTGCGACGGGCCAACTGTTCCCCCTCATCTACGCAGTCAAAATCTTGGCGGACAAGATTTTCGTCGATTTCCGCCAATTCTGCCAGCAAACCGCTTAAATTACTGACCGTACACTTGATCTCCGTCCAACCCAGCCGCTTTGCCGCCTCCAGCCGGTGCAACCCGGCAATTAGGGTGTACTCCTGGTCCACGGTGATGGGGTTCAGTAGCCCCACCTTGGAAATGCTGTCCGCCAGCTTTTGCACGGCGTCCTGGTCGGCCTCCCGCCGCCCAGCGTTGACGTTGATTTGGTAAATCGGAATCTGCGTTTTAGTCACCTCCCCGGACCGTTTTGTTATTTGCCCTCGCCGGATGAAACACCCAACACCACAGGAAAGCCCTGCGGTGCCGGGTCTTGCATCCCGCAAGTGGGGGGAGGGCCGCGCCGGTCATGTTAGCGCCCTCATACTGTGAGGAAATTGACCGGCGCGGGTGCCTCTCCCATGCCCTATATGTGAACGTGTGCCGTATTATCGGGCGGCATGACCGCCCTGCTGCTCCCCCCGGCACGGGAATATGTAAGCCCGCCTTTGGCGTGGCGGCGCGATACCGGCAGACGGTGGCGGCAGTTGACTAAGCTGCCCAGGCCGTTCCCCCAGTACCTCCCTTTTACCCTGCGATACGGGTGTTTGCGGTGCGTCCCGCGTCTGCGGCGTTACCAACGCCGGACAGCCGCCCAGGTGTCGCTCGTGCCTTTGATGCTATCGTTTTGACGGGCAGGGAACGAGGATCCACCCCCTTTCGTTCATCCCCGGCCCGCAGGCAGTCTTGGCGATTGGATGGCTGATGCAGGATGCAGCACTTACATATTGATTATGAACAGGAGCTTGTCCCGTTGTTTGTCAAGGTGCGTGAACAATATGTTCAGGGAGAGAATTGAAGGAGAATGCTGTTAAGCGTGTCCAGGTCATCGCCCGCAAGCTGGCCGCGCAGCCTTTTGAGCAGGGCGGTCTGCTTGGGAGAAAGGACATTACGAGCTGGGATCCGGCGGTTTAGATAAAATCCATCCGCAACCCTGACGCCGCCCCCATAACGACCACAAACTGTTTCAATCGGGTAAGAGCACATGAGTGCCGCGATGTCTCGCCGAATCGTCATTTTGGAAACGTTAAATTCATGCGCCAGGTTGTCGTATGTATCGTGCCGCCTGCGGCACAACACTTCAAGGATTTCCTGACGGCGTTCAACAGGGTTCATGCGCTCACACCCCCCTTCTCTGCTCTACAGGGCCTATCATAAACCTCAACGTGTTCTGCCCAGGAACACGTTAGAAAAATATTTACGGAAAATTTCTGAAGTGCGATATTGCGCATATCATTACCTCCAAAACTAAATTTTTTTAATTTTGGAGGGTGGCCCACGGGCGGTATGCGCATATATGTGGCGGCATAGTAAAGAGATGCCACCGTCTGACAACCGCCCGTATAAATTCCAGGGAATATTTGCAGATTGGCGTCGAACCTTGTCGAAAAAGGAGAAGGCCACAAGTTCCCCGGAGGGAACTTGTGGCCTTTGAAAAATATTGGGCAGAACAGCGCTCCGCCATTGTCGGGCACCGCTATGCGACACAAAAGGGCTCCGCATAGGTAGATCACCTGCCAAGAGCTTTTACGACTAAGCCAGCACGATCACGACTTCTACCGCTCTTGGTTCGGGTAGGGCTGATTTGGGGCTTGTCGGACAATTTTTTATCAATGTTTATACAGGTTCCAAAATATTACAACTAAGCAAAAAAGAATTAGCCACTAAGCAAAATTGCCATATGCGCTAACGTGGAGCTGTCATGCTGAAATAGTTCCTCCTGGAAACCGTTGAAGCGTACGCTGTCATGCAGTGTGGCCCGACTTGCCACGACAATCATGTGGAACAGCCGCTCCTTTGTTTGGTCCTCCTTACAGCCCAGGACCGATACAAAGCGGTAAAAGCTGTACAGATTACACAGGGAAACATAGCCTTCCCACAGCTTCTCTTTGCTATCCAAAGCAGGGAAGCCCATATGCAACGCCGCAGCCACCATCAAATTTTCAAAGAAATATTCACGGTCCGAAAAAGCAGCCTGGAATTTCTCCAGTGCGTCCTCATAGGCTTTTTTCGAGAAGCTTGTCATAAGTTGGATATTCCGTTCCGACACGCCATCCACAGTTGATGCCAATGTAAACTTACGTTTAACATTCACTGCCTTGTAAAGCTCAGTGGGCCACCCCATTTGTCCTTTGGAAATTGCGTCCAACACCTGTAAGTTCTGCATGAGATACATATCCCGGTTCCCTGGGATATTCGCTGTCATATCCTTGATTGTGTCCACATCAGTCTGCGCCGTCACCTGCTTTGTCCAAACATCTGGGTCAAAAATGTCCCAGTTCTCCTTCTGTAGCCGTTGAAGGACTACGCCCAGATAGAGCATACGCTCGGTTAGCGATAATGCACGGTTTTGTAGGATGTCGATGAATAACGACCGAATAGGTTCAAAACAGATCAGCAGGTTATTACCTCGAGGAATATCTGCTGTTGCTTGCTCCGCTGAGGACAGGGGATCCTCCACAAATCCCACACCCTCTGGCAAATCCCAAAGCTGCTGAAGCACACCCTCGCAGGACGGAGAGAGGGAATACTCCTTAGCGGCGGGGGTGTAACCGACCCTTCTCGGATAGGTTCTGCATACCTCAGGCAGGGCTTTCTCCCCACACTCCAGCTGGAGACGGCACAGGCCTTCTTTGGTGTGGAATGCGCAGCGTCCCGAATCGGTGATATGGAACTCAGCATACATCCCGTCATGCTCCCGCTTTCTAAGACGGCGCATCCCTTGAGATACCAACGCTTGAAGCTTTTCATTTTGCTCTACAGCTCTCTTAACCGCAAGATAGTCCTTTTTGCTGAATTCAATTTTCCAGCCGTCATCACAGCAGTTATCCTGACAAGCACCCATCAGGCAGCGGAAGTTTTTATAGAAGATAGGGATCAGTGCGGATCGGATAGGTAGCTTGATTTTCTCATCAGCCATAATATAACCTCACGATAGTTGAAATGGGGGACGAGCCGAAGCCCGCCCCCCAAGGTTAAGAAGTCTATGCGATTTTGCCAAGAGCAGTTTACTGCAACAGCTGCAGTACGCCTTGGGGAACCTGGTTGGCCTGGGCCAGCATGGCCTGGGCGGACTGGATCAGGATGTTGTTCTTGGTGTACTCCATCATCTCGGCGGCAACGTCGGTGTCGCGGATGGTGGACTCGGCATCCTGGATGTTCTCGGTCATCACGGACAGGTTGTTGATGGTGTGATCCAGGCGGTTCTGGGTGGCACCCAGAGTGCCGCGAACATCGGAAACGTAGTTGATGGCGGACTTAATCACATCAATGGCCTTACCGGCGCTGTCCTGATCAGCAATGGAAATGCCGTCAATGCCCATGGCATTGGTGTGCATATCGCTCAGTTTCACTTTCAGCTGGTTGTAGCTGTCAGAGGTATCGCCAATCTGGAGAACCAGGTTGTTCTCCCAGGTGACGGTGGGATCGGCGATGGTGCCGTTCTCAGCCTCAGCGCCCCGCAGTGTGACCTTGCCATTGTTATCCACGGTGGCGGTGCCGTTCTTCACCACGTTGGCGAAAGCATCGCCCAGTTCCTTGGCGGAAGCCTTGGAGGGGTTGTCAACCTCGATGGCGACAGCGCCCTCGTTGCTCACCTCGCCGCCCTTCTTGACGAACTCGTAGGTGTTGCCGCCGAACTCCAGGATGGAGCCTTCCTTGACCGCCTTGGGGTCGAAGGTAAAGGAAGCGGTCTTGATCTTGTCGCCATAGGGCGTGGTCACGGACAGGGCCTTCTGGTCGCTGCCGATCTTGTCGCTGCTGACGGTGACGGTGCCGCCGTTGCTGGTGGCGGTGTAGCTGCCCTTCTCGTTGGCGCTGATGGCGTCGGCAATTGCCTTGGCGACAGCCTTGCTGTCGGTGGGGTCGGCCACCACGATGGCGGTGTTGTTGCGGTTGGAGGTGTCGCGGGCATCCTTGACGATCTCATAGGTGTGGTCGCCCACCTTGATGGCCGCGCCGTAGTCCAGCTTCTCGTCCAGGGTGAACGTGGACTCGGCGGCGGTCTGGGCATCGGCCAGGTTCCGGGTCAGCGGGGCATCCACAGCCTTCAGGGGAACGGCTACCAGGCTGTCAATCGTGCTGGCATTGCCGTTGCCCGCCGTGCCGTCGTACTTGGATTCGATGGTGAGCGCACCGGCGTTTGCCGTAACGGTAAATTCGCCCTTGGCGCCGAACAAATCCTCGCCGGTCATCGTGCTGACATTCCCGTCCGCATCCGTGACCTTGACGGTCACATCCTTGGAGCTAAAAGCATCCTTCAGATTGTTGACGGTATTGGTGACAGCGGTGGCAACCGTCGCGTTCTTGTCAACCTCAAAATCTTTACCGGCCTCCAGCACCACCTCGAAGGTGCGGCCGTCGGCCAGGGTGCCGGTGGCCTTGACTTTATCGCCGGCGGTGTAGTTCACAGTGTTCACTGCGGCGGCAACTGCCTTGTCCTTCGCGGTAGTCGAATTCTTGGCAGCGGTCGTATTGGTATCGGCAGTCGCGTTGAAGGTGGTCTTGGCCCCGTTGCGGTTGATGGTGAAGGAATTTGCCTTGGCAATGGCGGTGCTGCCCGCATTTTTAGCTACAACGTTAATGGAGCCGTAGGCTGCGGCATCACCCTTGGCGTTTTTGTTGGCCGTAAAGGTAAAGAGGTCGCTCACCTTGATCTGGCTCTCGTCAATGCCGGTGGTATTACCATCGTCATTGAAGTAGGCCTTGTTCAGCGCGTCCACAATGGCCTTGGTGGCGGTCTCGGCATCGGCGTTGGCCATCTCCTGGGTGGCGGTGATCTCGGCGGTCAGGGTTGTACCGCGGCCGGTGGTGAACTCGAAGGATAGTTTGTCGCCCACCTCAATGTTGCCGGAAGCTCCGGCGTTAACACCGCCGAGGACTTCCAGAACGCCCTTCCAAGCTGTGCCAGCAGTTTCAGCGCCGGCAGTGTCCGTAACAGCGCCCAAGTAAGAGGTGCTGTTATCAGTGACTGTGGCCGCAGTGATCTGCGCAGCCTCGACGCCCTCGGCCTTTGCGGTCATGGTGATCTTGCTGCCCTCGGCCTTGATATCGAAGTAAGCGCCAAAGTCTGCGGTCATCTTGTTCACCAGGTCGGTGGCCTGCGCATCAGCCGTATCACCGTAGAAGTTGGCGGTGCCCGCGGCAGTGGTCAAGGTATAGGTCTTGGCAGCGCCGCCAATGGTATTGCCATCCTTATCCACGCCGGTAATGGAAATGGTGTCGCCAAAGCTGAACTTCTCGTTCAGGTCGATGACGAACTCGCCCTTGGAACCATTGCCGTTGTTCACGGAATCCACGGTGATACCCGCAGTGGTGGAGATGGAATCGTACTCCACGGGCAGTGTGGACAGGCGACCGGAGCCGCTCATGCCGTCCAGCAGCTTGATGCCGTTGAAGTTGGCGCTGTCTGCGATGCGGTTGATCTCCTCTTTCAGCTGGTTCATTTCTTTCTGCAGCTGATAGCGGTCGGTGTCATTGTCATAAGTGCCGTTGGCGGACTGGGTGGCCAGCTCGACCATGCGGTTGAGCATATCGTGAACCTCGGTCAGGGCGCCCTCGGCGGTCTGCACCAGGCTGATGCCGTCCTTGGCGTTCTTCTGAGCGGTCTCCAGGCCGGTGATCTGGGCGCGCATCTTCTCGCTGATGGCGAGGCCGGCGGCGTCGTCGCCCGCGCGGTTGATCTTGTAGCCGCTGGACAGCTTCTCCAGGTTCTTCTTCATTGCGGAGACGTTATTGGTGTAGTTGCGGTACGCCCCCATGGCCATGATGTTATGTTGGATCCTCATTTTATAGTCCTCCTATAAATAAAATGATTGCCGGGGTTTCCTCCACTGTGCTTTCACCTGTTCCATGGATTCGACACAATAAAGGGTGCGCTTTGCCTGTTTTTCCGTGGCCTTTGGAACATTGGCTCGGCGCTGTATTTCAACCAGCTCGTCAGCCGGAAGAAACCGATTTTATTTTGGAGCATAAATCGTCTCATTGGACGCGAACTCGGGTGGGAACAAAAAGTCCAGCTGGCGGCGCAGATCCTTCACATGATCGTCCCCGCCGTCCATTTGAGCGAGCAGCCGCCGCATGGCGATCAGCGCCTGGGTCTTGTTCCGATTCCAGGACGGGCCCGATCCCGACCAGCGTGAACGCGCCGTTTCTATCACGCATTCCGGGCGCTCCGCCCCGGCGCGTTCCAGCAGCTCGCCCCGCATGACAGGGACTTCCCTGGGGGCTTCGATCATCAGCTTGCAGCGGTTGCCGGAAACATCATTCAGCTGAACGATCACATCGCCGCCAATGGTCATGTATTCTCCTGTTTTGAGTTGAAGGAACAGCATGGCAAACTCCTTTCGCCTGCTTTTTCATCGTCATAATGTTTTGGACGCCCCGGAGGGCTTCAGCCGCGATCCCAGAAGAAAGACGGCCTCTCGTTTCCCACTCAACGGTTTCGGAAACGCTGAGTGAAGCAGAACAGGGTGGTTCCGTTTCACTCAACGCTCCCAGCCGGAATCATGGGCTTTCACCGGCGTCCCGACCGGCAAACTGGGGTGTTATGCGTCAGGCGCTTTCGCGCCATTCCTGATAACCGAAATACTGGTCAAGACCCTGGGCCTTGACGTTTTTCGCGGCGTTGACCTCCCGATTATGTACCGTGCCGCACTTGGGGCATCGCCAGCTGCGGTGCCTGTAGCTCACCTCATCGTCCCGCACCAGCCCGCAGACGGCGCAGGTACGGGTGGTGGGCGTATACCGATCCACCACGATCAGCGGTTTGCCCTGCCGCGCCAGCTTATAGCGCAGGCACTCCCGGAAGGTTCCGAACCCGGCCTCCAGCGCGTTCCCGCGCTTCACGAGCTGAGAAATCTCCGACATGGAATCGCCCCTCACGCACACGGCGTCCCAAGCGTTGGCTATCCGCCGGGATTCCTTGTGGATGAAGTCGCGCCGCTGGTTGGCAATGTGCTCATGAAGCTCACGGTACTTTTGCACTGCTTCCTGATAGTTTTGGGAACCAGGCTGCATTCGGTTAAGCTGCCGCTGGACCTTCGCCAGCTTCTCCTGGGACTGTTTCAACCAATGGGGAGCATCGGCCATCGCGCCGTTGTCAGCTACATAGAAATGGGGCATGGAGTATTTCAATCCCAGCGTGGTCTCCGCCATTGGAATAACAGTCTCCGGCGCTTTCACGCAGCACTCATACAAAATGTAGCAGTAATATTTACCCGAACGGGTCTTCTCCACAGTGATTCGCCTGAGCTTCCAGCCGTTTCGCGGACGGCGGGGAAATTTGGCCCGGACGATCCCCGCCTTGGTCATGCGGATGCCGTCTTTCGTGATATAAATGGTGGGGCCGGATTCAAAAACATGATTGCAGGCCGTAAAGGAATCCCGGTCGGTTTTTTTCCTTTTGAAGTTGGGATAGCCGAAATGCGAGGGGTCTTTGAAGAACACCCGGAACGCCTGGGAGAGCTTGTTATGCTCCTGGATGAGCGCTTGGTTATCGACCTCTTTCAAGAACGGCGCTTCTTTTTTGTACTTGGCAGGCGTAGGGATAAAGTGTTTGTCGGTTTCCAGATAGAACCGCTGCTGGTCGGCCAGCATATGGTTCCAGATATAACGGCAGCAACCGAAGGTGTTCTCAAACAGCTCCGCCTGGACCTCGGTGGGATAGAGCCGCGCTTTGATGGTGTTGTACTGGACAACTTGCCCATCACCACATGGGATTTTTGATTTTCGCGGCACGGCGATCCA
Source organism: uncultured Oscillospiraceae bacterium (assembly GCA_949494735.1). Lineage (GTDB taxonomy): Bacteria > Bacillota > Clostridia > Oscillospirales > Oscillospiraceae > Enterenecus. Next base: position 19,849 of record CATABD010000009.1, read on the forward strand.
CCCCCCTTTGCTATGTCAAACAGCCGCATTCCTGTCCTGCTTTTTCTTGCGCATCCTGTAGAACCCTTTCCTTGAAAGGCCACAGGCCGCAGCCGCGTCTGTGGCTGTCATATCACCGTTCAGCCACGCCTCGTAGCATTCGTCAAAATTGTCGGGTAGTGGTTTCGGATCCGCGCCAAACCGCACACCACGGGCGCGCGCCGCCGCGATACCCTCGGCCTGCCGCTGGCAGCGGAATTCCTGGCGTTCCCGATCCGAAACGGAGAGGAACAAATCGGAAACGAAGACACCCAGCAGCTCCTTGCTCTGATTCAGCTCCAACGTGGAAAGGCCGGACGCGATTACCTTCGCAAGCTCCCGCAGTTGGGTTTGAAGCTCCTCCCGCGTCCCAGTGGGATCAAATTGAACCCTGGCAGCGGCAAGCTGGATGACCCGCTCCTCCCCGGTGCGCTGTGCTTTTGCTTTTCTTGGCAATGCGGTTCACCCCTTCCCAGGGAATACCAGCAGTCCGCAAACTCCACCGGGTGTGGTCGAAACGCGCTGTCGGCTTTGTTACAAAAACTATGATTTTTGTAACAAAAGGGCGAATCCAGAATTTTTTCCGAATAAGGCTTAATTCCGCAAAAAAGGTGCCGATATAATGGGTGTAAGCCATCAGGAAGCCTGCTGTCAGCGTTGTTACAAGGGGTATACTCTTTGTAACAAGCGGAGCATGGCTTTTGTTATTAAAATCCCGGCGTTCGGGGTAATAACAATTACTTTTTTGAGTGCTTTTTTGCTGAGAGTGGCCGCTTTTTTCAGGGAAACGGCTTTTGGCCGGTATGAGATGCAAAAAAACAGCGTCCGTCTCCCCCAATTTGAGGGAAACGGATGCTGTTCCATATCCTGTTCACTGTGACAAAACCTTTGCCGGACTTTTTGTCACAGCCTTATCCGATGGGGGGAACCTCCTTCGCCCGACGCAGGAAGGTTTGATAGGAAACCCCCAGCTCCCTGGCAGCGTCCCTGGACGAAATGCCGCCCTCCTGCCACAGCTGCGCAAACAAAAGAAAATTCTCCGGGAGTTCCAACCGCTCACGTCCAAACCGGACGCCCCGCTCCTTTGCCGCCGCGATGCCCTCCGCCTGCCGCTGGCGGATGCTTTCCCGCTCCGTCTGGGCCACATAGCTGAGAAGCTGGAGCACGATGTCCGAAATCAGCGTCCCGGTGAGATCCCGGCCCTGCCGGGTGTCCAGCAGGGGCATATCCAGCACCACAATGGCCGCGTCCTGCTTTTTGGTAATGAACGCCCACTGTTCCAAAATCTCCGTGTAATTCCGTCCCAGCCGGTCGATGCTTTTGACCACCAGCACATCCCCCGCCCGCAGCCCGTCCACTAACTGCTGATAGAGCGGCCGCTTGAAATCGCGCCCGGACTGCTTTTCGATGATGATGTTTTCATCCTCCACGCCAAACTCCCGCATGGCCGCAAGCTGACGGGCCTCGTTCTGCACCTGTGTGGATACCCGCACATAGCCGTAAGTATTGCGCTCCATACACCGGCCCCCTTCTGTAAAATGATAGAAAATGCAACCTACATTTTAACGGAAAAAGGGCCGGTTGAAACATTGTAAAGATGAGATGTGGATTTTTATCGGAAATTTCCGTCTTGAAACTGTGCGTTTGACATAGGAAACGCCGCCTTCCTATAATTTCTGTCCCGATCACTTTCAGCCGAGCATTCGCCGGAATCCCGCCTTGTTTGCCCCCTTTTGCGAGAAACTGCCGAACAACCAGCGCCGGGTGAAAAGTTCCGATAACATGGGCAAGCAATGAGCGGCGATATCCTTTTGGATTTCGCCGCTCGCTTGTTGGGGTTCCCCCAAGCCCCGGACTGGCCGCTCCGCGTCCAGTCGAACACGCCTTGCGGCGTGGCTTTTCCGCTCCCGTTGGTCGCTTCTTCCCGCACCTCCGCGCGGGACATATAAAGCGGGCATACAGACTTGGTTTACAGCAACGAATAGTCCGCGATCATCATGCTGGTGCTGTGATCCAGTTCTGGATAGGCCACCCGCATAATTGCGCAGGCGATCATCAGCGAGGCCCTTCTTACCACAGCTTGAATATTGGAAACAGTCAAAAACTCTTGATTGGACGCCTCCATCTCCGGCACTAAGTCCTTGACAGAGATTACAGCCGGGATTCCGATAGAAATGACCGGCACACCAATCGTGGATTGCGATAATTCCTCTCCGCTGTAATAAATCCGTATTCCAGCGTCCGTCAACTGTATACTGCGGCAGAGCCGGGAATATTCCGTGCAATTTGTGGAATCGACCAGCAGCACACAGGCCGCGTCTACTGCGGATGATGCGCTGGCGATTAAGGCGCTTCCGCTGATGTTTGTTTCGCCGCTCACACCTGGAGCCAGCACCGTCAGTTTTTCAAACACAGACTTCATCGGAACGTGGGTAAAAATCCTTTTTGCGGTTTCTGGCCCAATGGAATCAGCCGGGAAATCCCGGTTCCCTATTCCGCAGACCAGCAGCGTTTTTCCCTTGTAAGGAGACAGGTAGCGGTCCAGCTCCTCGGTCAAACAGGCGCAGACATTTTCCAGATCGTCATAGTCGCCCAGCGGCCCCGTCTGAAGGGTGGAATATTGCCCAACAGCCTTGCTCAAAAGACCCGCCATATCTTCATCCTTGATGTTCACGCGCTGGACAGGAATACCGTGGGCTTCGGTTTCGATGAAATCCACATATTCCGCGATCCAGTCACCGTTTTCTGACAGCGACCCTTTTTTGAACAGCCCTTCCAATGCCTTGCCAATTTCAGGCGGCAGATTTGCAGCCATAATGAATCCCCCTTGTTTTTTCAGCTTAGATTTCTACTGTTAGCAAGCGTCGGGGTAAGTGGGTCGATCATAATAATCTCCCGCCCCGCCTTTTGCGCGTAGCGCACAGTCGCCGCCGTTCCTCCGCGCCGCTCCCCATTATACACCGCCAGCAGGATTCCGGCCTGATCCACCAAACGCCGGTTGCGTGCCAGCATACATCCATCATAGTATTTCCGGCTCACATAGTCCACAAAATCGGCCCGCGCTACAATCATGTGATACCGCTCCCGCGCTGAATCGCTCCATCTGTCCGCCTGCCCCTCGCAGGGCAGGACACAGTGGAGGTTCAGCGCGGGGTTTTTTCTGCGCAGGTCAAGAACGATCTGCGCACAGTAGGTGTCGGTTCCTTCCGCCATGCCGCTGAAAAAATCCGTTACACCGACTTCCGCCAGTTTTGATATCTGCCCGGTCAGTTCCTCTTTCAGCGCCACACACCGGCTGTCCGTTTCGTCATATCTCCATGGGAATTTGCTGGGGCGGTGGCCGGTGAACGCGCAAGCGGTGTTCATCATAATTTGTGTCTCCTTGATACATATAATTATATGTATTATACATGAATGAATGGGTGAAATCAATACACACTATCCTATGTATGGTACGCTTCCTAAAAAGGAGGGGGACCGCTTTGAAAAATGTGATGGACTTACTTCGGGAACTGCGGGAAGATCATGACTATTCGCAGAGCGATATAGCGTCAGTTTTGGGTATCTCTCAGCAGCACTATTCCAAATACGAAAAAGGAGAATATGAGCTTCCTCTCCGGCATTTCATCACGCTGGCAGAGCATTATGGCGTATCTGCCGATTATCTGATTGGCCGATGTTCCTACGATGAAAAGAAGCCATTGGAAATGGTGTACGTCACTCGTGATTGCTCCTGTGAAAAGCTGGTAAAGGACACGCTATCTTTAAGTGAGCATGGGAGAATGTCGGTTGTGGAATATATAGAACTCCAGAAATTGAAAGAAAAACAATGGAGCGCATCATGATGAAAAAGCATCGACCCTCACTTGCCTACAAAAGACAGATGCAGCCCAATAGAACCTATGGAGACTTGCGGCAGAAGCATAAAGCCAAAATTGCTGATTGGATGTTCAAATCCGTGTGCGAATACTATCGGGAGCATGGAGAAATGCCCCAAGGCGCGGCGGTGTCCGCGATCACGGATAAGGTATATGAGAAAATAGTCTCCACTTGCATATGGGTCCCCTATGACGAGGTTCACCAGGAGCTTCTCTCCAAGCTGCCCCAATACGAAATTCGCATTCAAGAGGACGGGCTTCCAGATAAGCCGCAACCGTCCCCAAATCCTCCGTCCGTGCCCAAAAAGAAAGGGAGCTGCGGTAAAGTCTGCCCAGCGTGTGGTAGAAAAATGAAACAGCAGTTTATAGGGCTGAAGCATTGCAAATGCGGCATGAGCTGGCAGAGGGGCAAGGGCTTCTTTGAACGCACCAATGATATGGTATTTGCGCTGGAACGGCGGAAAAGCGGGAAGAAAGTCAAGCAAATTCCTGTGGTCCGTTTCAAAGATGAATAGCCGACAAACGCTACAGTTGAATGAATATAAAAAATTCTCCCATACCAAGCGGCATGGGAGAATTTTTGCAGTCACCGCTCCGGCTTTTGTTCTCTATTCTGCTCTTGTTCCTCCAGCTCCAGGCCGAGGATTTTGTCCACGTTCTGCTTCGCTGTCTGATAAGCGATCATGTCCTGACGCGCCGTTCGGTACTCCTCGTATTCCCGCTGCTTCTCCGCCAGCAGCTCGGCGTACTCCTGGGAAAGCTGGGCCACTTTGGGGATGGGCTTGCCGCCCAGGGCGTCAAAGGCCCTTTTCGCAGCCTCATGCTGGGCGATCTCGGCCCCATGCTCCGCCAGGAATTCCTTTTTATGGCGGGACTTCTTATAGGCAGCGTAGACCTCCCGCGTCTTGGAGTAATTGATGATATGGGTCTTTAACTGGGCGACATCGGCCATCCGCGCCTCTAACTGTTTGATGCGGCGGGAAGCGGCATTGAACCTGTCCCCGGCCTGCACCGCCCGTGCCGCCAGCTCATCATAATCGGTCAGGCCGTTGTCCACCAGAAAATTCAGCGTCTTAGCGGCCTCTTTCAGATTAAATATTTTTGCCCAGTGCTCATACCCGGCACCCTTCCCAGCGGCCATCTTCGCTTGAATGTCGATAAGCAGATTGACCTTCCGGCCATCCCGCTGAAAGGGCTTCTTTGCCCCGGCAGGCCCCCCGCCCCGGACGGCGAAACGCTCCCGCAGGGCTTCCCTGGTATAATCGCTCCCCAGTTTGGAGGAGCGGGTGAAGCGGTCCCAGCCGGGGGCGCGGAAGGACAGCGTTTTTCCCTCCTTTACCTCATAGCCCTCGGCCCGCATTTTTGCCAGGAAATCCTCGTAGTCCCGGCTGTTGGGAAGCACCCGGTCAATGGCCTGCCGTAGCTGCTCCTTATGACTGGAGCCGTATTGAGCCGCCGCCAGTTCTTTCTGTTTCTTTGCGCTGGGCTTTGGATTTTCAATGACTGAATAGCCGTGGGACCTGCACAGATTGTCATTCAGCTCCCGCAGGATGAAAGCGGAATCCTTAACGTTCTGAAATTTGCCGTCACAGTTAAGATTGGTACTGTTAAACTCAATGTGGGTGTGAATGTGGGCCTTGTCCACATGGGTGGACACCACAAATTGGTGCTGGCCTTTGGTGAATTTCATAGCCAGCTCGTAGCCAATGCGGTTGGCCTCCTCCGGGGTGATCTCGCCGGGTTTGAAGGACTGGATGATGCGGTACATGAGTATGTCGTGAGCCGGGTCCTGTCTGCGCCCAGTGAGCTGGAAATAGAGCTTTTTGCTGGCCTCAAACTCCTCGGCGGCGGACTCCGGCAGACACATAAAGGAGGACACCAGCTCGCCGTCGATGGTTTTTTCCGCTTTTTGATCGTAGTCCAGGCGGTCCATCATGAACCGCCTGTGGTTGCGCATGGTTTTGCGGGGGTATAGGCTGGAAATCGCCACTTGATCCTCCTTTCTTTCGACTATAAAAGTATAGTCTATTAGAACTATATCATTATAATATACTAAAATCATCTCTGTCAAGCTACACTATAACTATCAGAAGGGGTGGCAGTATGGCAGAGGAAATCAAAATCAAAAAGAAGTCTGCCCGCAGAGGGGACGATGGGCATAAGGTCGTGTCTGTCCGCATGAGGGATGAACTGATTGAGCGGTTGGACGCTCTGGCGGAAACTGCAAACCGATCCAGAAATGAGATCATCAATTTGCTTCTGGAATCAGCCGTGGATATTGTGAAGATTGAGGAGTAGTCCCCATTTTATTTCAGTGGTCTTGTTATAAAAAATGTGGGTAGGCCATGCGCCCTACCCACATTTTCTATCATTCCTCAGTTTGAGCTAAACCCAGACGCTCGGCGATCTCCTCCGGCTTCAGCCCGGATTTGCTGGCGGTCTGAATGAGTTCTTGTATCTTCTGTTTTTTCGTCTTGCGGGGTTTGCGCGGAGGCTTAGGTGCGAGAATGTCTTTTTTCTGCTGCTCCAGCACCGCAATTCGCTCCTTCACCGCCGCCGCCTTCGCGTCAAATTCCTGGTTTGCGGCAGTCCGTCTTGCCTCAATGCTTTCCAAATCCTCGTTCAGCTTCTGAATTTTGGCGTCAATGTCAGCAGCCTTCTGTTCAGCGGTGCGGCGGGGACGCCTTACTTTTTGTTCATCCATACCGGCAAAACTCCTTCTATAAATATTTTAAGTAGAACTTTCAAAGAAATTATATCCAGCATCACTTTTTTTATAAGGCGGGGTTCTCATTCACGTTTCAATTCCCGTGGAGAACGCTGACTGTTGATTCGATAGGATAGCCCAAAAGCAGGCCGGTGGTAATAAACTCTGCCGTAGTTCCTGCCTGTGAATACGAGAATGGGGCCTTATCTGTTCCATATAATTTCATTTCACAAGCGCAAAGGTGCTCAACCTCCTTTTTTTCGGAGGCAGAAACATAATGGCCCAACTTCTCGTAAAACTCGAATACCGTATCAAGGTTGATATAATCCGATATGCTTCCGATCCGGCAGATGAATGTGTTTAGATACGCTGGTCCTGATTGCTGATCTTCCACATCGGCAAAAATATCCGCAGGCAGAGAATCTTTAAAAATCCGAAATTGGCGTAGTGCTTCCTCTCGGGTGGGATAGTCAGGAGTATATATATGTTTGAGGGAGTGCGATATGCCCGCAAAGAGTTTCAAACCATTCTGCACAGCGGTATTCAGATACTCCTCGTCATAGGCCCAGCCGCCGCAGCAATCCACATTGGCCCAGGAATTGTATGGGATCTCTATTGGGTCTTGGATAAAGTCAAAACGGTATGTGCGAATGCAATACTTGTTTTCCGGGAAGCCGCTGTAAACCTTAACTTGGCTGCGCCGCTTGAAATCGTCCCGGACGATTGTAACGCCTTTTGAGTTTTGATGCAAAATTATGCTCATGTAAAACCTCACCACAACTCATAAAAATGATGTTTTAGCTTTAATCCAGATTCCATGCTTTTTAACTACCTTTTACAATATATCACAAAGCGCATTGATGTTCCACTACTTTTTTCTGTTGTGTGCGCACCTGTGTGCAGAGAAATTCGTTATAGTCCTTCCCATACTCCGCAGGCGGCGGGTTATGATAGATCAGTTTTATCCGCTGGGATAGCTCCGGCTCCTCTCGAATGGCCCGCTCCAGCCGTTCCATGCCCTCCATCCCGGCCTTGTCATTGTCAAGGCACAAGCTCACTTGGGTAATGCGCGGATGATCGTGCAGAAATTGGAGCATGGCTCGGGGCGCGGTTCCGCCCAGGGAAATGTAGTGGCTGTCCCGCCAGTCGCCCCCGGCCTGCTTCACCAGCGAGGCCAGGGAGAGGGCGTCAATGGGGCTTTCCGCCACGGCCAGCCTGGGACACGCCGGGTCAGCGGCCAGCAGGGAAAAACCATATCGCTTGTCGCTGCCCTCCACATCCATCCGAAAGTTGTCCCGCGTCCCCCGCAGGCAGGCGAACCGGGCGCGGCCTGCCGGGTCCCTGCCCACAAAGACACAGTTCCGATATTTCCGGCTCTCGTAAAGAGTACCGGCCTGAATACACGCTTGCAGCAGCTCCGGGTGAATGCCCCGGCCTTGCAGATAGGATAGCATGGCGGAGGGGAACCGGCTGGCATCTGGGAGCTGGAAGGGCTTCGGGGGCTTTGGCTTTGGCCGTTCCTGGGGCGGCGGGGCACGAGAACCGCACAGGGTCTCCACCGCCTCCACAAAGGTCATATCCCGCACCTCAATGAGATAATCCAACGCCGTCCGGCCACCGACGCCCCGGCTGTGCCAGCACCATTTCCCGTTGGAGATTTTGAGGCTGTCATGGGTGCGGGTGCAGTATTCGTTTGGGCCGCACCGTTTCAGCTCATGGGGTTCATAGGTTTGGAGATAGGAAAGCAAGTCCCATTCCTTCGCCTTTTCTATCTGTTCCTTTGTTACGCTTGATATAACATATCATCTCTTTTCATAAAGCCCTATGGGCATTTCTTTTTTGCAACGTCATCGAACATATGGACAATTGCGCTGATGAAGTGTATAATAGGGATAACCTGTGGTACGCTGAGGTGGGAGGTGAGTCCGGTATGAAAGACAAGGTGTATATGGCTATCGACCTCAGAAGTTTTTACGCTTCCGTCGAGTGCATTGAGCGCGGCCTGGACCCCCTAACCACCAATCTTGTGGTGGCGGACAAGAGCCGGACAGAGAAAACCATCTGTTTGGCGGTCACACCATCTTTGAAATCCTATGGCATCTCCGGCCGCGCAAGGCTGTTCGAGGTAGTACAGCGGGTGGCGGAGGTGAACGCCCAACGGCGGCGGAACGCTCCGGGACGGCAGTTCACCGGCTCCTCCTGGTATGACCCGGACGTAAAAGCCCACCCAGAACTGGCCCTGGATTACCTGGTTGCCCCGCCCAGGATGGCCCATTATATCGAATGGAGCACAAAAATCTACAACGTCTATTTGAAATACGTGGCCCCCGAAGATGTGTTCGCGTATAGTATCGACGAGGTGCTGATGGATGTGACCAACTACCTGCCCACCTATCAACTCACTCCTCGGGAGCTGGCTCGAAAGATCGTTCTGGACGTGTTGGACACCACCGGCATTACCGCCACGGCGGGCATCGGCACCAACTTATATCTGGCGAAGGTAGCCATGGATATCTGGGCCAAGCACACCAAACCGGACAAAAACGGTGTGCGTGTGGCAGCAATGGACGAGATGAGCTACCGCCGCCTGCTGTGGGATCACCGCCCCCTCACAGACTTCTGGCGGGTGGGACCGGGCTACGCCAAAAAACTGGAGGCACAGGGGCTGTACACCATGGGAGATATCGCCCGGTGCTCCATCGGTAATGCCGCCGACTACTACAACGAAGATCTTCTTTACAGGATGTTCGGCGTGAACGCGGAACTCTTGATCGACCATGCCTGGGGGTACGAGCCGGTAACAATGGCTGACATCAAAGCGTACAAGCCCGAAGCAAAAAGCGTAGGCTCCGGGCAGGTGCTCACCTGTCCCTATCCCTTCGACAAGGCCCGAATGGTAGCCTGGGAAATGGCGGACCAACTGGCCCTCGAACTGGTGGGCCAGCGGCTGGTGACGAACCAGCTCACCCTCACCGTGGGCTATGATATCGACAATCTCCGGGACAGTGAGCGCCGCAAGCAATACCACGGCGAGGTCAAAACAGACCGCTATGGGCGGCAGATTCCCAAACACGCCCACGGCACCGCCAATTTGGAGGAGCACACCGCCTCCTCCAAGCGTATCACAGCGGCGATCCTGGAACTCTTTGACCGCACCGTGGATAGAAACCTGCTGATCCGCCGGTTGTACCTTGCCGCAAACCGGGTGACGGATGAAACCACGGTATCTGATGGGCCAGTCATGGAGCAAATGGACCTGTTCACAGACTACGCAGCCGCTCAGGCAAAAAAGGAAGCTGAAGCGGCGGAGCTGGCACGGGAGCGCAAACTCCAGGAGGCCATGCTGGGCATCAAGAACAAGTATGGCAAAAACGCCATCTTAAAGGGGACAAATTTGATTGACGGCGCTACCGCCGCTGACCGCAATGGACGTATCGGGGGGCATAAGGCTTAACATGGGAGCTTACGATGATATTTTGAATCTGCCCTACCCCATACCGACCAGACATCCCCGTATGCCTATGGCAGACCGGGCGGCGCAGTTCCAGCCCTTTCAAGCCCTATCTGGTTACGGTTCAGCCATTCAAGAGACAGTCCGTGTTACCGGGGAGCGGGTGGAACTTACTGAGGATGAGAAGGGCGTTCTGGACGAGAAGCTGCGGCATCTGTTTGAAACAGGCGAGGAGGGCGTATTCACATATTTTCTGCCCGATGAAAAAAAGAGCGGCGGGACTTATGTCGCCACTATGGGAAGGATCAGGAAAATTGACCCATTGCAGGGCTGTGTCGTTCTCATGGACGGCACGGCCATCTCTATTGAGGATATTTTAGAAATCAAGGGTGAGGCTGTTCAAGACAACCCGTTTTAACAAGAAACGGTCCCGCCGGGAGAGGGAGCTATGGACCAGATACAGAGAAAAGAAACCATTGGCCGTATTTATGCGGCTTTAATGGAGCGGGGATACCGCCCCACCGACCAAATCATCGGCTACATTCTGACAGGCGATCCCGCGTACATCACCAACCATAGAGGGGCGCGGTTGCTTATTACAGAGGTGGACCGCCACGAATTGCTGCGGGATATATTGCTGGACTATTTCCAAATTTGATCCCTGAGCAAAAACCTTGAAAGGCCAGCGTGAGCAAAATTGCCCACGCTGGCCTTCGAATCCAGTCAGCGCATTTATCACAGCTTCTCAAATTTTTTCAGTAAGACATTGATTCCCTCCCAAACCTGGGCATAGCCCCGCCGCAGGTCCTCCACGTCCTGGGCATAGAGGTTCCGTGTCTCGTTACAACGGCGGGCGATCTGGTTCACATTGTTGGAAATGGAGCGCAGCAGCTTTACCAGCTCCACCACGCTGCCCATGTCCAACTGCACGATGTACCCGTCCACCGCCATCTTCCGCAGGTAGGCCCGCAGATTGGTAGTCCCCAGGAGGGCCATCTTCTGGTCGATCACCTTCTTTTCTTCCGGGGACACTTTCGTATATAGGCCAACCGTCCGGCCCTCGCTGTACCTCACAGCGCCGCCTCCCCTCGCTGGCCTTTTTCCACACTGGGAGACACCGGGGCGGGCGGGGTAAACGCACGGATGGCATCTCGGATGGACGGTTTATTCCCCTGGGTGGGTAAGGAAACGGGGTTCTCCCGTGCGGGTGCCCCACCGTCCTCCAAATTCGGTCTGCCATCACTATTCTGATGCTGATTAACCCCCTTGTTGCTGGGCTTCTCCAGCTCCCGGTTAAGCTGGGTCAGACGGGCGGATTTCTGCCGAAGCTCCTCCTCCTTGGGGAAGGGGCGTTCGGCCTCCTCCTGGGCGTTTTTCAGTTCGCTTTCCAACCGGGCCAGCCGGGTTTCGTTCCGTTTCAGATTTTCGGCCATGCCCTCCAAAGCGTTATTGATCCGGGCTACATTGCCCACCGGGTCATCGGACAGCTCCGCCGTGTAGGTCAAGTGCTGCTTCATCGTTACCTTGAATTTGAACCCATCGCAATGAAGCTGCATGGGGAAGCCCCGGTATTCACCTAAATCCACCACTTTTTCCGGGTTATCCATCAGCATACACGCCTTCAGAATGGCCTCGCCCGCCGCCTTGCGCTCGGTGAAAACCTGCCCCATGACGGTCATAGTGAACGCATCGTCTTTGACGGGATGTGCCTGCACAATGGGCAGATCCTTCCCCAGCGCCTCAATGAACAGCTTTGTCTCGGCCATCTGCTGGGGGTAGTATTTCAGCGCCTTATCCTGCATTTCATACTGCATGGCGGCGTGGTTGGCTTTCAGCATTTTCAGCTTCGCCACCTGCACATCCAGGTCCATCTTCTCACGAATTCGATCATCCCCGGTAGCCAGGGCCTTGACCTCGGCGTAGGACAGGGCGGTGGCGTCCACGTCCTCGGCGGACCGGGCGGGGGATTTGCTGGTCATAACCTGTCCGATGAATTTCTGCTTGTTTTCCACCAGCCCCCAGTTGTAGGCGTCAAAGGTGCCCTTGGTGACGTACTTATACATCCGCACTTTTTTATTCATGTTGCCCTGGCGCAGAGAACGGCCCGCCCGCTGCTCCAAATCAGCGGGCCGCCACGGGCAGTCCAGGTCATGGGAGGCCACGATGCGGTCCTGGACGTTGGTGCCAGCTCCCATTTTCTGGGTACTGCCGATGAGCACCCGCACCTGCCCCCGGCGTACCTTGGCAAACAGCTCCGCCTTTTGCGCCTCGGTGTTGGCGTCGTGGATAAACGCGATCTCCTCCTGGGGAATACCCTGGGCGATGAGTTTTGCCTTGATATCGTCATAGACGTTGAACTTGCCGTCGCCTTTCGGTGTGCTCAAATCGCAAAAAACCAATTGGGTCCCCCGGATATCCGTGCTGTCCCGCCATTCCTTGACGATATTCCTGACACAGGCGTTGACCTTGCTGTTGGAATCGTCAGGCAGGAGCGGATTCTGCAAGCGTTGGTCCAGCGCCAGTTTGCGCCCGTCCGAGGTGATCCGCAGCATATTGTCCACGGACGGTTCCACCTCTCTGTTGCGCACGGCCTCTGCCCGCTCCCCCAGCTCCGCCACCATCTCCTGCTGAAAAGTGCTGGGTTCGGTGGTGACGGTGATGTACTCAGCCTCCGGGGTGGGGAGGTTCAGCATATCCGCCGTCTGAATATCGGCGGCTTCCTTCCAGATGCTCATGAGTTCCGGCAGGTTGTAGAACTTGGCGAACCGGGTCTTAGAACGGAACCCCGTCCCCTCCGGCTTCAGCTCCATGGCCGTCACCTTCTCACCAAAGTCCGCCGCCCAGTTGTCAAAATGACGGTGGCCGTTCTTCACCAGCGTATCAAACTGGAGGTATCGCATCATGGTATAAAGCTCAACCATTGAATTGCTGATGGGCGTACCCGTAGCGAAGGTGATGCCCCGGCCCCCGGTGATCTCATCCATATAGCGGCATTTGCCAAACATATCGCTGGATTTCTGGGCGTCGGTCTGGGCGATGCCCGCCACGCGGCTCATTTTCGTGTGGAGGAACAAATTTTTGAACGCATGGGCCTCATCCACAAACAGCCGGTCTACGCCCAGCTCCTCAAAGGTCACCACATTGTCCTTTTTCTTGCCCTCGGTCAGCCGTTTCAGCTTGGCCTCCAGATTTTTCTTGGTTTTTTCCATCTGCTTGATGGTGAACCTGTCGCCGTCCTCCTCCTTTGCCTCCTGGATGGCCTCTATGATCTCGTCGATCTGGTCCTGGATGACGGCCTTCTGGCGCTCCGGGGACAGGGGAATCTTCTCAAACTGGCTGTGCCCGATGATTACCGCGTCATAGTCGCCGGTGGCGATCCTGGCGCAGAATTTGCGGCGGCGCTTGGGTTCAAAGTCCTTTTTGGTAGCAACCAGCACCTTCGCGCCGGGGTAGAGGCGCAAAAAATCGCCGCCCCACTGCTCTGTCAAATGGTTGGGGACGACGAAAAGGGATTTCTGACACAGGCCCAGCCGCTTGCTCTCCATGGCGGCGGCAACCATCTCATAGGTCTTGCCCGCGCCCACACAGTGGGCCAGCAGCGTGTTTTTGCCGTAGAGGATATGGGCCACGGCGTTGCGCTGATGGGGCCGCAGGGCAATCTCCGGGTTCATACCCACAAAATTGATGTGGGAGCCGTCATACTCCCGGGGCCGAATGTTGTTGAATTTATCGTTGTACTTCCGGCACAGGGTTTCCCGGCGCTCCGGGTCCTTGAAAATCCAGTCCTTGAACGCCTCGCCGATGGCCTCCTGCTTCTGCTGGGCGATGGCGGTCTCCTTCTCGTTGAGAACGCGGACCTCTTGGCCGTTCTCCCAATGCTTATCAAAAACGCGCACATCCCGCTGGTTAAGGGACGCCTCAAACAGCTCGTATGCGTTGACCCGCTTGGTGCCGTAGGTGGTGTAGGCCCTGACGTTATCCTTGCTGTCGGCGCTCTTATTCAATACCCGCCATTCGCCGGATGAATCGGAGTACATCAGCTTGATCTTATCGTCCCGCAGCTTTTCCGGGGTCTGACACAGCTCATACATGAACTGCTGGTAATATTCCGGATCAATCCAGGACGCGCCAATGCGGACGCTGATCTCCGAGGCGGTGAGGTCCTTGGGCTGCACCTGCTCCAGCTTCTCCACGTTGACCGCGAACTCGGGGTGGTCCTCCGCCGCGAGGCGGGCCTGGGCCAGCTTCCAGCGCACATCGCCGGACAGGTATTCGTCCGCCGCCTGCCAGCCCCGCAGGGCGCTCTCCCTGTCCCCGTCCAGGTCAAAGGGGCCGGTGGCGGGGTCCTTGAAAATGACGCCCTCCAAATCGGCCACGATCTGGGGGATTTTATCGGGCCCGCCCATCAGACCGGCCATGTACTCCAGGTCCACCCGGGCCTTCTCCCCGATGGACACCGCCAGGGCCTCCACCGCCGTGTCCACGCTGGTGACGGCGCGGCGGTTCTGGATGGTGCGCTTGGTGAACATATCCGCCTTGCGCTCCAGATTGCCGTCCTCATCCAGCACTTCCAGCGAACACAGCAGGGGATAGGCGGAATCCTGTTCAAAGGCCATCTTATTGCCCAAATTGTTCAGCAGGCCGTGTTTTTTGGTAAATTGGTCGTAGAGGCGGTTGAGCTTTTCCTGTTCCGCTTTTACCGCGTCGTCCTTGGCGTTTTGCAGTTGGAGGTCGATGAGCTTCCGGGCACAATCCCGAATGGCGATCATGCCCTTGACGCGCTCAGCGGGGGTCTTGCCCAGCTCCACCCGCGTCATGCGGGAATTTTCGCGGAAATACAGTTTACCCTCATGCAGCGTGTAGCTGAAATTGCGCACGGACGGGTCGGCGGGTATGGATTCCAGAGCTTCGCCGGTCTGCTCATCCGCCGCGTCCAGCTCCAGCAGGTCCTTGTCCGGCGGGGTGAGCTTCTGGATTGCCCCGGCAAGCTGCTGGGAAAGCTCCGCCCCCTCAATGGGGGCTACGGTGTAGTCCTGCCTGCCGTACTGGGTGCTGTCCGAGGTGGGGGTGCCCAGCACCATGTCCGGGTGCTCCAGAAAATAATTGTTGATATGAAAGCCATCGTCATTTTCGCCTGCTCCCACCCAACTGGGCAGCTCCACGGCGGGCCGGTCCCGCTTTTGCAGGAAAATAATATCCGACACCACTTCCGTGCCCGCGTTGGCCTTAAAAGCGTTGCTGGGCAGACGGACAGCCCCCAGCAGGTCGGCCCGCTCCGCCAGATATTTGCGCACAGAGGTATCCTTGCTGTCCATGGTGTAGCGGCTGGTGACAAAGGCCACGATGCCGCCGGGGCGCACCTGATCCAGCGCCTTGGCGAAGAAATAGTTGTGGATGTTGAAGCCCAGCCTGTTATAGGCGGGGTCGTTGACATGGTATTGCCCAAAGGGCACGTTGCCCACCGCCAGATCGTAGAAATCCCGCCTGTCCGTCTTTTCAAAGCCGTCCACAGTGATATCGGCGTTCTGGTAGAGCTGTCTGGCAATGCGCCCGGTGAGGCTGTCCAGCTCCACGCCGTATAGCTTGGCCCCGGACAGGGACTCCGGCAGAAGGCCAAAGAAGTTGCCGATGCCCATGGAGGGCTCCAGCACGGTCCCCGGCTTAAAGCCCATGTTCTCCACCGCCTGATAGACGGCCTTGATGACGGTGGGGCTGGTATAGTGTGCGTTGAGGACGGTAGAGCGGGCGGAATTGTACTCCTCTGGGGTGAGCAGCTCCTTCAGCTCGGCATACTCCTTGGCCCACTTGGGGTCGTCCGGGTCAAACGCCTTGGCGATGCCGCCCCAGCCCACATAGCGGGACAATATCTCCTGTTCCTCGGGCGTAGCAAGACGGCCCGCTGCCTCGATTTGCTTCAAGGTACGAATGGCCGTCACATTGTACTGATATTTGGTTTTCTCACCGCCAGCCCCCAGGTTATCATCGGTGATGTGGAAGTTGTGCCGCTCCTGGGCGGGCCGGGGGGCTGGCGGTTCCGGCTGGCCGATCTGCCCGCCGTCGATCTCCACCTGTTCCGGATCTGCTTCGGGGAGCTGTACGGAATCATCCGCTGCATCATGAGCCGGGGGGCTTGCTTCAACGGACCCTTCCGGCGTTTCCTCCTGTCTGAGCTGGTGCGCCATCTCAGCGGCGATGTACTCCTCGCTGGTCAGCACGTCCTCCACAGACTCCCGCACATAGGGGACAGGCGCTGACTGGAAAATGGGAAACCAGCCCCGCAGGTCCAGATCCAGCAGCTTGACCTCGTTGTTGGCATAGTCCACGCTGTCGATCTTCATGCGCCGCCCATCCATCATCAGCTCCATGCCGATGGGGATATAGTCGGCGGCATCACTCTCTTGGATGATCTCATAGGGCGCGTCGGGACCGCTCTCCGGGCCGGGGCGGGCCAGCACCACGCTATGCCCGTGCTCCAGCAGCTTTTTAAGCACCGCCTGCCACGCCTCCCGGCTCCCGGTGGCAGGCGTTTGACCCAGGCCGGGAATGTCCAGTACCGGCGCTTTTGTCCCCAGCGCGGAGGACGCCTCCTCGGCATCCTTGCCGTAGAACATCATGAACTCTCCCACCCGGACGCCCACCAGCTTGTCCGGGTGCTGGGCTTTCAGATCCCAGTATTTTTCCGCCATAGGCGCGAAGTCGGGTTCAACGGGGATGGCATCATCGCTTTCCGGCTGCTCCGGCGCACCCGCCCCGGTAGATGCTGGCACCGCCTCCGGCGTTGGGGGTGCCAGGGTATGGTCCACGTTCTGCTCTGGCTCTGAACGGCCCGCGCTAGAACTTCCGTGGAGAAATCCGTCTAACTGCTCCTGATAGAGTGCGCGGAGGATGGGCACGATCAAGTTCCAGGTCATAGACATCTTTGTGCCAGATCTGTCGTGGATGTTGACTTCAAAACCGTCCCTGTTAGCGAAATAGGCCGCTTGGTCCCCGGACAGCAGCTCCATGTTTTCAGTAGCACCGGCGTAGGTGTCCGCCATGTGCTGGGCGATGCTCAGATTGTCCTCACCAGCCTCAATGTACCCCACAATGGCCGCTTTATCTTTCAGCTTCAGCAGACCGCCATTGCCCGCCAGGGCTTCCCGCAAATCAGCGTTCACGTCCGGTAGGTAATCGGTAAGATAGCGGGTCATGGAACTGTTGCGGAGGTCTTGCAACAGTTGGCGGTTAAACTCTCGCCTGCCCATCATGAAAGACACCGCAGGCGATACGCTTTGGTCCCAAAGCTCCACCTGGGCGTTAAAGCACCGCCGTATTGTGAAGGGCTTTCCCTCTAAATAGACAGTATCGCCAGCTTTATAAGCCGGGGCCATGGGGTCGCGGATAGATGAAGTGCTGTCATGCTGTTCCGTCGCATCTGTGTCGGCGGGTGCCACCGCAGGCCGCTGTATCGTCCCCCTGGCGGTCCATGTCACATACTCGGGCTTGGGCGTAGGGGGCGCGCCCTTTGCCCACTCTGGGGCATCGGGGCTTCCGGCGTATCGCTCCAGTGCGTCCCGGCTGTCCGGCACATCCTGGTAATTGCGCTCCATCAGATCCTCGATCAGCCACTCCTGGAATCTTGGCAGGGTGTGGTACGCGGACTGCATATCGGGGTCGCCGGTGGCAATGAAATTAAAGTAGGCGGGCAGTTCCTTGACCAGCGTGTCTCTGGCGGTATCATAGTCGATGCTGTGGTCCCGCAGGTAATCGTACAGCCAGCCCCGGCTGATCTCCCGGTCCAGCATATCCAGGGCACTTCGGTAAAGGGTGACGGGGTTGGACAAAGTGATAACGGTAGGATGATCCGCCTCCGTCTGCTCCGGCTGGGTCTGGGAGAGCATGGGATAGGTTTCGCTGATGATCTCCTGATGGAGCCGGTTGTGAAACGCGGCGTTGTCATAATACTGCCGCAGAAAATCTGTGTTCTCCGCACCTATAGTAAGCGCCGCCCGTTTGACAGCCTCGCCGCCCTCCAAATAGGCGTTTTCCTGGTCAGAATTGGCACAGGCGTTTTGATAGGCCGTATCCGCCAGCACCATTTCCTTGACCATGGGCACGTAGTGCTCGTAAATTTCCTTAACAGTAGGATTCTCGCCCAAAGAATTTTCCACTACCTGTGCGGCGACGGGCTGCACGGCTTTCCCGTCCTCCTCGAAGGACAGCCGCACATCCTCGCCGTCCCGGTCCACCACAGCCTCTTTTTTGATGTAGCCCTGCTCGCTGATGTTTTTGAACCAGCCCTGGGCAAAGGTGTTCAAATCGCTCCGCAGTCTGGGGACCCATCTGCCGGGTTCCGGGTATACCTCCTGATAAATCTGGATCGAGCCATCCTGCCGGAAGGTCAGCGGTTCCAGCGTCCCCTTCTCCCGGTCCACTCGGAAGGTCATTTCCGGGTCATACATCAGATCACCGTTCAGCTTATATGTGTGGCTGATGGCCAGCGTGTCCTCATTGAGCCATTCCAGGTGCAGGGGCATCATGCTCTCCCCAGCTTCCAGCTTCAGATAGCGATACTCGCCGCTGACCACCTCGGGGAACAGCTTTGCCAGGGCGCGGTAATTGAGCTCCGGCTTGGTGCGTCCGGGCTTTCGGGAGGCGGGAGCGGCATATGTGGCCGATACCGCTTTGGTGAGCTCCGTCCTTAACTTGGCGATCAGCTTTTCAACCGCATCACGGTCAGATTCCGTGAAGCTGAATGTAACGTCGCCATTGTCATGGACAAACTGCGCGTGCTCGATCCCAGCGCCGTCCATGAGCCTTTTCACCAGCGGGGCCTCCTCCGCCGTTACCGTGGCTTCATAGTTGGGAACCGTGGTTTCAACCGCGCCAGCCTGCATCTGCGCTTCATAGCGGTCAATATCCTCCGCCGTCAGCCATTCGGGTTTATCGGGCAGGAGAGCGTACAATTCCCGCATTTTAGCGATCTGTGCCTCTATGTCCCCCTCCGACAAATGCTTCTGAGCGCGGCCACCTGCCCCCAAAAAATATTCGCAGTCAGATTTCAACGCGCTTAGGCGGCGGTATTCAAACTCAAAATTGCGAGGAACAACATTAGGGCCATCGCCGTTCTCCACGGTCTGCCCATGTACCTGCTGGGGCTGGGTTTGCGCTGCGCTGGTGGGCTCCAATGTTTCCACCCGGCGTTCCATGGTCTGCCCATCCACAGGCATGAGGGTGACAGCATGATTTTCCCGCAGCTTTTCCACATTCTGATCCAGCATATGGGCAGGGAAGCCGCACAGCTCCACCCGCCCCACGCCGCCGACAGGCCGGGTGGTGAGGGTCAGCCCCAGCAGGGCGGCGGCGGTTTTGGCATCCTCGCCGTACAGCTCAAAGAAGTCGCCCATCTGATACAGGATGAGGCTGTTCGGGTGGGCCTCCCTGACCTCGTTCAGCTCATCCCACCAGGGGGCGCGGGAGCTTTCCTCCTCCTGGGGCACGGCGGACTCCGCTATTGGCGCGGCGGGTTCAGCGGCAGGGGGGGCGCTGGCCTCCGGGGCCGGTGCGGAGAACAGGTCAAAAGAAATCTGCCCATCATCGTCCTCTGCCACTGGGGGTTGCATTTTCCGCCTCAGAGCGCGGGCCGCAGCCGCCAGCTTGCCCTCCGGCTCCGTTTGACCCTCCTGCTGGGCTTGGCGGATTTGTCGGGCCTGTTCCGCTTTCTGGGCCTCGCGTTCGGCCTTTTGGGCCTCCTTCTGTGCCTGCTTTGCCTGACGCTCCACTTCCAGCTCGGCCTCCGACAGCGGTTTGAACAGGGAGTATTCGCCCCGCCGGAATGCCTCCACATCCCGCAGGACGGGGGCCATGCGCTGGTAGGCTTCGCTGTCCGGGGGCACAGCGGCCAGGATATTGAACATCTCCTGGGCCAGCCTGCCCCGCGCCACGGGATCGTAAGGCCGCAAAGTGCCGAAAATCAGCTTAACGGCCCCGTCCATATCAAATTTGGGAACTTTTGTCCGGTTGGGGTCGGCCTGATAGAACCAATAGATTCTCCGGGCCAGCGTTGTAGCCTCATAATCTGGCAGGCGCTCTCGTTCCTGTTCGCTGAGATAGTTCCCGCCGTCGATCAGCGCCCGGACGCGCTTCTGCACCTGGTTCCAGTTCAGCCGGATGGTGGCATACCCTTTGAAGCCGGATTCATCATCCTGCCGGGTAAATTTGATCCCCTTGCTGTCATGCCACTCATCATACCCGGTATAAGAGGAACCGCCGTCGCCGTATGCCTCCCGCAAAAACTTGGTGCACTCCTGGGCGTTGTGGCCCTGCACAAAATAAGAATAAATGCTGAATTTTCCATCCGCATAGCTGCTGCCCCCCAGGAGCAGGCGGTCAATTTCATCCTCGGTAATAAAGCTGGCCCTGCCGGGGACAAAGCCCTCCGCCGCGTGAAATTCCTGGCTGGGCGTGAACAGGTTTACTACATCAACCAATAATGCCTGGGGGTCCGGGTGGTGCCTGGAGCGCAGAAGGCCGGTGTTGCGGTCATAGGAGCCCGCAAACTCGGCCAGCTCCCGCACGATCTGCTGGCGGCTGGCCGGGTCCTTCAGCAGTCCGGCGATCTCCTGCGTATCGTCCGGAAAACCCTTGCCTAAGAAATGCTGGGAAACCGTGGGCAGAAGGTTTCGCTCCCGCGCACTGTCGCTGAAATCCTGTCGGAGATGCCACAGCTTTCCCGCCAGCTCCCGGTATTCGTTGTCCTCGGCGGCAGCGATCTTCTCCTGGGCGGCAAACTGCCCGTCCCGCAGGAGATTGGATGCCATGACGGCGGCGTTTACCCAAGTTACCAGCGTACTGCCTGGGCCGAACGCCGAGCGCCCCTGGGCAATGCGGAACCCCTCCTGGCTGAACCAAAGGGAGTAGTCCTGCCCGCCGACAGACACGCCCTTGCCGCCCTTGCCAAACTCTTTCTCCATAAAGGACGCGGCGGCGGACCTGGTGGGGTTCTTCTGGAAGAAAGCCACGATGCGTTCTATGCTGTGCTGCCTGTTGCCTCCGCAGGTCAGGGCGCGGCCAATGACCGTTTCCGGCACCTGTTCGGCGAGAATGGACATCTGCCGCTGGGCCTGACGCTCCTCGGTCTGAGCCTGGGCAATGCGCTCCACCTGCTCCTCCACCGGGGGAAACAGGTGAAACGGCGCAGGGGCGGGCCCCTCAGACGAAGAAACGGCGGGCTGCCCGCCCGCCGTCTGTTCCTCATCCTGATTTATCGGTACACGATCTCGTTCAGCACGATCTCCTCCGCCTGCTGTGTGAAGTTGTTCACCGCCTGCACCCAGCCCATCTGGTCCCGTGCCTTCATCGCTTCGTCCACGCCGTTCTGCTTCTTCAGATCGGCCACCATCCGGTCCACCTGCTCCCGCGCCTGCTGGTCGATCTCCCGCAGGTGGGGATCCAGCCGTCCGGTCAGCAGCATCGACGTGTACGTCCCGCTGTGGTGCTCTTGAAGAAAGCTCTCCCTCATCCGTCCGTACTTGCCCAGGGGCATTTCCTCCTCGGCGCCCTGCCCGTCCATCACCAGGTCGGGAATCAGGTAATCGCCCACCTTCGTGTAAGTCAGCTCCATGTTCACCGCTCCTTTCTTTACTTTCACGCTTTACAGTGCTAAATTCCTTTGCATCCTCAGTATAGCCGATATTCTGAGAAAATGCAAGAGGTTTTTCCAAATTTTTCTTGTTATTTTTCGCCTGCTCCCGGTCCCAGGTCTTGACCGCCCTGCCGATCTCATTGAGCAGTTCCATGGACACCGCGCTGGCGGCATTGCCCAGGTGGTGGAGGACGGCGGGGGTGGAGAACTCGGTGATCCCCGCCAGATCGCCGTCCTCCATAAACTCGGCGGGGTCCAGGCCGCAGCGGGTGAGGACGGCGTACTGGACGCTAGCTGTGAGCACGTCCCGGAAGCGGACTTCCAGATTGAGGTCATCCAACTCCTCCAGCAGACTGTTTTGCACGTCATAAGCCAAATCGGTCAGGCGGTCCCGGTAGACCTCGTTTACCGCCCGCGCCGCCAGCTCCATGATTTGTTCCCCGATATCCCCATCCCCGGCGGGACCATACCGCCGTTCCAGCGCGTTCAGCACGGCGGCATGGTGGTCCTCCCGCATTTCCCACAGGTAGGGCGTTTTGGCCCCCTTCACCGGGCGGGTGTCTGACACGTCAAAGACGTATTCCAGCGAGGGTCTGCCCCGCTTGTCCTTTCGGATGAGAGCGATCCCCTTGGAACCGGGTTTGACCCACCGCCGCATGGTTTCATTCCACAGCTCCATGCTGGCGCAGGCGGTGGCGTCCGGGCGCTGGGCGTAGATCAGAAGTTGTTCATCGAAAGGATATTTATAGATTTTGGCACTCGTGTCCAAATACCGTTTCCAGCCGTCTACGCTGTGCGTGACGGCATGGGCGGTCTGATTTGCCAGCTCTGACACATATTGTAGCTTGTTCGCCATGAAATCCTCCTTTTTCCAAGATAAAAAGCCCGGAAGGAAATCAGCGGTCAGGCTGTTTCCTTCCGGGCTTTATGAGTAATGCAATCAGGCTTTTTCGCCTTTTCCTATGAGAATCCTCAAATACTTGACCATCAAAGGAATGTATGTGAGCGTGAACACTATGGAGGCGGCGATTCTCACACCCTTTTTACAGCGTTCCGCTATCTGCATCCCGGCCAGCAGTCCCAAAGACAGCAGGCAGAATTTCAGGACGGCCAAGTCCTTCCAGTCGCTCTCCCTGACAAATTCGTCCGCGCTAGCAAATATTCGCTTCATAGTGGCTCCTCCTTTCGACACGGCACAACATTTTACAGAACAATTATAAGCTGATGGACGAAGTTTTGTCAATGGCCGTCAGAAATCAGGTGCTTTTCTGCCTGCTCTGGTTCATCCTGTCCAGCACCGCCCGCTGGGCCGGAGAGAGAACGCGGGGCGGCGATACCTTCAGCCACTTCTTGGGCAGCTCAAAGGTAAGCCCGCCCCAGCGGTTGACGTCAGTCTGGCGCACCTGCTCCGGGTGGGTCCGGCACAGCGCCAAAAGCCGCCCCTTCAAAGCCTCGTTGTGGGTGTAGACGCTGGCGGTACGTTCGGCCTCGTTGAAGTTGATGATCGTTTCCTGTTCAATCTTGGTCAGCTTCATGGCGTCACCGCTCCTTCTCGGGACCGCAACTGCCGGGGGGACCGCCGCCTTGGGAGCGGTCCGCCGCCTCCCGCTGGCACTGCTTCAGATTGTCCCGCAGGGAGGGCTTGGGGGCAGTACCCTCCCCCATTTCCCGCATGGCGGCGTCCTGTAAGGCTTCCAGTATGTCAAGGGACACAAGCTCCAGAGGAGAAGCGCCTAAAACCGTCCTGCACTCCAAAATATTCTGTGCCGCCAGCCGGTGGACCTGTTCGGGGGCGTCCCGTATGTCTGCCGCCACCTCCATCCGCCCACCATCCAACTGCCGCATGGTTTTCTTATCATATAGGGTGTAGTCGTAGGTGGTGTAACAGTCCTCACGGGTATAATTGCGGTCATCCTCGCTGGTTTGGACATGGAGGTATGTGGTCCCGCCCACCAGAAACAGGGCTTCGTCCTCGGATGCCAGCTCATCGGGTCTGGGGGCGGTGTTGTTGATGATGCCGTCGATCTGGTTACAGTTCTGCTCCATATCCAGCTCGGCGGTTTTCAGAGGGTTTTCCAGCAGACCACGCAGCCTATTGTAAGCCAACAGGTCCACGGACCAGCACGATAGCGCCCCCGCCTGCTTAAACACAACGATGTCACCGGGCTTTGTGAAACCATTGGCCCGGTATTCATTCAGTATGTCAAGGGCATCCACACTACCCATGATCGGGCCGGTGGCGATCAAGGTAAAACCGCTTTCTATGGGGCTTCCCCCAGACAGCCGCACCCGCTCCAAAGGTATAGAACGGTCAGCTATTTCCCCAGCTGCAAAGCGGTAGACCGCCGCCGCGTCCCCCGGATAGGAAAGAAACCCGGCTTCCCGTTTCCGGGCCGTTTCTTGATCCATCACGAATCCTCCTTGGTCAGGGCGAGGGCCTCCCCGGCAATACGGGAAAGCTGCTCCGCAAGAGGGAGCACTTCGCCATACACAGCGCACACAGCGCCAATGACCGCCCAGACAGCATCATCCACCGCCGTCAGAACTCCCTCGTTCCCCGAACCAGCCAGCTCCCGCAGGGCCTCCACCGTTTCCTCACTCAGCCCCAGCCGCGCCACCAGCTCCTCCGCGCTGGGAAACCCATCCCCAACCTCCAGGAACCACTCATAGGGCATCCCGAAGTAGTTGGCGATGCTCTGGAACTGATACACGTCCGGGGCGCTGGACCCGTTCAGCCAGCGGTTCACCACCGGCACGGACACACCCAGGTGACAGGCCAGATCCTCGCGGCGTACCCCGCTGAGAATCAGGATGTTTCGCAGGCGGTAGTCAAAACTTCTGGTGTTTTCCATGTTCACGATCCTTTCCTCCTATCGTTAAATTCCAGCTCAAAGTGGACATATTTCCCGCCGTTGTCCACCATCACCACCGTGGCGTCGTAGAAAACGCCTTTCCGCTCGGAGAACAGGCCGGACACGGCGGCACGCCCATTGTTCAAAAGCGCGGCGGCGATCTTCCTGGTCAGCTCCTTGCGCTTGCTGGTAAAAAAGCGGTTGTTCTTCCACAGGGCAAAGCCGCAGGGCGGCGTGTCGTAGTAACCCTCGCAGAAAAAGCTCTTTTTGCCCTCCACCACGTTTTTTCCGCACCGGGGGCATTTGCCCACCACCGTCCGCCCGGAACGGGACAGGGCGGAGGAGGCTACGGCCACGTTGGCATAGCTCTTGACCAGGTTGGTGAGCATATCCACGATCCCGGCCATAAAGTCCTCCGGGGCCAGCTCGCCCCGTTCCACCGCGCCCAGCCGTTCCTCCCACTCCGCTGTCAGCTTGGCGGATTTGAGCTGATCCGGCATGGTCCAGCACAGGGCCAGCCCCTTTTCCGTGGGGATCAACTGCCTGCCATTTCGCTCCACATAGCCGGAGCGCACCAGCTTCTCAATGGTGGCGGCGCGAGTGGCTGGAGTGCCTAAACCACGTCGGGGCAAACTCCACTCCGCTGCGCCCGTCTGATGACGGGCATCCGCTCCATTTCGTTGCCCCTCCTTTTCCCCACGCAACCCGCTTTGCTGGGCTTGCGTGGGGGACCCCATTTTCACATCCTCCAACTTGGCAAAGTCCTCCGCGCTGGCGTGTTCCATGGCCGCAAGCAGAGTGTCCTCCGTGAAACGCGGCGGGGGTGTGGTCGTGCCCGATTTCAACAGCGCGTCCCCGCCTGCCAGCGTTTGGCCCTCGGCCAGCTCCGGCAGGGTGAAGGGCACTTCCTTTGGAGCCTTTTTCAACGTTGCGAGATAGGCCCGCTCCGTTTCCTTCCAGCCCATGGCCGTTTCTGTCCGGCCCCCAGAGGTAAAAGAACCGCCGCCACATTCCAGCGTGACAGCGGTTTCGGCATAGGTATGAGGTTCGCCCACCGCGCACAGCAGACGGACGGCAATCATATAGAGGATGTTCCGCTCCCCGGTGGGCAGGGCGGCGAGGTCGGCCCCGGCGATCTCCGCCGTGGAGATGACGGCATGGTGGTCGGTCACCTTGGAGCTGTCCGACACCTGGACGGCGTTCACCGGGAAAGTCAGCCCCTCCATACAGGGCAGCGCCCCGGCCACCGTTTGGCACAGTGCGGGCAGGCCGTCCGCCATATCCTCCGTCAGATAGCGGCTGTCCGTCCGGGGGTAGGTGGTCAGCCGCTTTTCGTAAAGACTCTGTAAATAGTCAAGGGTCTCCTGGGCGGTGTAGCCGAACAGCCGATTGGCTTCCCGCTGGAGGGTGGTCAGGTCATACAGCTTGGGGGGCCGTTCCGTCCGCTCTGTCTGTTCCACACCTGTCACTGTGACAGATGTGCCCAGGCAGGCCCGCCGCAGCTTCTCCGCCTCCGTTTTGGACTTGATCCGCCCGCTTACCGCCGTCAGCCCATCCAGCTTCAGCTCCACCGTGTAGAATTTCTCCTTCTTAAAGCTGGTAATGGCCGCTTCCCGCTCCATCAGGAGGGTCAGCGTAGGGGTCTGAACCCGGCCCACATTCAGCGTTGACCCCTTATAAAGCGTTGAAAAGAGCCGGGTGCCGTTGATGCCCACCAGCCAATCCGCCTTGGCGCGGCACAGGGCGGCGGCGTAGAGATTGTCGTAGTTGGCGCTATCCAGCAGATGGTCAAAGCCTTTGCGGATGGCGGTTTCCTCCATAGAGGAGATCCACAGCCGCTTCACCGGCTTTGTACAGCCGCACAGGTGGTAGACCAGCCGGAAGATCAGTTCACCCTCTCGGCCCGCGTCGGTGGCGCACACGATGGATTCCACCCGGCTGTCCTTCATCAGTCCATCCAGAATGTCAAACTGCTTTTTGGTGTCCGGCAGCACCCGGTACTGCCACTCGCTGGGCACGATGGGCAGGTCGGCATAGTTCCACTTGGAATACTTGGGGTCGTAGGCGTCGGTGGGGGCCAGCTCCACCAGATGGCCGATGCACCAGCTCACCAGCCAGCCGGTCTCGCCTGTCGGCTCGGTCGGCGCTTCTAAGTGCCCTTGGCACTTAGAGGTCGCCACTGGCGACCCGCGCCCCTCCAGATAGCCGTCCCGTTTCTCCGAGGCTCCCAGCACCTGGGCGATGGCGCGGGCCACGGACGGCTTTTCAGCGATTACTAATTGTATAAGTCTCACATCCTTTCTTAACTTACTGCAATACGGTCAGTAGCGATTTTGCAGTATGCGGGGTTGATCTCAACGCCGGTGAAACTGCGCCCGAGGCGTTTGGCGACAACGCCGGTTGTGCCGCTCCCGGCAAAGGGGTCCAGCACCATCCCGCCCTCCGGGCACCCGGCCAGTATGCACGGCTCAACCAGCTTTTCCGGGAATACGGCACAGTGAGCGCCTTTGAAATACGTTGGACACAGGCTCCACACGCTCCGCTTGTTACGGGTTTTCCCGTCCCCGCCCGGTTTTAGCGGGCCGTTTGTTTTCCCCGGCTGACGAAACGACCCCTTTTGATGGGCGATATCCTGCTTCATTCGGGCTATGGTGCTTTCCGCCACCGGCTCCCGGATCGCTGGCCCATTGAAATAGTAGCGGTCAGACTTGGACAGCAAGAAAATGTATTCGTGGCTTTTGGTACAGCGGTCCCGAACGCTCTCCGGGATGCACCTGGTTTTGCTCCAGATGATATCCTGCCGCAGATACCAGCCGTCCGCCCGCAGCGCAAAGGCCAGCATCCAGGGAACCCCG
This sequence comes from uncultured Oscillospiraceae bacterium, assembly GCA_949494735.1. Taxonomy (GTDB): domain Bacteria; phylum Bacillota; class Clostridia; order Oscillospirales; family Oscillospiraceae; genus Enterenecus. The sequence goes on from CATABD010000009.1 coordinate 47,233, forward strand.
ATCAGGTTTTTGCCCCGGTAGCTGTCCCCGATGTTGACCCACAGCGTCCCATCCGGGCGAAGAACGCGCCGCACCTCCCGAAATACGTCCACCAATTTAGCGATATACTCCTCCGGCGAGGACTCCGCGCCGATCTGTCCCACAGTCCCGTAGTCCCGCAGACCGTAATAGGGCGGCGAGGTCACACAGGTTTGAACGCTCTCCGCCGCCAGGGTGCATAACTGTTCCCTCGCGTCGCCACAATGGATCAATTCAGCCACGGCGAGGCCCCCTTTTCATCAGATGCCGGTAGCACACCCCGATACAGGGCGCGCCTTTGCTATACGGACAGCCATGGCAGGGATGGCCTGGGTGCCGGACGGGGGGAGGCGGGGCCTCCCTCCGTCCGGCGGGCACCTGTGTCATAAACAGCTCATAGGGGCTGTCGGTGAATCGCGTCATTCCTCCTCACCGCCATAGCCCTCGGGGTAGTCCGGCTCGTCAGGCTCATCCCCGTAGGCGATGCGAGGGGCGGGCGCGGGCAGATCGTCCTCGTTGACCGTGGGTTCCTCCTCGGCCTCCGTCAGTTCATCCAGGTCCTCCGCGTCGGCCAGATCGTGCTTGGGCTTGTAAATCTTGATGTACCAACCGGCACCGCCCACCGCCAGCGCCGCCAGGAGCACGACAATGATTGTTCCGGTTCCGCCGCCGTCAGACTGTTTCTCCGGCTCCGGGTCCGTCTGACCGGGGGCCTCCACCGTGCTGGCACAACCCTGCCAGGACAGGACGCAGACAGGACAGGCAGCGTTCACCGCGCCGGGGACGCATTTCTGGGTACAGGTGCACACCGGCTCCGGGTCGGGAACGGCGGACTGGGACGGTCCATCGGCATCCTTCTCCGCCAGCGCCATCAGGTCGGATTCCGTAACGGCGTTGAGGAAGTACACGTTCTCACTGTCCCGCTGCCGGTCGATCACCAGATAAAACACGTTTTCATCCGGGGTGGCGATGGTGAAGAACTCCCGCCCGCTCTCCTCCGAGGTGCCGGAAACGTTGTCGATCACCGTTCCCTGGCCTCCGGGCGGGGTGGTCAGCCCTGCCGAGGGCTGGGGTGCTGGGCTGGGCGTGACAGCGGCATTGGTGCCGCCGGGTGTGGAGGGGACCGGATTCTGGTAGTCGTTGGCGGGGTCGAAGCAGCAGACAAACTGGGATTTCTCGTAGATGGTGCCGTCCTTGCCCGTCACCCGGACGTAGACGGTGCAGTTTTCCGTGACCTCCACCACGGTGTACCAACGGTTTTCCGTCCGCTCCAGTTGGCTGGTCACGTCCTGCCACGTCCCGCCGCCCACCTGGACCTGGGCGCTCTGAAAGCCGGTCCCGGCGTTGTCGGTGACGCGCACCTCCACCTCCGCCCGCTGAGTGGACCAGCCGCTGGGCGGAGTGATGCGGATGGTGATATCCTGTTCCTTTTCGCTGCCGTCGTAGGCCAGGGCGGTGCCCGTCAGGGACAGCGCCATCACCAGACACAGCAGAACACAAAAAATATGCCGAAATTTTCTGTTCAAGTTATCTTATTCCTCCTTCTGGTCGGTCAAATTTGTTTGGGGCGGCTCCTGTTCCGCCCGGATCAGGTCCAGCAGCCCCCGCAGTTCCTCCGGGGAGGACGCCACGCCGTGGACGATGCGCAGGATCTCCGTGTTCTCCAGCTCGGTGAGCTGCCGCTCAAGGTCTCGGGTGCGGGCCTGCCACTGGCTGGCCTTCTCCCTGGCGTTGGTCAAGTCGGCCCTGATCCGCTCCCGCTTGACTTCAAAAGCGTCACGCATGGGCAACGCCTCCCCGCTTATTGGGCACATAGTCTGCGAAAGTAGGCACCGTGCGGAACACCCGCTTGTTGTTCACCCACCGCTGGAGCTGCCGGGTGATGAGGGGGGCGCTGGGCCGGTCATAGATCATGACGTAGGGGTCGAAGCCCATAGCCCGCAGGGTGTCCACCCGGTAGAGGTCCTGCTCATGGGTGCTGTTGAAGTTGACGAGTACATACACCCGCAGCCGCCGGAAATCATGGATGTTGGTCAGCTCCAGAAAACGGCGGAAATCGGGGGTCAGGTCCACATTGGGATTGTCCCAGGCAAAGTGAATCATTTTCGTGCGCACTCGGTTCAACAGGGCGGCGTTGTCTGGGGTGATGAGCCGGATATCCAGCCCCTGGGTGAAGTCCACCCACGCACGGCTGTCCGCAAGCTGCAAAATGAGCCGCTCATGGTCGGGACAGGCCAGCAGATTGGGGTCCAGCAGCTTGATCTCCCGCTGGCCGTCCCAGAACTCGGACAGGTCGGCCACCTGACGGCTCCGCCGCCCCTCCTTGCCGCTGACGATACAAAATCCGCAGTTTCTCGGACAACCTCGGGTCAAAAAGCCGTAGGCTGTGCCTTGAAACTGCGGATATAAGCTGTAGTCCGGGCGGGTGTGTTCCACCGCGTCCGGCAGGTTGGGACCGGGGCCGTAGCCCGTGCCGCCGCAGATCACATGGGCGGCGTTGGGAATCACCTGGGTGTCCTTGGAATAGGTGTCGGTGAACACCCGGCTCTTGTAGACCAGATCATAGCTGCCCTTGGGGGACCACATCTCCACACTGTCCCTCCGATTTTTGTGGTGCGCGGACAGCTTCATCAGGCACAGGTTGGGCCAGTTGTGGCCGTCCACGTCATATAAACCGATTTTCACGTCATTCCTCCAATCATGTTAAGGCTCTGGCAGACGGCCAAATCCATAAAAGTGGCTCTGCCAGTATGGTGTATTGATGCTGGTGTAGGAAATGGGGTCGCCGCAATGGATCATCCGTCCACCGCCCACATAGATGCCCACATGGGTGGGCCTGTTGGGATAGGGCGCGTCATAGGTGCCGATGAAAAACACCAGATCACCGGGCTTCGCGTCAGCAACGGACACCGGGGTGCAGATATCCTCCAGCCCCATCACCCCCAGCCGCCCGTAGTTCCAGCCGCTGTGATTGATGACCCAGGACACATAGCCGGAGCAGTCAAAGGACGTGGTAGGATTCGTGCCGCCCCAGACATAGGGATAGCCCAGGTATTGCTCCGCCACGGCCAGCATGGCCTGGAAGCGGTCATCGCCCACAGGCTCCCCGGAGTAGTCTGGGATGATCGGCCCGATGGGTTCGCCGCTGCCGCCCGTGTCCACGAAATAGTAGGGGTTCAGATATTCCCCGTTCAGCATGACCTCCAGATGGAGGTGGGGCCCGGTGCTGTCCCCGGTACTGCCCACCGCGCCGATCACGTCCCCGCGCCTGACCTCCTGGCCCGCGCTGACGCTCAGTGTGGAACAGTGGGAGTACCGGGACTGATAGCCCTGATCGTCCTCAATCACCACACACAGGCCGTAGCTGCCCGTATCTCCAGCGGAAACCACTTTCCCGTCATGAATAGCCGCAACGGGTGTACCCTGGGCGGCGGCAATGTCCACGCCCCGGTGCAGATCCTTGACTCCGGTGGTGGGGTGGACCCGGTAACCGTAGGGGCTGGACACATAGCCCAGCCAGGGGAAGTCAAAGGGGTTGGCAAACGCCTGACGGTTGCCATAGGTCTGCATATACGCTCCATAGCGGTCTGTCTGCTCCCCTGGGGTGAGGGTTTCAGCCATCAGGTCCGCCCACCGGTGCACGGTGAGGGTGGTTTTCAACACCTTCCACTGGTAGGGGTCGCCATTCTCATCGTATTTGGTTTCGGTGATGGGCGTCCGGGTAAGCTGATATTTCTCAGAAAACAGCCGGTCCAACTCCGGCTTCACCTGTTCAAAGGTAAAGGGGTCGTACATGGCGGCAAGATAGGACATCAATTCGTAGGGGTTATGGCTGATCTCGCCCACGCTGTAGCGGTATTCGTCATAGCCGGGGTGATTGACCTCGGTGCTGTTGATATCCAGTTGCAAATCTGTCTCTAACTCTGTAAAATACAGTTCAGAATTGCAAATTTCCTGTTCGTCCGACAGATAGGTGGCGGAGAGGTAAGAAGACTGAGCGCCGGACAGCATGGCGGTGCAGGAGGCCAGCCCCGCCGAGAAAAAGGCGATGACCAGCGCC
>CATABD010000010.1 GCA_949494735.1 uncultured Oscillospiraceae bacterium
TTCCGCTGAGCCGCGTTGATTTGCCTTGAAATACACAAAGTATTTCTGCGCCAAACCGCCCTGCCCGGCGAAAAAATTTCTCGCCGCTGGGCATATTGCCAATTTTCAAACGGCGCCTAATTGAAAAAAGGGGTTTCTTTTTTTTTGCGGTTCATGTATAATAAATCGAATATACAAAATGGGCAGTTGTGCCCATGAGGACGAATTCCGGCGGAAGCCCGCCGGGGGAGGAGGAACCCCATGAACAGAAGTACCGCCCGGGAGATTGCCGTCCACTTCGCCTTTGAGCTGGCCTTTTCCGACGAGAGGGCCGAGGCGCTTTTGGAGCGGGAGCTCACGCCGGAGGCCTTTGCCCTGCGGGGACGGGAGGAGTCCATTTACGCCCAGTTCCCCGGAGAAGGGGAGCTGGACTACATCACCCGCCTGGTGCGGGGTGTGGGCGGCCACGGCGCGGAGCTGGACGGTTACATCGACAAGTACGCCAAGGGCTGGAAGTTCTCCCGCATCGACCGGGTGGCCTCCGCCATTATGCGGGTGGCCATGTACGAGATCCTGTATATGCCCGACGTGCCCAACAAGGCGGCCATCAACGAGGCGGTGGAGATCGCCAAGAAATATGTGGACGACGACGTGGTAAAATTTATCAACGGCATCCTGGGTTCCTTTGTGCGCACCGAGCTGCCGGAGCAGGAGTGAAGAACGTGGACATACAGTGCCTGGGCTTTGACACCAGCAATTACACCACCTCCGCCGCCGTGTTCGGCGGGGGCAGGGCGGACAACCGGGGGAAGCTGCTCACCGTACCCGAGGGGGCGCTGGGCCTGCGGCAGAGCGACGCTTTGTTCCAGCACGTAAAACGGCTGCACCTGATGGTGGAGCAGCTGCGTGCCGACGGGGTGATCGGGAATATTTCCGCCGTGGGGGCGTCTACCCGGCCCCGGGAGGTGGAGGGATCGTATATGCCATGCTTCCTGGTGGGAGAGGGGGAGGGCCGGGTCCTGGCGGCGGCGTTGGGCGTCCCGTTTTACCCCTGCTCCCACCAGCAGGGCCATGTGGCCGCCGCAGCCTGGTCGTCGGGTCGGGAGGATTTGCTGGACAAGCCCCACCTGGCCTGGCACCTGTCCGGCGGCACCACGGAGCTGCTCCGGGTGGAGCCGGAGGGCCACAGTGTCCGGGCGGAAGTCATCGGCGGCACCAGCGACATCGCCGCGGGCCAGCTCATCGACCGCACGGGGGTGCTACTGGGCCTGCCCTTCCCGGCGGGCAAGGCGCTGGACGCGCTTTACCCCGAGGCGGACGCGGCGCTGGACTTCCGGGTAAAGCTCAACGGCCTTGTCTTTTCCCTGTCCGGCATGGAGAATCAGGTGAAGGCGCTGGCGGAAAAGGGGGAGAAGCCCGCAAATATCGCTCGCTTTGCCCTGGACACCATCATCGGCGTGGTGATCCGGGCCACCCGTGAGGCGCAGAAGCGGTGGCCGGGCCTGCCGGTGCTGTGTTCCGGCGGGGTGGCCTCCAACCGGCAGCTGCGCGCCGCCATGGGGAAAGCCTGCGGCGCGGTGTTTTCCCAGCCCCAATATTCCACCGATAACGCCTTGGGGGTAGCCATCCTCACCCACCGGGCGCTGGAGCGGGGGGTGCGGGCGTGAATACCGCCGGCATTCCCGTCTATACTGTATCCCAGGTCAACGGCTACGTGAAGGACCTGATGGACGGCGATCCCCTGCTTGCCGGCCTGCTGGTGCGGGGGGAGGTGTCCAATTACAAGTGCTATCCCTCCGGCCACCACTACTTTTCCCTGAAGGATGAGAACGCCGCCCTTCGGTGCGTCATGTTCCGGGGGGAGGCGGCGCGGCTGCGCTTCCGCCCCGCCAACGGGATGCGGGTGGTGGCCTTTGGCCGGGTGTCGGCCTTTCCACGGGACGGGCAGTACCAGCTCTATTGCGCCGAGCTGGTGCAGGACGGCCGGGGGGCGTTGGACGAGGCGTTTGAACAGCTCCGCCGCCGCCTGGAGGCGGAGGGGCTGTTCAACGAGGAGAATAAACGTCCGCTGCCCCGGTATCCGAAGAGGATTGCCCTGGTCACCTCCCCGGCGGGGGCGGCGGTGCGGGATATGCTGCGCATCCTGGGGGCCCGGTGGCCGCTGGCGGAGGTTTTGGTTGTCCCCGTTCGGGTGCAGGGGACGCAGGCGGCGGGGGAGATCGCCGCCGCCATCCACCGCGTCAACAACCGGGCGGATATCGACCTCATCATCACCGGCAGGGGAGGCGGCTCCAGGGAGGATCTGTGGGCCTTCAATGAGGAGGCGGTGGCCCGGGCCATCTTCCTGTCCAACATCCCGGTGATCTCCGCTGTGGGCCATGAGCCAGACGTGACCATTGCCGATTACGTGGCGGACCTGCGGGCGGCCACCCCCTCCAACGGGGCTGAGCTGGCGGCGCCGGACCAGGTGGAGGAGAGGGCCAGGCTGGAACAGCTGTCCACCCGGTTGGCCCGGGCGGTGGCGGCCAGGCTGGCGGCGGGGCGGCGGGAGCTGGAGAGGCTGAAAAGCAGCCGAGCCCTGCGCGGCCTCAAGGCCCCCATCCAGGACCGTAGGCTGGCGGTGGACGCGCTGCGCCGCCGGCTGGCGCTGGCCCTCCGGGGCGAGGCAGACGGCAGCCGCGGGGCGCTGGAAGCCTGCCGGACCAGGCTGCCTCTGGCGCTGCGGGCCCAGACGGTGAAAAAAAGGGCGTATTTGGGCCGCCTGTCGGCGGGGCTGGATGCGTTGAGCCCGCTGAAGGTGCTGGGCCGGGGGTACGCCATCGCCCGGCGGGGGGAGGACGTGGTATCCTCCGCCGCCCAGGCGGAGGTCGGGGACCGGCTGGACGTGCTGGTGGCCGACGGTGTGCTGAACTGTGTGGTAGAGGGGAAGGAGGAGAGGACATGGCGGTGAAAAAGCAGTCCTTTGAGGAGGCCATGGGCCGCCTGGAGGCTATTGTGGCCCAGCTGGAGAAGGGCGAGTGCGGCCTGGACCAGTCGCTGAAGCTGTTCGAGGAAGGGGCCGGACTGGCGGGCCGGTGCGAGCAGCTGCTGGATCAGGCGGAGCAGAAGGTGAACCTTCTGCTGGCCAACGATGAGGAGGTTCCCTTCGGGGGGGAGGATGCGGATGGATTTTGACAAGGAGTACCGGGAGGCCCTGGCCTTGGCAGAGGGCGAATTGCGGGGCTGTTTCCAGCAGGACGGCCCCCAGCGGGAGCTGCTGGAGGCGATGCGGTACAGCCTGTTGGCCGGAGGCAAGCGGGTGCGGCCTGTGCTGGCCCTGAAGTTCTGCGAAGCGCTGTGCGGGGAGATGGAGCCCGCCCTGGACTATGCCTGTGGAGTGGAAATGCTTCATACCTATTCCCTGATCCACGACGACCTGCCCTGCATGGATAACGACGAGCTGCGCCGGGGCAAGCCCACCTGCCATGTGAAGTACGGCGAGTGGCTGGCCCTGCTGGCGGGGGACGCGCTGCAGGCGTCGGCCTTTGAGCGGTTGGCCGCTTCCCGGCGGACGAGCCCGGCGGCCAACGGAAGGGCCTGCGCCCTTCTGGCCCGCGCGGCGGGCTGCGCCGGCATGTGCGCCGGACAGTACCTGGACATTGTGAACGTGGGCCGTGGGCTGGACGAGGGAATCCTCGAGCAGATCCACACCTGGAAAACCTCCGCGCTGCTGGAGGCGGCCTGCCTGCTGGGCCTGACGGCCTCTTCGGTGGAGCCATCCTCGCAGCAGTGGGCGGCGGCGGAGCGGTACGCCCGCCTGCTGGGGCTGGCCTTCCAGATCCGGGACGACATGCTGGATGTGGAGTCCACCGAGGAGGAACTGGGCAAACCCATCGGCTCCGATGCGGGCAACGGAAAAGCCACCTTTGCCACGCTGTACGGCCTGGAAAAGTGCCGGGAGCTGGTGGCGGCGCTGACAGAGGAGGCCAAACAGAGCGTGCGGGGAACTTTTGACTGCCCGGAGTTTCTGTGCGCCCTGGCTGATTCCCTGGCAGAAAGGAAAAACTGAGAAATGTGCGGCGAAGAGGCCGTAAATGCCTTATAGACAGAGGAGAGATGCGAGATGGTGAGCCCGGTTTTGCTGATCGCGGTAACAGCCTGGGCGGTAGCCCAGGGGTTGAAGCTGCTCATTGCCACAGCAGTTTATCGGAAATTTGACATCACTTATCTCACCACTGGAGGCGGTATGCCCAGTTCCCACTCGGCATTGGTGTGTGCCACCGCCGTGAGCTGCGGCATGAGCGCCGGGTTCGACTCCCCGGTATTCGCTGTGTCGGCGGTGGTGGCCTTCATCGTCATGTACGACGCCGCCCATGTCCGCCGAGAGACGGGAGAGCAGGCCAAGGTGCTCAACTATATTCTGCACAACTGGGAGGAATTCAAGCCCGAGGATCTGGAGAGGGATCTGAAGGAACTCATTGGCCACACCCCGCTCCAGGTGGCGGTGGGGTCGGTGCTGGGCATCGCGGTGGGTCTGCTGGGCAGTTTCATCGCATTTGGGTTTTAGGAGAGGAGGCAAGGCCATGGGCCCCGAACAGCTGAATACCCTCACCGACATCCAGGCAAAGCTGCTGTGCGACCAGCTGCGGGAGCAGATCATCGCCGGCGTGTCCAAAACCGGGGGCCATCTGGCCTCCAGCCTGGGCGTTGTGGAGGCCACGGTGGCTGTCCACCGGGTGTTCGATTTGGAGACCGACCGGCTGGTGTTTGACGTGGGCCACCAGTGCTATGCCCACAAGATTTTGACCGGCAGGGGAGGCCAGATGGACACGCTGCGCAAGCTGGGGGGGCTGTCCGGCTTCCCCAAGCCCCGGGAGCACCGGGCGGACGCTTTCATCGCCGGCCACGCCTCCAACGCGGTGTCGGTGGCCCTGGGCATGGCCCGGGCCAGGACGCTGAACCGGGAGAACTACTGTGTCCTTGCCATGCTGGGGGACGGGGCCATGACCGGGGGGCTTGCCTACGAGGGGCTGTCCGACGCGGGGCAGAGCGGGGAGCAGCTGGTGGTTATCCTCAACGATAACGGGATGTCCATCACCAAAAATGTGGGGGGGGTGGCCCAGCACCTGGCCCAGCAGCGGCTCAAGCCCCAGTACCTGCAATTTAAAAAGCTCTACCGGCGGGCTACCGGCGCTACGGCGGTGGGCCGGGGGCTGTACCGCGTTACCCATAAGGCAAAACAGGCGGTGAAAAACGCCGTCCTCCATTGCAGCATGTTTGAGGATATGGGCTTTACTTACCTGGGCCCGGTGGACGGCCATGACGTGAACTACCTCACCCGCCTGCTGCGGTACGCCAAAGAGCTGAACAGCCCGGTGCTGCTCCACATCAAGACTGTAAAGGGAAAAGGCTATCCACCGGCTGAGCGGGAACCGGATCGGTTCCACGGGGTGGGGCCCTTCCGCGTGGAGGACGGCGCGCCCCTGAACCCCGGCGGGGAGAGCTTTTCCTCCGTGTGCGGGGACACCCTGTGCCAATTGGCGAGGGAGCGGGACGACGTAGCCGCCATCACTGCCGCCATGCCCGACGGCACGGGACTGGTGGGCTTTTCCAAGGAGTTCCCGGATCGCTTTTTTGACGTGGGCATTGCCGAGGGGCACGCGGTTTCCATGGCGGCGGGGATGGCCAAGCAGCGCATGGTGCCGGTGGCGGCCATCTACTCCACCTTTTTGCAGCGGGCCTATGATATGCTCATCCATGACGTGGCTATCCAAGGGCTTCATGTGGTGCTGTGCGTAGACCGGGCAGGGCTGTCCGGCGAGGATGGAGAGACCCACCACGGCGTGTTCGACACCGCTTATTTGAGCTCCGTACCGGGTATGAAGATTTACTGCCCCGCCAGCTTTGAAGAGCTGCGCGCCATGCTGCGCTATGCTGTGGAGAAGGTGCGCGGCCCGGTGGCGGTGCGATACCCCAGGGGGGGCGAGGGGGCGTTTTGCGCCCTGTGCGGCGTCGAGGGGGCCAGCGTCATCCGGCCCGGCACGGACGTGACCATCGCCGCCTATGGGACGATGGCAAATGAGGCGCTGGAGGCCGCCCGGCTGCTGGAAGAAAAGGGAAGGTCCGCCCAGGTGGTGAAGCTCAACAGCATTTCCCCCCTGGACGTGGACACCGTGGCCGCCTGTGCCCAAAAGACCGGGCGGCTGGTGGTGGCGGAAGAATGCGTGGACGCGGGATGCGTGGGGCGGCGGCTGGCCGCCGAGTTGGCGCTCCGGGACGTGGCCGGGCTCAAACTGGCCTTGGTGAACCTGGGGGACCGTTTTGTCCGGCAGGGCACCGTGGCGGAGCTGCGCGCCCTGTGCGGCATTGACGGGGTGTCCATCGCCCGCCGGGCGCTGGAGGTGATGGACGGTGGCTAAAAAACGGGTGGATCTGCTGCTGGTGGAGCGGGGGCTGGCGGACACCCGCCAGAAGGCCCAGGCCGTCATCATGGCCGGACAGGTATACACCGGGGAGCGGCGGTGCGACAAACCGGGCCTCACCCTGGAGGAGGACGCTCCCCTGGAGGTTCGGGGCGGGCTGCGCTATGTCAGCCGGGGCGGGCTGAAGCTGGAAAAGGCCATGGAGGTCTTTCCCATCGCCCTGGCAGGCAAAACCGCCGCCGATATCGGCGCGTCCACCGGCGGCTTCACCGACTGTATGCTCCAAAATGGGGCAAAGCGGGTATATGCCGTGGACGTGGGCTACGGCCAGCTGGCCTGGTCCATCCGAAACGATCCAAGGGTGGTGTGCCTGGAGCGCACCAATGCCCGGTATCTGACCCGGGAGCAGATTCCCGAGCCGCTGGACTTTGCCTCCATTGACGTGTCGTTCATTTCGCTGGGGCTGATTTTACCCGCCCTGCGGCCCCTGATGGGCCGGGATGGACAGGCGGCGGCCCTGGTAAAGCCCCAGTTCGAGGCGGGAAAGGACAAGGTGGGCAAAAAGGGTGTGGTCCGGGATCCGGCGGTTCACCTGGAGGTACTGGAGCGCTTCCTGGTTCACGCGGCGCAGGCGGACTTTTGTATAAAGGGGTTAGACTTTTCACCTGTCCGGGGCCCGGAGGGGAACATCGAATACCTGGGTTTCCTCCAGGCAGGGGCCGGGGAGTGCCGCGGGTTTGATTTAAAGGAATTGGTGGACCGGTCCCACCAGGCGCTGAAGGGGTGAGGGAAGCATGAAAATTGTACTCAGCCCCAATCCCTACCGGGACCGGGGGCTCCGGGCCGCCCAGGCCGCCCAGCGCGTTTTGGAAAACGCGGGGGCTTCCACTGCCATCTGCCTGCCCTTTGAGGTGGAGCAGGGCGGAAGGCTGGATCTGCCGTCCAGCGTTCCCCTGGGAAATCTGGACGCGGAGCTGTCCGACGCCGACATTCTGGTGTGTTTCGGCGGGGACGGCACCATCCTTCATGCCGCCCACGAGGCCAACGCCAGGGGAATCCCTGTGCTGGGCATCAATCTGGGCAGCATTGGATTTATGGCGGAGTTGGAGCACAACGAGCTTTCCCTGCTGGCCCGGCTGGCCGGGGGAAGGTTCAGCATTGAGCGGAGAATGATGCTGGACGTGTCCGTGCGCAGGGAGGGGCACAGCGTATTTACCGAGCAGGCACTCAACGATGCCGTGGTTACCAAAGGGGCGGTGGCCAGGGTACTAGATCTGGAGGTCACGGGGGACCGGGCGGTCATTTCGTCCTTCGCCGGGGACGGGCTGATAGTGTCCACCCCCACCGGCTCCACCGCCTACTCTATGGCGGCGGGGGGGCCTATCGTGGAGCCCACGGCGGAGAACATCATTATCACCCCTATTTGCGGCCATTCTCTCCATGCCAAACCCTTTGTGCTGGGGGCGGGCCGGGCGGTGGGAGTCCGGCTGGCGCCGGGGGGTAAAAAGACCGCCTACCTGTCGGTGGACGGGGGAAGGGCCTTCCGCATCCAGCCCGGGGATTGGGTGGAGTGCCGCCGGTCCAGGCAGGCCACCCAGCTGGTGAAGCTCACCGGGCGGAGCTTTTACGAGCGGATCAATCAAAAACTGGGAAAGGTGTGAGGGAGTTGAAGAGCAGGCGGCAGGCGGAGATGCTGCGGATTATCCGGGAGCAGGATATCGAGACCCAGGAACAGATGCTGGATCAGCTGGGACGGCGGGGCATTCGGGTCACCCAGGCCACCATTTCCCGGGACATCAAGGAGCTGAACCTGGTCAAGCAGCCAGGGAAGGGCGGGAACTACCGCTATGTTGCTATGGGGCCCAGGCCGGTGGAGCACAGCTTTGCCGGACGGCTGAAAAATATCTTTAAGGAGGGCGTGGCCTCCTGCGAGGCGGCCCAGAACATTGTGGTGGTCAAGACCATGCCCGGGCTGGCCCCAGCGGCGGCGGCCGCGCTGGACGGTATGGAGCTGGACGGCTTTGTGGGTTCGCTGGCGGGGGACGACACCGCTATCCTTATCATGCGCACCAGCCGGGTGGCGGAGGAGCTGACCCAGGAAATCGAATCCATGCTGGAGGGGTGAGGCCACATGCTCAGTTTGCTGCACATTGAGAATATCGCGGTGATCTCCCAGGCGGACATCACCTTTGACCAGGGGTTTAACGTCCTCACCGGCGAGACCGGCGCGGGCAAATCCATCGTCATCGACTCCATCGGCGCCATCATGGGGGAGCGCACCAGCCGGGATTTGATCCGCACGGGGGCAAAATCCGCCCGGGTGTCCGCCCTGTTCCGGGATCTGCCCGCCCTGCCCTGGTTTGAGGAGCAGGGGATGGGCCCGGACGAAAACGGGGAGCTGCTCATTGAGCGGTCCATCCAGGCGGACGGGAAAAATGCCTGCCGGGTGAATGGCCGGCCCCTGCTGGTTACACAGCTGCGGGAGCTGGGCCAGCAGCTGGTGAACGTCCATGGGCAGCATGACGGCCAGCAGCTGCTGGACGAGGAGTGCCACCTGGGCTACCTGGACAGCTTCGGCGGGACACAGGATGTTCTGGAGGCATTTTCCACAGCCTATGCCCAGGTGCGGGAGCTGCGCCGGGAGCGGGATAAGCTCCAGATGGACGACGGGGAAAAGGCCCGGCGGATGGATACCCTCACCTATCAGATTGAGGAACTGGAAAAGGCGGAGCTGCGGGAGGGGGAGGACGAGGAGCTGTCCCAGCGCCGGGAGGTGCTGCGCAACGCCGAGCGGCTCACCGACGCGGTGGACGGGGCGTGGCAGGCCCTCACCGGCGGGGAGGACGGCGAGGGGGCGGTGTCCCTGCTGATGGAGGCGGGGAACCGCTTGGCCCAAGGGGGACGGTACAGCGAAGGGCTGCGGGAGCTTTCGGAAAAAGCGGAACAGCTGCGCTGCGACGCGGACGACCTGGCGGAGCTGGTGCGGGACCTGCGGGGGACGCTGGACTTCTACCCCGGCGAGCTGGACGAGATCGAGGAGCGGCTGGACCGGCTGTACCGGCTGAAAAAGAAGTACGGCGGCACGGTGGCGGAGATGCTGGCCTATCTGGAAAGGTGCCGGGAGGAGCTGGACGCCATCCAGTTCTCCGAGGACCGGCTGAACAGGCTGGATAAGGAGCTGGAAAAGGCCCTGGCCCAGGCGGTAAAGGCGGGGAAGGAGCTGTCCGCCCGCCGGCATACGGCGGCGGAGGAGCTGGCAAAGCGCATCCAGTCGGAGCTGACGCAGCTGGACATGCCCAAGGTGCGCTTCCAGGTGGAGTTTGCCCCAAAGGACGCGCCCGACGGCATGGACGCCACCGGCATGGATACGGTGCGCTTCCTCATGTCCGCCAACGTGGGGGAGGCGCTCAAGCCCATCAATAAAATCGCGTCGGGCGGCGAGCTGTCCCGGATCATGTTGGCGCTGAAAAATGTGCTGGCGGAGACGGAGCAGGTGAGCACCCTCATTTTCGACGAGGTAGACACCGGCGTATCCGGCCGGGCTGCGGTGAAGGTGGCCCGGAAGCTGTTCGAGGTGTCCAAGGGCCGGCAGGTGCTGTGCGTCACCCATCTGCCCCAGATCGCCGCTATGGGGGATGTGCACTTCTCCGTGGAGAAGGGGGAGGCGGACGGGCGCACCTTCACCCGGGTAGAGCGGCTGGACCGCCCCCGGCGCCGGGAGGAGCTGGCCCGGCTCAGCGGCGGACAGGCTACGGCGGTGATGCTGGAGGGGGCCGAGGAGCTGCTTGCCACGGCCCAAGATTACAAGACGGGAGCAAAAAGGAAACGATGATTAAGGCGGTATTTTTTGATATAGACGGGACGCTGGTGTCCTTTTCCCAGAAGTTTCTGTCCGACCGGCTGCTGGCCGACCTGGCCGCCCTGCGGGAGCGGGGGATCAAAATTTTCCTCAGTACAGGCCGGGCCCTCCAGGACCTGGAGACCACGGGGATGCTCCGGGGGGCGCGGTTCGACGGCTATGTGACCATCAACGGACAGTTTTGCTGCGACGGGGACGGCATCCCCTTCCGGGACCGGCCTATTGATACGGAAGATATGCGGGGCGCCTATCAGGTGCTGCGGGACAACCCGGAGATTCCCGCGCTGCTGGAGGGGAACGGGGAGAGCTACCTCACCCAGATCAACGACCGGGTGCGGGATATCTACCGGTTCCTCCACACCACGCTGTACCCGGTATGCCCGCTGGAGTGGATGCTGGAGGGGAAGGTATACCAGTTTGTCCCCTTCGTCCCGCCAAACGAGGAGGGGGCCTTCCTGGACGCTATGCCGGGCTGCACCTACACCCGCTGGCACCCCATGGGTATCGACGTGATCCCCAGAGACGGCGGCAAGGACGTGGGCGTCCGGGCGGCCATGGAGCGCTATGGCCTGTCGCCGGAGAAGGTCATGGCCTTTGGCGACGGGGAAAACGACATGACCATGCTGGCGCTGGCCGGAACCAGCGTGGCCATGGGCAACGGCGAGGAGCGGGTAAAAGCCATGGCCAGCTATGTCACCGACACGGCGGACAACGGCGGCGTGTCCAAGGCGCTGCGGCATTTCGGGCTGCTGCCGGGTTAAAAATGGTTTGACAAAGCGTTTTCCTTGTGATATCATCCTGACAATGCGTAGATGAGGAATAGTACCCATCGGTCTCCTGCCCAGAGAGCCCCCGTTTGGTGGAAGGGGGAGAGGAAGCGTTGGCGAATACCCCTCGGAGCGGCCGCCTGAACGGGAGTTTCCCCAGTAGGGCCGGACGGGTGCGCCCGGTACAGCGCCGGGGTTCTGCTGGGGACCCCCTGAGGCCGCTTTCCGCGAGGGGGCGGCAAAACAGAGGTGGTACCGCGAGCTTTCGCCCTCTGTCCCAAAGGGACAGGGGGCGTTTTGATGAGGAAAGGAACATAATATGGAGCGTATGGTATTCGGCGAGCCCCAGCCGGGGCTGGCATACCGGGACCGCCCCGGGGCTTATGGCATCGCTTTTGACGTCCAAGGCCGGGCGGCGGTGGTCTACTGTGAACGCAAGGGCTTTTTCCTCCTGGGCGGCGGCATGGAGCCGGGGGAGAGCGAGGCGGACTGCGTCCGCCGGGAGGCCCTGGAGGAGACGGGCCGCGCCGTCACGGTGAGGGAGAAGGCCTGCGTGGGGGAGGAGTATACTACGGATTTGAGCGGCAGGCCCTATCATCCCACCGGCCATGTGTACCTGGCGGAGCTGGGGGAGAAAACGGCGGAGCCATCGGAGAAGGACCACCGCCTCGTCTGGCTTTCCGTGGAGGAGTTCCAAAAAACCACGTTCCTACGTTATCAGGCCTGGGCCATGGGAGCGGCCTGGGAGCTTTACAAAAAATTACAAAAGGAGAAAAAATTATGACGCTTTACGACGAGCTCGTGGCCCGGGGCCTGGTGGCCCAGGTCACCAGCGAGGACGAGGTCAAAAACCTCATCAACAACGGCAAGGCCACCTTTTATATTGGCTACGACTGCACGGCGGACAGCCTGACAGCAGGGCACTTTGTCACCCTCACCCTGATGAAGCGGCTCCAGCAGGCGGGGAACAAGCCCATTGCCCTCATCGGCGGAGGCACCACCACCATCGGCGATCCCTCGGGCCGCACCGACATGCGCAAGATGCTCTCCCGGGAGGACATCGACCACAACGCCGCCTGTTTCAAAAAACAGATGGAGCGGTTTATCGACTTCGGCGATGGCCCGGGCCAGGCCATGATGCTCAACAACGCCGACTGGCTGCTGGGCCTCAACTACGTGGAGCTGCTGCGGGAGGTGGGGGCCTGCTTTTCGGTGAACAACATGCTCCGGGCGGACTGCTACAAGCAGCGCATGGAGAAGGGGCTCTCCTTCCTGGAGTTCAACTATATGATTATGCAGTCCTACGACTTCTACCACATGTTCCAGACCGTGGGCTGCAACCTCCAGTGCGGGGGCAACGACCAGTGGAGCAACATGCTGGGCGGCACCGAGCTGATCCGCCGCAAGCTGGGAAAGGACTCCCACTGCATGACCATCAACCTGCTCACCGATTCCCAGGGCAATAAGATGGGCAAGACCGCGGGCAACGCCGTGTGGCTGGACCCCAACAAGACCAGCCCCTATGACTTCTATCAGTACTGGCGCAACGTGGGGGACGCGGACGTGATGAAATGCATCCGCTGGCTCACCTTCCTGCCCCTGGAGCAGATCGACGAGATGGACCACTGGAAGGACGCCCAGCTCAACCGGGCCAAGGAGATTTTGGCCTGGGAACTGACCTCTATGGTCCACGGCCAGGAGGAGGCAGACAAGGCCCAGGCCGCCGCCCGGGCCCTGTTCTCCACCGGGGGGGATGCGGCCGATATGCCGACCACCGCGCTGCTGGAGGGTGATTTTACCGGCGGTTCCATCGGCGCGCTGACCCTGTTGGTAAAGTGCGGCCTGGCGGCCTCCAACGGCGAAGCCCGGCGGCTGATCCAGCAAGGGGGTGTGATGGTGGCGGACGAAAAGGTATCCGACCCCGCCGCCCAGTTCCCAAAGGAGAGGTTTGCAGGGGAGGGCGTCATCATCAAGAAGGGCAAAAAGGTGTTCCACCGGGCGGTGCTGGCGTAAGGCCGGCGCGGCGGACACACAAAAAAGGGGGCCGCTGTGCGGCCCCCTTTTTTGGCAGGGAAGGAAATACAGTCCTCCTTGTGGAGGAGTACAAGCCCCAGGAGCTGGACGGGGCGGCTGGCCAACGGGGGGGGAGCGCCCGGCAGGCAGGGGGCCTGCTCCGCCCTGCGCTTCCAGCCCGGGGGGGCGGAGCACTGTCCGCGTTTATGGCTCCAGGGTAACTTCGATAGCCACCGGATTGTGGTCGGCGTATTGGAATTGATAGTCCAGCGTCTCCACCCGGTCCAGCCTCACGTTGGGGGAGAGGATGAAGCCGTCGATGACGTAGAACTGGTTGCCCGCCGGTTCGGGATCATAGGGGTGGTTGAGCAGGCGGCAGGTGGGGACGGACAGGTCGCAGGCGAACTGCCAGCCCTGGGGCAGAATGCCCTCTTCCAGCACGCCGGGGGTCCACAGATCCGGGCCCTGGATGGGGAAGGCGTCCAGCGCGCCGGGGAAGGTCTGGTTGAAATCGCCTCCGGCGATGACGTAATTCCCCTTTTCATACTCGCCGGTGAGGAAATCCATGAGCATTTTGGTCTGGGCGGCCTTGCCCTCGCCGTCGTCGTAGGCCTCCAGGTGGAGATTTACCAGCACCAATTGCTTATCCGAGTCCTCCAGAGGAACGTAATCGACCAGCAGGCACCGCTTCAGATTGGCGGCGGACACCGGCCAGGAGAAGGGACAGGGCAGGGCAATTCGCCGGGCCTCACTGACATAGAGGCGGGTAAGGGTTTGCAAGCCGCTGTGAACCTTGCCCATGGGGGGCCAGGGGATGGGCACGAAGTCGCAGGAGTAGTTCAGGGCGTGGGAGCTGGAATAGGCCCCGGCCCCGTCTGAGTTCAGGGCGCTCCAGTAGATGCCGCTCTGGTCCACGCTCCGGGTGCGGCCGGAATTGACATCCACTTCCTGAAGGAAGTACACGTCCGCGTCCTGCCCCTCCAGCTGGGCAGACAGCCCGTTCTGGTTGGCCTCCAGCTGTTCCCGCGTGGGGGCCACGTCTGTTCCGCCGTCCATGAAAAAGTCGGAACCCGCGCCCAGGCCCGCATACCCGGTGTTTTGGGACACCACCGTCAGGCTGCCACCCGGGGAGAGAAACACCTGCTTGGGCGCGCCGGTCCGATTGACCTCCACGGCCTCCACAGCGGCAGGCCTGTATTCCCGTACGGTGAGCCACACCACCAGGGCAACGGCGGCCAGCACCGCCGCGCCCAGGACGGCGCCCACCCATTTCAGTATCTTTTTGGCCATGACCATCCAACCTTTCCAAATTCTTTCTCTGCCCAGCATAACATAAAGGAGAGGAGTTATCAAGCCTCATCCTGTCAGACAAAAGGACATGTACAGCGCGTGTTTGCCATTGGAGCGGCCGACACGGCGGATTGGACCGTATGTCTGGCTGCAAGCCATAGGGAACCGGCCTCCGAAAGGTTTCGGAGGCCGGTTCCCTATTTTTCAACTTTGGAGGCACTTCGCGCTTTACAGATGAGCTGCGTCATAGTTCCCATCGGACAGTAAACACACCAGGAGCGGGGCTTGAACAGAAGCATGGTGATAAACCCCAGCACTGTGGATGTCATCATCACGCTGTAGAATCCGAAAGCGAACTGCGCTACGCCAGGGTGGATGACCGTACCATGATAAGCCCAGTGCCAAGGCAGCTTAAAGGTCCACAGGAGGGTGACGACCTGCCGCAGTTCCTGAACACCGGAAAAGACCAGATACGTATTCCATAGCATTTGGAAGAACATGATAAAGAAGAAAATCAGGAAACCATAGCGGAACCATTTGCTTTTCATCCACCGGGGAACATCCTTTTTCCGGGACAGGCCAAAGCGCCCGCCCAGCAGGCCAAACAACTGACCCCGGCCGCAATAGCGGTTGCAGTATCCCTTTGTACCGCAGGCAATAGAGATAACCAGCGGGATGCAGAAGAACAGCATGCCCAGCCATGCGAACAGGATGTTAAAAAACCCCAGCGACATATAAATCAGTTCCACAATCCAAAGGTAGTCATACCAACGTTTCTTCATTCCAGCACCTCCTGGATTTCAATGACGGAAGCTGGGCACTCCTTTGCGCATTTGCCGCAGCCGACGCATTTGCTCCTGTCCACCCGCGCCCACAGCCCGCGGAAAACGCTGATGGCAGACAATGGACACACCTTCATGCAGCAGCCGCAGGCTACGCAGAGCGCTTGGTCTACCTGTGCCTTGCGGCGGATTTTTCGCTTGACCTCCATGTATGAACACCTCCAATTGTGACAATTCAATGATGCGCCCAGACGGCGGGGATCCTGGGGCTGCGCCGCTGGGAGGGAAATGCCTATTGATCCATCCCGCAGGGCGCGGCACGCTCAATGAGGCAGCGGTCATTGACCACCGCGTCGTAGAATCGGAAGCCGCCGGAAAAATTATAGGCGTCAAAGCCGTGCCCGGCCAGAATACGGCAGGCGATATAGCTGCGCAGGCCGCTTTGGCAGATGACATAGACCGGCCTGCCCGGCCGCAGCTCCCCCAGCCGATCCCGCAGCTCATCCACCGGGATGTTTTGGAAGCCTTCCAGATGGCCCCGGCCGTACTCGGCCGCGGTTCTGACATCCAGCAGTGTGACACTGCCGTCTTGGGGCAGGGTGGGGACGTCCTCCAGGTGCCACTGCTTCAGAATTCCGCCGGCGATATTGTCCGCCATGAATCCAGCCATATTTACCGGGTCCTTGGCGGAGGAATAGGGCGGCGCGTAGGCCAGGTCCAGGTCTTTCAGCTGGGTGGCCTTCACCCCCGCGTGGATGGCGGCGGCCAGCACGTCGATTCGCTTATCCACCCCCTCACAGCCCACAATCTGCGCGCCTAAAAGGCGGAAGCTGCCTTGCTCAAAGAGTACCTTCATGGTCATCACCCGTCCGCCGGGGTAATAGCCCGCATGGCTCATGGGGGACAAAACGACCTTATTCACCGCCAGTCCGGCCTTTTTTGCGTTGGCCTCGTTGATGCCGGTGGACGCCGCAGTCATGCCGAACACCTTGATAACGCTGCTGCCCTGGCTTCCCAGATAGCGGCTGTCCCCGCCGCAGATGTTGTCCGCCGCAATCCGGCCCTGCTTGTTGGCAGGCCCGGCCAGTGAGATTACCGCGTCCCCTCCCGTGACGTAGTGCTTTACCTGCACCGCGTCGCCCACGGCGTAGATATCGGGGACAGAGGTTTCCATCCGGTCATTGACCACAATGCTGCCCTTGAGGCCCAGCTTCAGGCCCGCGTCCCTGGCAAGGGCGGTGTCGGGGGTGACGCCGATAGCCAGAACCACCATGTCGGCGTGGAGAGGGCGCTCATCCTTGAGTAATATGTCCACGCCGCCGCCCCGTTCCTCAAAACCCTCCACAGTGCGGCCCAAGGTCAGCTTTATCCCATGCCTGCGCACCTCGTTGTGGATGAACGCCGCCATATCTGGGTCGAAGGGGTTCATAAGCTGGCGGGGCCGCTGGACGATGGTGACAGCCATCCCCAGTTGCCGCAGGTTTTCCGCCAGCTCCAGGCCGATAAAGCCGCCTCCCGCCAGTACGGCGGATTTTGGGTGGTGGGCGCCGATATGCTCTTTGATGCGGAAGGTGTCCTCCACCGTCCGCAGGGTGAACACCTTTCCCAGCCCCACGCCGGGCAGACGGGGCTGGGTGGGCCTGGCCCCGGGGGAGAGGATCAGCTTGTCATAGCCCTCCTCAAAGCTCTCGCCGGTGTCTAGATTTCTGACGCGGACAGTTTTTCTGTCCGGGTGGATGGAGGTAACCTCATGGCGTACCCGCATATCCACCCGAAAGCGGGAGAAAAAGCTCTCCGGGGTTTGGAGGGTCAGCGCCTCGGGATCCCCGATCACCCCGCCGATGTAGTAGGGCAGCCCGCAGTTGGCGTAAGAGACATACCCAGACCGCTCGAATACCACGATGTCCGCCCGCTCATCCAGCCGGCGGATACGGGCCGCAGCCGTGGCGCCCCCCGCCACGCCGCCGATGATGACCACCTTCATGTCAGCGTTCCACCTTTCCCCTGTAGGCGGCGATGCCGCCGATATTTTTTACGTTTTTGTAGCCCATGCGGGCCAGCAGTCCCACAGCCTGACGGCTCCTTGCACCGCTGTGGCAGTAGACGAACAGCGCGGCGTCTTTTCCGGCAGGAACGGCCCCGTCTGCCGTGAGAGAGTGCAGCGGCGCGTTGACGCTGCCGGGAATGCGTCCCTCCCGGTACTCCTGAGGCGTGCGGACATCCAGCAGCACCGCGCCGGGGGTCATGCCGAACTCTTCCGCGCCCTGGTTGATATCGGGGCTTTTCAGAAAGTCAAAAAATCCCATGACCGCACCCCTTACAGCAGGGCCATGATCTGGCTTTTGGGCCGCGCGCCAATGGCCTGGTTCATGACCCTGCCGTCTTTCACCACCACCAGGGTGGGAATGCTGGACACGCTGAACTGCCGGGCCAGTTCCGGCTGTTCGTCCACATTGACTTTGCCCACTTTGATGTCGGCGCGCTCCTGTGCGATTTCATCCACAATGGGGCCCACCATGCGGCAGGGGCCGCACCAGGGCGCCCAGAAGTCCAACAGGACGGGGCGGTCGGAATGGATAACTTCCTCGGAGAAATTGTTCTTGTTGATATTGACTGCGTTCATCGTTCAGTCCTCCCGGTTTTTGTTGATGGACTTATCTTAGCGGATTTTTCCTCATCCTTCTGTGATGTTGTCACACAAAGCGAGAACGGGCTTTGACGCTTGACAGGTGTGATATAATACGTTAGCCTGCAAAATGCCCGCCGGGCATGGGCGGGTATGCGTTAAGGGTATTTGCCATTTCCGGCGGCATGACGTATAATTACGCTGTTGCCTGAGCGCATAGCGCAGGCTTCAAATGGAGAGGAGTGAGCGCCCATGCTTGAAAACCTGTTTAACAGCTTTCCCCTGCTGGGGATTCTGGCGGACTCCTTCCCTAAAATTCTGATCCCAGGACTGACGGTTACCATACCGTTGACGGCCATCGCTTTCTCCTGCGCCATGCTCATCGCTGTGGCGGCGGCCATAGTCCAGTTTGCCCGGGTGCCGGTGGCCACCCAGTTATGCCGTTTTTACATTTGGATTTTTCGGGGCACGCCCCTGTTGGTGCAGCTGTTTGTGGTGTTTTACGGGCTGCCCAAGGTGGGGGTGCGCATTGAGCCTTTCCCCGCAGCGGTGATTGTGTTTTCCCTCAACGAGGGCGCTTATTGCGCGGAGACCGTGCGGGCCGCGCTGGAGGCTGTGCCCGCCGGGCAGCTGGAGGCGGGGCTTTGCGCCGGGCTGAGCTACCTCCAGACCATGCGCCGCATTGTGCTCCCCCAGGCCATGCGCACGGCGTTCCCGCCGCTGTCCAACTCGCTGATCGCTATGGTCAAGGACACCTCCCTGGCCGCAAATATCACGGTGGTGGAGATGTTCCGGGCCACGGAGCAGATCAATGCCCGGGTATATGAGCCGCTGGCGCTGTACATAGAGGTGGGCCTCATTTATCTGCTGTTTTCCACCGTGCTCACCTGGCTGCAGCGTGTGGGGGAGCGGAAGTTGAGCGCCTATGAGAGCCGGGAGGGGTGAGCCGTGGTACTGGAAGTGAACAATGTCCGCAAATCCTTTGGGCAGGCCCAGGTGCTCAAAGGGGTGGACCTGCGGGTGGAAAAGGGGGACGTGGTGGCCATACTGGGCCCAAGCGGTTCGGGAAAGACCACCCTGCTGCGCTGCCTGAATTTTCTGGAGCGGGCGGACGAGGGGACGCTGCGCTTTGACGGGGAGGAATTCCGGCTGGGGCGTATGTCCAAAAAGGATGCCGCCCGCGTGCGGAAAAAGACAGCTTTTGTCTTTCAGGGCTACAACCTGTTTTTGAACAAGACCGCCCTGGAAAATGTCACCGAGGGGTTGATTGTAGCCCGGGGGATTCCGAAAGCCGAGGCGGAGGAACTGGGCCGCAGGGCCCTTTCAAAAGTGGGCATGGCGGAGCATATGGATCAGTATCCCAGTCAGCTGTCCGGCGGCCAGCAGCAGCGGGTGGCCATCGCCCGGGCCATGGCGGTGGAGCCGGAGATCATCTACTTCGACGAGCCCACCTCCGCACTGGACCCGGAGCTGACGGGGGAGGTGCTGGCGGTGATGCGTCGGCTGGCGGATGAGGGGATGACCATGCTGGTGGTCACCCATGAACTGGGCTTTGCCCGCACCGTGTCCAGCCAGACGGTGTTTATGGAGGGCGGCGTGGTGGTGGAGTCCGGGCCGTCCAAAAAGGTATTTGAATGCCCGGAGGAGGGGCGCACCCGCGCCTTCCTTCAGACCGGCGGACTTGAACGCAAGGAGTGAAGTCGGATGGAAAAAACCAAGAAAACCAGCCGGAGGTGGAAGACCGCCCTCATCGTGCTGACGTGTGTGCTGGTGCTGCTGGCGGGGGCGCTGGCCTTTGCTGGGAATTATCTGTTCCACTTTGCCCTGGACCCGGAATTTGGCGGCATGGTGGGCAGCTATGAGGAGGGGGACTGGGTGCTGGAGGGGGACAGCGCGTGGTTCAGCGAGAACAGCGAGGACCGCTGGCTCACCAGCCACGACGGGCTGAAGCTCCACGGGCTGTACCTGGCCCAACCCCAGCAGAGCCACAAATACGCCGTGATCTGCCACGGCTACGGCAGCATCCCCCAGATGGGCGGCCGGTTTGCCGCCCGTTTTTATGAGATGGGCTACAATATCCTGGCCCCCGCCGCCCGGGCCCACGAGCTGAGCGAGGGCCGGTATGTTGGCATGGGCTGGCCGGAACGGCGGGATATCGTGGCCTGGGTGGACACCCTGGTGGATCAGGATTCGGACGCGGAGATCGTGCTGTTTGGCGTTTCCATGGGCGGGGCCACGGTGATGATGACCGCCGGGGAAGCCGATTTGTCCCCCAGCGTGAAATGCGTCATCGAGGACTGCGGCTATACCTCCGTATGGGACGAGTTCGCGGGACAGCTCCAGGAGATGTTCGGTCTGCCCACCTTCCCGGTGCTGGATGCCGCATCCTTGGTGACCCAGATTCGGGCGGGATACGGCTTCAAGGAGGCGTCGGCGGTGGAGCAGTTGAAAAAGAACGTGCGGCCCATGCTGTTTATCCACGGGGAGGAGGACACCTTTGTGCCCTACTCTATGCTGGATGTGGTGTATAGCGCCTGCGCCGGCCCGGACAAGGAGCGGCTGTCCGTCCCCGGTGCGGGCCACGGCGAGGCGTCCTGGAAGGACCCGGAGCTATATTGGTCCACGGTAGGGGCGTTTTTGGACAAGTACATGGGATAACAATGAAAACTATTGCAAGGAGGAGTGATTAGACCATGAATTGGAAACAGTGTGCGGCGGTTTTTGCCGCGCTGGCACTGTGTCTGGCCGCGCTGGCGGGCTGCGCCGCAGAGAAGCCCCAGGCGAGCGACATGGGGAGCGATCTTCTGGCCGCCATCCAGGCCAAGGGGGAGATCACGGTGGCCATGGAGGGCACCTGGGCGCCCTGGACCTACCACGACGAGAGCGACGAGCTGGTAGGCTATGACGTGGAGGTCGCCAAGGCCATCGGGGAAAAGCTGGGCGTGAAGGTGAGCTTTGTGGAGGGCGAGTGGTCCGGCCTGCTGGCCGGGCTGGAGTCCGGGCGGTATGACATCATGGTAAACGGCGTAGACATTGACGAGGCGCGGCAGGAAAAGTATGATTTCTCCACGCCCTACGCCTACAACCGCACCGTGGTCATCGTCCGCGCCAACGATGATTCCATCCAAGCCATGGAGGACCTGGCCGGGAAAAAAACGGCAAATACGTTAAACAGCACTTACGCTGCCGTGGGGGAGGCGTATGGAGCGCAAGTCACCGGCGTGGACGATTTCATCCAGACCATCGAGCTGCTGACCTCCGGACGCATCGACGCCACCCTGAATGCTGAGGTGAGCTATTACGACTACCTGAACGCCCATTCGGACGCCCAGGTGAAGATTGCCTGCACAGACCCCCAGGCCACCCAGGTGGCTATCCCCATGCGCAAGGGGGAGGATACGGCCTCCTTGCGGAAGGCGATTGACAAGGCGCTGGAGGAGCTGGGCCAGGACGGGACGCTGACGGAGCTGTCCGTCAAATATTTCGGCATGGATATCTCCCAGGCACAGTGAGGCCGGGAGCGATATAGAAGGAAAACCGGGGCCGTTTCGGCGGCCCCGGTTTCTTTATGTTTGGGCTTCATAACGCTCCATCCCCCACCAGTTGGGAATCAGATTCCCCAGAGTGACGGTTTCGCGGCTGTCATAGTCCGCCATGATCTCCATATTTTGGTTGCGCAGATCCAGCTGCATGAAAAACTCCCGGCAGGCCCGGCAGGGCATCCCGCTGCCCCCGCCGTAGGGCAGACAGTACCGAAAGACGATGAGCCGTTTTATCACGGTCTGGCCGCCGTTCGCATACATGTTTTGAGGGCGGCCACCCGCTCGGCGCACAAATCCAGCACACCGCAGCAGCTTTCCACGCAAAAGCCGGTGAAAATCTGGCCGTTTTCGCTTTCCAGGGCACATACCACATGGTGGGCGTATATAAAGGGGGAGACCTCCCGGGGGAGGTATTGCCCTTTGGCTGTCTGGTAAAGCCTCTCCCAGATATCCATGGTCAGTTTCCTTTCTCTCCGGCGATAAGGTGAGACATGGCGTACAGCCCCGGCGCGTTTACCCCGGCCAGGAACTTGGCCGCCTTCACCGCCCCGGCGGCGAATACCTCCCGGCTGGCGGCCCGGTGGCTGATTTCAATCACCTCGTCCCGCCCGGCAAATACCACGGTGTGGTCGCCCACAATGGTGCCCCCGCGAAGGGAGGAAATGCCGATCTCCTGTTTGTCCCTGGGCTTGCGGACGCTGTGGCGGTCATAGATATAGTCGGGCTGATAGGGCAGGGTGGAGGCGGCGGCGTCCGCCAGCATCAGCGCGGTGCCGCTGGGGGCGTCCAGTTTGCGGCGGTGGTGGCGCTCCTCAATCTCCACGTCGAAGTCCCCGCCCAGCAGAGAAGCGGCGCGCCGCACCAAATCCATCAGCACGTTGACGCCCAGGGACATGTTGGCGGAGCGGAAGATGGGGATGGAATGGGCGGCCTGGCCGATCTGGTCAAGCTGCTCGTCCGAATAGCCGGTGGTGGCCAATACGGCGGGCAGCTTTCGCCCTACGCAGAATTCCAGCAAAGGGCCCAGGGCGGCGGGGTGGGAAAAGTCAACCACAGCGTCCGCGTCCACATGGCAGGCGGCAGGGGTGGAGAACACGGGAAAGCCCTCCATAGGCTGGGCCAGCAGATCAATACCTGCCGCAATTTCTGTGTCAGGGTCATTGGCACAGATGTCCGCCACCACCCGGCCCATGTGGCCGCAGCAGCCGGAGATGATAATCTTTTGCATATGAACGGCTCCTTTTGCCTTATATCTGGAGTGCCGGCTCACGCAGCAGATCCGCCCGCCCCATGGCACGGTGCAAAACCTCCAGGTTTTTCTCCGAGATGTCGCATAGCGGCAGGCGCAGGGGGCCCGCCTCCATGCCCAGCAGGTTCATGGCAGCTTTGATAGGAATGGGGTTCACCTCAGTGAACAGCGCGTCGATGAGATCCATGTACTGGATTTGCAGCCGGGAGGCGGCGGCAAAGTCGTTGTCCAGGCACAGGTGGCTCATTTTCACCATCACTTTGGGGACGATATTGGAGGCTACCGAGATGACCCCCTTGGCCCCCAGGGCCATCATCGGCACCACCTGGTCGTCGTTGCCCGACCAGATGAAGAAGTCGTCCCCGCAGAGGAACCGGGTGTGGGCCAACAGGGAGAAATTGCCGCTGGCCTCCTTGACCCCGTTGATCTTGGGGTTTTCAGACAACACCTTGTAGGTCTCGGCGGTGAAGGACACGCCGGTGCGGCCGGGCACGTTATAGAGGATGATAGGCAGTTCCACCCGGTCGGCGATGTACTCATAGTGCTTGATGAGCCCTGCCTGGCTGGCCTTATTATAGTAGGGGGTGACATGGAGCAGGGCGTCCGCCCCGGAGTCCTGGGCATGCTGGGACAGGTAGACGGCGGCGGAGGTGTCGTTGGAACCTGCCCCGGCGATCACCTTCACACGGTGGTTCACCCGCTTGACGCAGAACTCCACGGCGGCGATGTGCTCCCGGATGGACATGGTAGCCGATTCGCCGGTGGTGCCGCACACGCACACTGCGTCCACCCCGGCCTCAATCTGCGCGTCGATGAGCCTGCCGAAGGCGTCGTAGTTGATGATGTTGTTCTGGTCAAAAGGGGTGACCAGGGCGGGGCAGGAGCCGGTAAAGACGGGTGTTCTCATAGGACAGCCTCCTTATTTATGCTCAATATACCCCTCGGCGCACAGCAGCTCGGCCAGCTCGACGCCGCCGCCCGCCGCGCCCCGCAGGGTGTTGTGGGACAGGGAAACGAATTTGTAGTCGTACTGGGTATCCGGGCGCAGGCGGCCGATGGACACAGCCATACCGCCTTCCAGATCCCGGTCCAGCCGGGCCTGGGGCCGGTCCGGCTCCTCAAAGTAGTGGAGGAACTGCTTGGGGGCGGTGGGCAGCGCCAGCTCCTGGGCACGGCCCTTGAAATCCTTCCACGCCTGCTTTATCTGTTCCATGGTGGGCTTGTGTTTGAAGGTGACAAAGGCGGCGGCGGTGTGGCCGTTGGACACCGGCACCCGCAGGCACTGGGCAGTGATGGAGGTGCCCTGGGCGTTGACAATGACGCCGTTCTCAACCCGGCCCCATACCTTCAGCGGTTCCTGCTCGCTCTTCTCCTCCTCGCCGCCGATGTAGGGGATCAGGTTATCTACCATCTCGGGCCAGGTGGCGAAGGTCTTGCCCGCGCCGGAGATGGCCTGGTAGGTGCACACCAGCACCTTCTCCACACCGAAAGAGCGCAGGGGGGACAGGGCGGGGACATAGCTTTGAATGGAGCAGTTGGATTTGACGGCGATGAAACCCCGACGCGTGCCCAGACGCTGCCGCTGGGCTTTGATGACCGCAATGTGCTCCGGGTTCACCTCGGGGATGACCATGGGCACATCGCCGGTCCAGCGGTGGGCGGAGTTGTTGGAAACCACTGGGCACTCATGTCGGGCGTACTCCTCCTCCAGCGTCTTGATCTCCTCCTTCTTCATGTCCACGGCGGAGAACACGAAATCAACCATGGAGGCGATTTTATCCACGTCGTCCTGGGCGGAGAGGAGTACCAGGCCGCGGGCCTCCTGGGGGATGGGAGTGTCCATGGCCCAGCGGGAGCCCACCGCGTCCTCGTACCGCTTACCTGCGGAACGGGGGCTGGCGGCCACTGCGGTGAGCTGGAACCAGGGATGGTTCTCCAGCAGGGTGATGAAGCGCTGGCCCACCATTCCGGTGGCGCCGATGACGCCGACTTTATATTTTTCCATGCCAATCTGCCTCCTGTGCGCTGCGCCGGGGCGGAATTTAGGACTTGCGGCCCAGACGCGGATACGCTATAATATAAAATAATGTCGAAATACATGTGCTGCGAAAGGGTACAGCTGATACCACTATAACATCAACACGTTAAAGTGTCAATTTCGCGCCGCCGCCTAAAGTGGAGAAATGGAGCGTCTAATGAGGAGAAATTTCGTGCAAATTGCAGCGCTGTTCCTGTCCGTCCTTTTGCTGGTCCTGGGAAGCGGAACAGCCTCCGCCGCCCCCGCCGGTACTGGTGAGCGCATCATCCGGGTGGGCCTCCACTACGGCACCGGGGCTATAGAGGGGGTGAACTTGCTCAACGAGGAGGGGAGCGGTTTCCGCTTTGGATATTACGACAGCTCCAACCGCTTTGTGGAGCTGGGGGTCGCCAGTCAGACGGCCATCTCCGTGGTGGAAACGGTGAACGTTTACTACGGTACCTATGACGGTTACCAGAGCTACCACACGGCCGCCGCTTCCTCCATTGCGGTGGGGGAGTACCATCTGGAGCTGCCGGGGACATACCTCTCCTTCGCAGAGGCCCAGGCGGAGGCCTCCGCTTATCCCGGCGGGTTTGCGGCGTATATCGGCGGGGTATATTATGCCCGGGTGGGCAATTACACCACCCGGGACGGGGCGGTGGCCGCCCAGGCGTCTCTGGCCGCCCAGGGGGTTTATTCCGAACTGCGGGGCACATCGGGATTTGGGGTGAACGTGGTGGCTACCGGCACCAACGCCATCCTGTTCCAGTATGACGACCTGGGAAGCGGTACTGGCCTGGGGGTAGAGCCCATCCAGACCGGGGCGGAGAAATGCACCACCTGGAGCAAGGGCTGCTTGTATAACGGCGGCTTCCGCTTCGAGCGCATCAACGGAGGCAAGCTGACGGTGGTGAACATCGTGGGGCTGGAGGACTACGTGAAGGGCGTGGTCGCCAACGAGATGGACAACAGCTGGCCCACCGAGGCGCTGAAGGCTCAGGCGGTGGCGGCGCGCAGCTATGCCCTCTCCCTGGGCAGCAAGCATGCCGCCCACCACTTTGACATCTGCTTCGACACCGACTGCCAGGCATATTATGGCCGGGAAAAGGCGGGGGCCAACTCCGACGCGGCGGTGGACCAGACTGCCGGACAGGTGTGCCTGTACAACGGCAAGGTGGCCCAAACCTTCTACTACTCCAGCAACGGCGGGGCCAGCGAAAGCGTCTCCGTCGCCTGGGAGAGCAACCAGTCCCTGTACCCCTATCTGGTGGGGGTGGTTGACCCCTATGAGGCGAGCCTGAACCTGAACAACAGTTGGACCCGCACCTTTTCCAGCAACGAGCTGATCTCCAAGCTGTTCTCGGGGTACTCGGTCAGCGCCCCCCTGGTGTCGGCCTCCATCAGCTCCTACAGCCCCACCGGCAACCCCAAGACGGTGACCTTCACCGACAGCGCCGGGAAAAACTACTCGGTGAGCACCTATAGAATGATTAAGAACCTGGGCCTGCGCTCCTACCGCTACGGCTTTGCGGGGGACAGCGGTTCCCAAGCTGTGCCGACCAACCCGTCTGGGAGTGTTTCAATCAATGGAAGCGTCCCGGTGGATACCCTATCCGGCCTGTACGCCATGGATGGCAGCGGGAACCTGACGCCTATGAATGGCGGCGTGTATGTCATCACCGACAGCGGCACCTCCCTGCTGGACCAGGGCGGCGGGCAGAACCAGGGCCAGGGCGCCAACCAGTGGGCCTCTTCCGCCGCGGCGGTGAACGGCTCCATCACCTTTGCGGGCCGGGGCTGGGGCCACAACATCGGCATGAGCCAGTTCGGCGCGAAGGCCATGGCCGAGCAGGGGCATACGTATCAGCAGATTCTGCAATTCTACTATACTGGCATTACGGTGGGATATATGTGAAAACATCCGATTTTTATTTTGACCTGCCCCCGGAGCTCATCGCCCAGACGCCCCTGGAGCGGCGGGACGCTTCCCGGCTTATGGCGATGGACAAGGCGACGGGGGCCACCCGTCATCTGCACTTCTATGACCTGCCCTCCTTGCTGCGCCCCGGCGACTGCCTGGTACTCAACGACAGCCGGGTGCTGCCTGCCCGGCTCATTGGGAAGCGGGCGGGGGGAGGGGCCTGCGAGGTGCTGCTGCTCATCGACCGGGGGGACAAGGTTTGGGAGTGTCTGGTGCGACCCGGGAAGAAGCTGCGCCCCGGCGCAAAGGTCACCTTTGGGGACGGGGAGCTGTCCGCCCAGATAGTGGGAGAGGGGGCGGGAGGCAACCGGCTGGTTCGCTTCGACTATGACGGTATTTTCCTGGAGACGCTGGAGAGGCTGGGCAAAATGCCCCTGCCGCCCTATATCAAGGCGGAGCTGGAGGATTCGGAGCGCTATCAGACGGTTTACTCCAAAGTGGCGGGCTCCGCCGCCGCACCCACGGCGGGGCTGCACTTCACCCCCGAGCTGTTGGGGCAGATCCAGGCCATGGGGGTGAGGGTGTGCTATGTGACCCTCCACGTGGGGCTGGGAACCTTCCGCCCGGTGAAAGCGGAAAATCTGGACGAGCACGAGATGCATTCGGAATACTGCGTCATCCCCCGGGAGACCGCCGATATGGTGAACAAGACAAAGCGGCGGGGGGGCCGGGTCATCTGTGTAGGCACCACCTCCTGCCGCACCATCGAGAGCTGGTCGGATGAGGACGGCACGCTGAAGGCATCAGCGGGGTGGACCAATATCTTCATCTACCCAGGCTACCGTTTCAAGGTGCTGGACGGCCTCATCACCAACTTCCACCTGCCGGAATCCACCCTCATCATGTTGGTATCCGCCCTGGCGGGGCGGGAACATGTGCTGGCGGCCTATGGGGAGGCAGTGCGGGAGCGCTATCGGTTTTTCTCCTTTGGGGACGCAATGTATATTGGGTGAGTAAAAATTTTGGGCGGAGAAAAGCCCGCAAAAGCGCAGTATTACTGGGATTTTGCGGGTTTTTGACGCTAAATTTTCAAAACAGCTTTTTGGGCGTTTTTGGGGCAAAAATGAAGGAAAAGCCCCTTTTTGGCCCAAACTTTTGCAAAAGTTTGAGTGAGGAAAAATCGGGATATTTATTCGTTCCTATTGCATTAATAATTCCGGCAACTTAAGGGCTTACAGGTAATAAGGAACTATTGCCGCAGAGGGCGGCGTGACTAGATGGTTACGCCGTCTTTCTGCATTTCTTGGTCTGCTCGACCATAATAGCGGCATAGGCAGCAGCTTGTGATAAATCCCTCAAAGTGCTGGAGTACAAACTGGACGGCTTCAGCGTCAAATCTCTTTGCCGCTTGGATGATAGAAAAGGGTACTCGTTTCATGGAGCGTTCTCTATCAATTCCAGCAGCCGTTTAGTTGCGGCCCTGCTCCGCCGAGAAACAGCGGACGCACTTATATGTACCAGCGGGGCAATTTGAGTGTATTTCAACCCTTTGATATAATAAAGCAAAATGATTTCCCTGTCTTTTGGCATTAAGTAGGACAACGCTTTGGACAGCTTCGGGTCATAAACAGGGATATTCATTCCTTGAACGTGGAATGTCTGACATGATTCCTCCAGCTGTTCCGCTTCACCGCCTCCTGCCGCCAAACTATAAAGTGCGGCGTCTGTCAACGTAGAGAGGGATTGCTCCATCTGTCCCTGTTTAGATTTTTTCTGGCGTTCTTTCTTTGTGGCGTTACTGACAGCCTTTTTGCAGTAGGCTTCAAACATGATCTCGTTGAATATCTCAAATCTTGACATTGAAAATCTGCCTCTCTACTTTTCAATATCCGCATAACCGAATTTTACCCAGCGTCACCCGTTGAGAAATGCGTCTCACCGTGAGACGCATTTTCTGATAAACTTTAAGCGATGAAATTACATTATGCGTCCGCTATTTTATATAAAAATGGAGGCTTTTAATTTCTCAAAAGCCTCCATGCCCGCAAAAGTCAAGCAACTATCCAGCAACTTTTGGCTACATTCGCAATTACTTCGCTAAAAATACAATTTTCCTGTGGTACTGTAGGCGTTCAGTATTGCTTATTGACCAAATCAAGGCCGTAGTCTTTCAAATGGCCGTTGACAGCATCGGGCAGCCAACCGGCCACCGACTGCCCTTGTTCCTCAAAGGGTAGCCACACGGCGGGGATAGCGATAATGGTATGGGCCGTCATATTTCTCGGATCGTCATACCATGCCACGCCGTCCCAAATAAACAGGTTCACCCCGATTTCTTGAAACTGTGGGATGGTATGTTTCAAAATCTGCTGATAAATGTCTGCCTCTTTTTCTGTAACGTCCATTAGCATACCATATAACAGCTTGGCATCCGCAGACAGGGGCTTGAAGCTGGAATGGGTGATAAGCTGGCGGGGGATTCGGAAATGTGAAAACCGTATTTCTTCATCGCCACAGAAATAGTCTGATAAAGTTACGTTCGACATAGGTTGCTCTCCTTTTCAAAAATGAAAAAAGCACGATTGACGTTGATTGTCAAATCGTGCTTTTTTCTGCTTGTTTGATTTTGTCACAAAGGTTTCTATTTTCGGTAACTGCCTTATTATATGTTGTTTTTTGTCTTGTCCTTTATGCGTACTGACCTTATGGTCAATGAAACATTTTTCGATTATTATTACGGTGACCAAAGCACTCAATTTTCATTTTATCGTATCCCTCAACAACTTATCACGGGGAAATATTTCAAGCATATATCTGTTGAGGCTAATAGGTGCTGTGCCTTTACGGGACACCGCCCCGCCAAATTCCCCTGGAAGTATGACGAGAAAGACCCCCGGTGCGTTGAATTGAAAGCTGTGCTTGCCCATCAGATCGACAAGCTGGCGGCGGCTGGTGTGACGGACTTCTTTACCGGGATGGCCCTCGGTGTGGATACCTAGGCGGCTAGCGCCGCCCCGGAAGGTTTCGGGGGAGGTCGTCACCAGCGACCATATCTCCGTCAGTTTGTCATTCCAGGTGTTGAACGCGGATTGTAAATTTCCTACGATCCAGTTATCGCTCAAAAGGTTGTTCACCTCCAAAAACTTACCTCAAATTGAGGCAGATTATGGGCTGTGTGCCCTTGTCAAGAGATGTAAACCGGAACCCAACAGAGTGATTTCGGTTTGGAGAGGAGGAAGGAATAGAGCGGGCGTAGTCCTCGCCGCAGGCGGGGACGCAGCAGATCGGAATTTCTTCCGACGAGGTTGTCAATCTCCAGCACTACCGGCGGCTCACTTTGAAACAGACGATGGATGCGGAAAATATTCTGTTAGAGCAGGAGAAGGTAATTGATTTCCCCTTGAAACCCTCCGATTTGTCCAGATATGACGAGGTGCTGTATGACTGAATTTACTATGGACAGGCTGAGGGAAAACCTGGAAGCCCTTAAGATGAAAAACACCCTGGAGATTCTGGACAACTACCTGGAACGGGCCGTGGCGGACAAGCTCAACATTGTGGAGGTTTTGGATCACATTTTCTCAGAAGAAGCCAAATCCAAGCGGAGACGGGCCTATGAGAAGCAAATCCAGATGTCTGGCTTCCCCATCAAGAAGACCTTGGACGACTTCGATTTCTCCTTCCAGCCCTCCATCGACAAGCGCCAGATCGACGAACTGGCCACCATGCGTTTCCTGGAAAATGGCGAGAATGTGGTATTCCTCGGTCCGCCCGGCGTGGGCAAGACCCATCTGGCTTCAGCATTGGGCCTTGTGGCGGCCCAGCACCGCTTTTCCACCTACTACATCAACTGCCACCAGCTCATCGAGCAGCTTAAGAAGGCACATTTTGAGAACCGCTTGCCAGACAAACTCAGGGTCCTGGCCAAGTACAGGATGCTCATCATCGACGAGATCGGCTACCTTCCCATGGACATCCAGGGCGCCAACCTGTTCTTCCAGCTCATTGCCAGGCGGTATGAGAAGACGTCTACCGTCTTTACCTCCAACAAGACCTTCTCCCAGTGGAACGAGGTCTTTGCCGACGTCACCATCGCCTCCGCAATTTTGGACCGCGTCCTGCATCACTGCATTGTCATCAACATCAAGGGCGAGTCTTACCGCCTGAAGGAGCGCATGGAATTTATGCGCCAGAAGCAGCAGATCGTGAACACTCTTTTTGAACAGGGAAGTACCTGATTTTGTTATCTCCCCCGCCGAAAAATGACAAAATTTCTTCGGCGTTTTCTTACAATCTCAGGTTGACGTTGACATAGCAATCATGTGCAGCTCCGGGCGGCCATGTTTCTGTAAGGTGGGCATGGGGGTGGTGCGCTCCATATTTGTCATTGAGTAGGGCGGCGTCATTGAAAATGTGAAGCCGGCACCAATGCGGCGGAGGTGCTGGCTTCCTGAAGGAAGGAAACTGATGAAAAGGGGGTTCCCACAGCTTATGGGAGCCCCCTTTTCATCAGTCCAGCCCCCCAAGAAGCTGAAAATGTCTGCGCCAAGGGGTGGCGAGCATCTGTCCGATGCAGGCGGTGGCAGCGGCGGTGTGCCTGGGCTGAAGGAGGAAGAAGTAGAACCGCAGGGAGGTGGACACAAATTTCAGCCCCGCGCCGCCCGCGCCGGGAAAGGCCCCGGAGTCCAGCAGCTGCCGGTGCTGCCGGATATAGAACTCGTCCGGCCGCCGGGCCTTGTGCTGGTAGTAGACCACGCTGGAGCCCTGGCGGTAGTAGCCGGCCAGTTCGGAGGGCAGGACAAACTTGTTGCCCTTTGGGCCGCCCTGGGCGGAGGGAACCATGAGCCCGTTGTCTGGGTCGGCAAAGACAAGATCGCGCCCGTTCAACTTCGCCAGGGCATCCCGATGCCACGACCCGCGGCGCTCTTCCCGTTCCGGTTTTGTCAAGCGGTTAAAATCAAGCGCCTCGGAATAAAAAACGGCGGAAAGTATGCCAGCCTCCTCCAGCGCGGATACACTCCGCTGCCCGGAAGCCACGATGCGGCTCAATGCGGCGCAGAGGCCGGGGTCGCAAGCCTGAAACCAGTCCTTTTGCAGGTAGCCGACATGCCGCCCATCCCCGTTATGGCTTTCGTCCGGCGACAGATACCAATTTACGCCGATGGAAAGCCGGGTGCTCAGCTGCCGGAGCAGTCCCAGTTTGCCAAAATCTCCGATGTCGCCGGTATACCTGTCCTGCATCTGTATCCCTCCCTGTAGGCCGTTTTTCAAAAATACCCCTTGGTTCTCCCCCGGCATCTTTAACCGGCTCTATTTTAAAATATCATAAAATTCGCTGGGAGGCAATGTGGCGGCATACTTTTTTAAGGGCGGACGACAGCGCCTGAATCTGAAAAGACAGGCAAATGGTGCTGCTTTGGCGGCAATTTTCGATTCGCCCAAAATTATCTGGTGTTTTTTTGCCGGGTGTGCTATACTTTCAATATCTGATAAAGCCAAAGCGCTTTCTGGAATGGGGCATTCAGGCCGCGCGTTACGGTAAATCATAGAAAGACATAAGGGGCACAGAACCGAGATGGCAAGTAGTTATTTTGAAGAAAACACCCTGCAAGACCTGCTGGAGGAGATCCGGTATGTATATATGTCCGATGAGCGGCCATGGATTATTGGGTACAGCGGAGGAAAAGATTCGACTGTTGTGACGCATCTGGTTTACACGATGCTGAAACAACTCCCTCCAGAGAAAAGGCATAAAAAGGTTTATATTGTCTCATCGGATACTTTGGTGGAAAACCCCCTGATTAAGATCTATTTGGACCAAATGCTGGATCAGCTCCGAACGGCGGCCAGCAAAGAGCACGACAATCTTCCCGTCGTCGTGAAAAAGGTCACGCCTGAGCCGGACAATTCGTTCTGGGCCAACGTGATTGGGCGCGGATTTCCGACGCCGCGTACAAACGGCACGTTCCGTTGGTGCACGGACCGGCTGAAAATTGCGCCCAGCGGGAAATACATCCAATCAATTATTGAAGAACAAAACACAGAGGTAGTCGTATTGCTAGGCGTCCGGAAAGCGGAAAGCAGCGCCCGCCGGAAACGTATGGAGGGACGGGAGCTGCTGGGGCGCCTACTGAACCGGCATGAGACCATTAAAAAGGCGTTTGTCTACCCGGCGATCTCGGAACTCACAACGGATGATGTGTGGGATATTTTGGGCTCAAACCAGCGCAAAACGGCATGGGGCGGGGATAATAATGAGCTTATCAGCCTGTACGCCGGGGCGGATAGCGGCGAGTGCCCGTTTGCAGGCATCTCCAGCAGGGATAAGCAGCAGCAGTCCTGCGGCCAATCCCGGTTTGGCTGCTGGATCTGCACGGTGGTTAAAGAGGATAAATCCCTGAATGGATTTATCCGAAGCGGGCACAGGGAACTGAGGCCGTTGGCGGAATTTCGGAAGTGGCTGATGGATATCCGTGACCGGGATGAATATCGCGAAAAAAAACGCCGCGACGGGACGGTATACTATACGGCGAACAACGAGCTGGGCTATGGGCCGTTTACCTGGGAAGCGCGGCAGATGATCCTCCGGCGGCTGCTGGCGACCCAGCGGCAGATGAATTATGAGCTCATCACCATGGAAGAGCTGCAGGCGATTGATAAAATCTGGGACGAGGAAAAGGATATTACCAGGAGAACGCTGGTCGATATTTATTTTGAAGAGACGGGGGTACGGCTGCCATGGGACGGGTTCAAGCACCCCCTTTTTGATGAAAGGACCCGCGAAAAGATCGCGCTTTACGCAAAACGCAGCAACGTGCCCGTGGAGCTGGTCAACTCCATGATTTTGGGGACCAATTTGTATAAGCACTATTCTAATACCAAGGGCCTGCGCGAAAAACTGACAAAGGCGGTATCGCAGCAGTGGCTTCAGGAAAAGTCGCTGTGCGAGCCGGGAGAAGGTATGTCCAATGGAACTGGGGAAGGTCAAACTATATAATTTCAGCTCCTATGCAGGTGAGGTAGAGCTTGATTTTTCTACAAGTGCCGATAAGAATATCGTTTTAATCGGAGGGAATAACGGGGCGGGGAAAACGTCGCTTTTCACTGCAATCAAGCTGGCCCTGTACGGCCCCCTGTGCTTTCGCTACCAGGGGAAAAACGCCCATTACTCCGCAAGGATAAAAGAGCTGATGAACCATGATGCCTTTGCGGAGGCCGAGGTCAAAACATATGTCGAAATAGAAGTGGCGCTGCCCGTCAACCAGGGCCGGACCACCTATACGGTCCATCGCGAGTGGAACTATATCGGACAGAGGGTGCGGGAGACCTATTGGGTAAGCGATGGTTCGAAGAGGCTGTCCGACAGGGAGCGGGACTATTTTCAGAATTACCTGTTTACGGTGGTTCCACCCAGTATGTTTGAGTTCTTCTTTTTTGACGGGGAGGAGATTTCCAGCTTCTTTTCTGATTCCACGTATAACTGGCATATTAAAAATGCGATATTGACCCTGTGCGGCTATGATACCTTCAGCATAATCAAAAAATTCTGCGACACCTATGTGGGGCCCGAGTCGCTGGATTCGGCTTATGATGACCTGCTGGGGCAGCTGAGAGCAAAAGAAGCGGCGCTGGAGGAGCTGGAGCGCCGCGCGGCAAAAGCGGAGGCCGGATTGCAGGCGCTGAGGGAGGGGAAGAGCGCCGCAATCGACGAAAAAACCAGCCTGGAGGCCCAGTTTAAAAACTCCGGGGGGCTCAGCAAGAACGAGCGGGACGGGCTTAACCACAAGCTGCGCCAGCATGAGCAGGAGAAGAACGAATATTCCAAAAAGATTCGGGATTATGTGGAAGGCATTATGCCGTTCTATATCACCTATGACCTGTCACGGGCGGTCGATGAACAGCTTCTCCGGGAGGAGAGGATGCAGCAGTACCTGATATCGACGCGGCAGCTGTCGGTTAATATGCTGGAAAATGCCATTTTAGCGGCTGGCATTGTCCCTTCGGAACAAGCTGAGGCGTTATCCCGGCGGCTGTATGACAGCATTTCCTGTACGCTGTGTCCCGAAAAAGACCCGGAGGGATTTCAATTTATCCACGACCTCTCCGATGAACAGCGCAGGCAGGTTTCCGCGCTTTTGGTGCGGCTGTACAGCTTTGACGCCCAGGACATCATCCGGGCGGTTGATTCTAAAAAGGATGCGGCGGACAAATATGAAAAAGCGTCCCGGCAGTTGCGGGAATCGCTGCCAAGCATTGACGCAAATACATTTTTTGAGAAGTTTAACGATTTGTCCAAGCAGATCGTGGGATATGACAATTCCATAACTGCGGCCCAGGAGCAGCTTTGCAAGCTGGACGCGGACAGGGCTTCGCTGGGCAAGGAGATGGACGCGCTGCGGGTCCGGCTCCAAACGGAATCCAAAAATAAGACCGCTTACCTGTACACCGCGCGCATCAGTTCCATGATGGATGACTTGATATCTGATACTATCCAGGAGAAATTCGGGCAAATAGAGCGGGCGGCTTTGCAAATGTTCCGGGAGATAACCCATAAGGATAACTTTGTTGACTTGATGGAGATAGACGGGGCCTTCAACATCTCCATGTATAAAAAACAGGAGTATACGCTCTCGGAATTGTATGCCCTGGCGGATAACGTCGGGGTGGACGAGCTGAGGGTCCGGCTGGGAAGCCGCGGTATGGGCATCCTGATGGACCGGTTTGGGATTACGTCAAAGCGGACGCTTCGGAAAAAGATGAAAAAGTATCTTTTGGATGGGGGGGATGCGCCGGGGGAGCAGGTCCTGCCCCTTTATAAGCTGGTGGAATTTTCACAGTTGTCGAAAGGCGAAAAGCAGGTGTTCCTTTTGTCCCTGTACTGGGCGATCATCAAAAGCTCCGGGCAAAATATCCCCTTTATCATTGACACCCCCTTTGCCAGGATTGATATGGAGCACCGCGGGCAATTGACCAAATTGTTTTTCTCATCTGTCAGCGGCCAGGTTATTATCCTGTCCACAGATGAAGAGGTGGTGGGGGCCTATCACGATATCATTGCGGATCGGATCGCCAGCGAATATGTGCTGTCCAACGAAAAAGCGACAGGGCATACGTCTGTGCGCCTTGGATATTTTGGGAAGGAAGGGTCTGTGTGATATTCAAGTTGAAAACCGCTGCGAAAACAGCTGAAATATTTGAGGAAATAGGGCGTAAAACCTATTTGAAGCCGTACACCCTGGTCAAACATGCCATAGCGTGGTCGCTGAAGGAGGGGACCCCCATCGACGGCTACCACTCGGATACGAACGGGCTTGAACTGAACCGCCAGACCATCACCGGGGAGTATGACACCTATTTTAAGGTTCTCGTGGAGCAGGCCGCGGGGCGCCCCCTGACAGAAGCGGAATACTTTCCGCAGTATGTGAAGGCCCATATCGACCGGGGGGCCCTGATCCTGGAATCGAAGTATAAGCATGCCGGTAACCTTGACCGGTATATTTTAGAATCTTTTGGCGTGGGAGACACGGTATGATCTATTTTGACAATAGCGCCACAACTTCAATTGCCCCGGAGGTTGTCGAGGCGATGCTGCCATATTTGACGGTTGAATATGGAAACCCGTCCAGCAAGTATTATACCTTGGCCAGGAATGCCCAGCGGGCTGTGGATGAAAGCAGGGAAAGGGTTGCGGCGTTGATAGGGGCAAAGCCGGAGGAAATTATTTTTACCTGCGGCGCCACCGAAAGCAATAATATGATTATCAAAGGGGTTGCGGACTATCGGAAATACTACGAAAGGCGGGGTAACCATCTCATCACATCAAACATTGAGCACCATGCGGTGCTCAATGCCTGCCGGTATCTAAACGGCGAGATCTATTCAAACCATGACGCCACATTTTCGCTGGGGGGGCGCGGCGCTGTGGTGGACCGCGGATATGAGGTGACATTTCTGGAGGCGGACCCATTGGGCAGGGTTTTGCCGGAAGCGCTGGACGGCGCCATCCGCCCGGAGACGACGCTGGTAACCTTGATGTGGGCCAACAACGAGATTGGCACGATCAACGATATCCCTGCCCTGTGCGGCGCTGCCCACCGGCATGGCGTGCCGTTCCATACGGACGCGACGCAGGTTTCCGGGAAGCTGCCGGTTGATGTCAGACAGGCGCCTGTGGATTATATGTCATTATCAGCGCACAAATTTCATGGCCCCAAGGGGGTGGGCGCCGCGTACATCCGCAGCGACGAATATGGGCTGCCCCCCATGACCGCGTTTCTGCACGGCGGCGGGCAGGAATCCGGGATTCGTGCCGGCACCCTGCCGGTACACAATATTGTAGGGTTTGGGAAAGCGGCCGAGTTGGCATTGGCCCGGCAGGCGGAACAGACAAAGCGCCTGAAACAAATTGACACAGCGGCGAGGGCGCTGTTTGCGGATACGGATATGTTTGAACTGCTGGGTGACCCGGACGCCCATATCCCGGGCCTGCTCAGCGTCATTGTCCGCAAGGATGTATTTGACAACGAGCGTTTTATCAAAAAGGTCAGCGGCCGGTGCGCAATTTCTTCCGGTTCCGCGTGTACGGCAGGGGAACCCTCACATGTCCTTCAGGCGATTGGCCGTTCGGATGAAACCTCCCGTGTGCTGCGGATTTCCCTATCTGATACATCTTCAATTGAAGATGTCAAATATCTGGTGGAACAGTTAAAAAACCTCTGAACCGATACGCTTCCAGAGAAAACCAGCGGATGAACTTGAATACCCTTCCAAATCCTGCGGATAATACAATTGGAACGATACAAACAAAGCCGCGGGAAGCCGCGGCAGGAAGCAGGAGGAAAACCATGAAAGCAACCGGGATCGTACGCCGCATCGACGATCTGGGCCGGGTGGTGATTCCCAAGGAGATCCGCCGCACCATGCGTATTCGGGAGGGCGACCCGTCACAGACAGCATTGACACCGTGGGAGCGGTTCTGCTTCGGGATGCTGGATTTGGAGAGACGGACAGGGTGGGGTACATAGGGCTGAATTTTGCCAATGCTAAATCAGTTTCATATAATCCTGTCTGCCATGAAACAGGCGCAAAATATACACCGTTTTGGCTACTTCGTCCACCTTATAGACCATGCTGTAATTGCGGATCACCGCTTTCCGATAGCCCAATTTTTTCAAATGCGGGTCATGGCAGGCTTCATACATCAGCGGCATACGCGCTATCTCATCATAGCTCTTTTCAATGGCGCCCACCAGAGATGCGGCGGCAATCTTATTTTCCAGAGACAGGACAATATAACCGATTACAGTGTCAAGGTCGCGCTGAAAGGAATCGGTCTTAATGAGTTTATAGACCATACTTTTCCCGCAGCGCCCGCAGTCCTTCGTAGGCATCGGACACCTTTCCCTCTTTGATCTCAACTTCCGCCTCGGCCAGCTTGGAGTAGACATCGGCTATGAACATCTTCTCCTCGTAGGCTTTCATGCTCATGATGACCATGTCTCCATAGCCGTTTTTTGTGATATACACAGGCTCATTGGACTCATTGCACATCTGAGAAATTGCCGTTGTGTCTTTCAAATCGCGGATCGGTATAATACGCGGCATTATAATCATCTCCTTTACACCCTCATTGTACCATAATTATCCCACGTCCGCAAGCACTTTATTCGCTATAGCAAGTCCTTTGTCTTCCTTGCCAGGTACAGCGGCAGGTTTGTGATGGCTCCGTCCTTCCGATACCCCCGTTTGGAGAAACGCAGGGCGTATTCCGGCTGGCGCTGGGCGACATACCGCTTGAAGGAGGGGGCGGATTTGTCCTCGCCGCCCTTGGCCGACACCGGGATGATCTCCGTCCCGTATTGCAGCACGAAGTCGAATACAATGCAACACGTTTTTCTAAGGTTTACAACAGGATATTAACACGTTTTTCTGAACTATTCCGACCCAAAATTCGCATAAATTCCACACGTTGTAATTGTGGGGATTTTGCGGTATAATGGCGGTAGCTGAACTGAAAATTTCTGTGCAAACAGTTGCAATCTTCGTGCAAACGGCGTATAATATAGTCATCAATAAAAAAGGAGTTGTAACTATGGCTGGAACTACCACGAATATCAGCATCCGTATGGACGCTGATTTGAAAGCGCAGGCTGACGCCCTCTTTGCCGAGCTGGGAATGAACCTCTCTACGGCATTCAATATTTTTGTCCGGCAGTCCCTGCGGGAGGGGAGAATCCCCTTTGATATCGCCCTGAATCAGCCCAACAAGGAGACCATCGCCGCCATGCTGGAGGCGGAAAGGATTGCAAAAGACCCGTCTGTAAAAGGCTATAACGACCTGGACGAGTTGTTTGCTGATTTGCGGGCATGAGAAAGACAAAGTATATCGTCAAGCCCACGGCACAGTTCAAAAAGGATTATAAACTGGCCTTAAAGCGTCATCAGAATATAAAACTGCTGGAAGATGTGATCGCTATTCTTGCGATGGGTGAGAGCCTCCCAGAGAAGAACAAGGATCACAGCCTTTCCGGGAATTGGGTTGGGCACCGGGAGTGCCATATTCTTCCGGACTGGCTCCTGATCTATCGCATTGAGGACAATGTGCTGGTGCTGACGTTGTCCCGTACCGGGACGCATAGCGATCTGTTTGGAAAATGAGTGTCACAAAGGCAAATTTTTTACATGGAGGATATAAAAATGTTAGAAACAGGAACAAAAGCCCCGGAATTTACTCTGCCGGACAAGGACGGCAATTCCGTATCCCTGTCTGACTTTGCAGGGAAGAAGGTCGTGCTGTACTTCTATCCCCGGGACAACACCCCCGGTTGTACCCGCCAGGCCTGCGCCTTTGCGGGGGCATTTGAGGAATTTAAGAAAATTGATGCGGTGGTGATCGGTGTCAGCAAGGACTCCGTGGCCTCCCACCAGAAATTCGCGGAGAAGCATGGTCTGCCGTTTATCCTCCTCTCCGACCCGGAGCTGGCCGCCATCCAGGCCTACGGCGTGTGGCAGGAGAAGAAACTTTACGGCAAGGTGAGCATGGGCGTGGTACGCTCTACCTTCATCATCGACGAAAACGGCGTCATTGAAAAGGTTATGCCCAAGGTTAAGCCGGACACCAACGCGGCGGAGGTCCTGGCCTATCTCAAAGAGGGCAAATAAGCAAAACAGCCTCCCACATGAAAGTGTGGGAGGCCTGCTTTTAGGGTTCGGCTTTGATGAACACACAGTGATTTTCTGTCGACAAATCGGGCTCAAAGTGATAATCCGACTGATCGAAGGCCTGGATATCGGCGATATTTGTGATGTTGCTCTCCGCCAGCCAGCGCACCATCTGGCCACGGGCCATCTTGCACATGGTGCCTTTCTCAATGACCTTGCCATCTTTCCATTCCCCGAACGTACAGGTAAGGAGTTGGACGGTTTTGGGCAGATGGGGTTCCACCGCTCTGCTGTACTCTTTAGAAGCCAAATTCAGGACAAAGTCTGTCTCGGAGGCCAGCTGGCGGGCCAGACGATCGCCCCAGAACTGGTACAGGTCCCGAAAACCGTCCGCCGCCAGCTTGGCCTGCATCTCCAGGCGGTAGGGGGTCACGCCATCGAAGGGCCGCAGCAGGCCGTAGAGGCCAGAGAGGATGCGCAGATGTTCCCGGAGGTAGTCCAGGTGGGTGGCCTCCATCACGCCGGGGGCCATGTAGCGGTATTGGATGCCCT
This sequence comes from uncultured Oscillospiraceae bacterium, assembly GCA_949494735.1. Taxonomy (GTDB): domain Bacteria; phylum Bacillota; class Clostridia; order Oscillospirales; family Oscillospiraceae; genus Enterenecus. The sequence continues at coordinate 40,163 of CATABD010000010.1, forward strand.
CGTAGGCGATGATCGCCGGGGTGAGGCTGCGGCGCAGGTCCAACTGCTCTAGCCGCTCCAAGTTCAGTTTGGCAATGGAATCGTTGCATTTCCAGAGGGACTGCAACTCCATGGGGGACATGCTCTGGAGGACCGTTTTTAACCGCTCCGTCTGTTCCAGAAACTGGGGCAGGCTGTCCACGGCAAAGCTGTCCGTGTCCACCACCATTTTCTTCGCCGGAGCGATGATGATGCGCATGGGCGGCCCCTCCCTAAATAATGATACCCTCGCAGTGGTCGATCTCGTGCTGGATGATTTGGGCTGTCCAGCCGGTGAAGGTCTTGAAGCGGGTTTGGAACTGCTCATTTTGATATTGCACCTTGATGGACTGCCAGCGTTTGGTTTTCCGGGTGCCAGCAAGGGAGAGACAGCCCTCCTCCGCCTCGTAGGGGCCGGATCTTTTGATGATTTCCGGGTTGAACATCACCATATACTTGCCCTCGTTGTCAAAGGCGATGATCTGCTTGTTGACACCGATCATATTGGCCGCCATGCCCACACAGCCGGTTTTGTGGGCAGTTAAGGTGTCCAGCAGGTCCTGGGCAACGGGCAGGTCTTCCGGGCCGGCTGGCTGGGCCTTTTGGGTCAGGAAAGCCTCGTCCCGCATAATTTCTCGTACCATAATACCGCGCCTCCAATGTACGCTTCCCATGGCGGGGAATCTGTGGTATACTCAATAAAATAGCACAAACGAGGCAGAAAAGCAAATTGCGTTTTTCTATTTAGTCTGTGTTCTCGCCTCTCAAGGGCGGGAATCACACAAGATATCGCATTTGGGAGAAATGAATATGGAGAAAAAAGTGACAGAGGTTGTGGCGGCGCTGATTTGGGACGGGGACAGGTTTATGATCTGCCAGCGTCCGGCCCACAAAGCTAGAGGACTGCTGTGGGAGTTTGTAGGCGGCAAGGTGGAGCCGGGAGAGACGAAGAAACAGGCGCTGATCCGGGAGTGCTGGGAAGAACTGGCCGTCACCCTCTCGGTCGGCAGCATGTTCATGGAGGTGGACCACGATTATCCGGATCTGAATGTACACCTGACGCTGTTCAACGCGGCGATTTCGGAGGGTATCCCCCAAATGCTGGAGCACCACGACATCTGTTGGATTACGCCAGAAGAAATTCCGCAGTATGAGTTCTGCCTGGCGGATGAGGAAATCTTGAGGAAACTGAGGTTGCACTCTATGGACAGATTTACGAAACAGGGAAACGCACCGGACGCCCCGTAGTCTGAGGACGCCTACCGGTCGATCAGGGCTATGTGATTGAGGCCTAGTGGCAGATCAAAACCATGTACTATCAGCGCATTGTGGCCAGCCGGAATAAGGAGAGCGTCGCGGCGGAAATTCAGACCACCGAGCCGAAGCCGGAGTATGAGCAGATCATCAAGGACCCTATGTCCTGGAGTTCCTTGATTTCCCGGCCAATAAGCACTTTTATGAGTCTACCCTGGAACAGGCGCTGATCAACCACTTGCAGAAATTTCTCCTGGAACTGGGCCGCGGGTTTTCCTTTGTCGCGCGGTAGAAGTATTTTAATGTGGATGGAAGGCATTTTTATATCGATATGGTATTTTACAACTATGTTTTGAAGGGGCTGTATTTTATACTGTCCAGAATATCAATGGCGACTACGCCTGCACGGGTAATGATGCCTGGATGAAGAAACAGGTGGCTATATTCCCCCGGCCGGAGGGTACAGATGTGGGCAACCAACTGAAATGGGAGAATTTTGAGTGGAATCTGGTGAAATAATAGAAGGAGAGCATTGTGCAAATCAAAACTGACCGGCTGTATATCCGTCAGGTGACGGATGAAGATTTTGAATTGATATCGCTAATCTGGAGGGATTGGATTCCCGCTTTTCTTCGAGATAACGAAGCGGCTTGCAATGGACTTTGTCACAAGTTGTGGGAGGATATGAAGGACCCTGTTACGTTGACGGGCATAATCTTTCTACGAGACAGAAATCGATTTTGCGGCCGTGTGAATATGCAGAAAATTGATGAGGAAGTCCCGGAATTGGGAATCGATATCCTAAGAGAATATCAAAATCAAGGCTATGGACCAGAGGCAATTGCCGCCTTTGCGAACTGGTATGGGGAGAATCGCCATATATCAAAGATTAAAGTCCGTGTCACAGCCGCAAATGCCCACAGCGCTCACGTGTTTCAAAAGTTGGGGGCACAGTACAAACAGGAGGACCCGTCTTTTTTGAGCGTAGCAAAGCGCCTAACGGAATCCTTGCCGGAAAAACGAGAAACTATTATGCGAGACCTGAGCGTGCGGGAATATATTTTAAAGCTGCCGATTTCGTATCCCTAAGGGGCAACCTGTTACTTGTTGGTCACTGGTGGCTTTTCTGCTTTTCATGTCTTCCGGGACGTCCTGCATAGGCGTAGCGGGAACGGCAGGACGAGGAGCGGACAGAGGGATGGCACTGCCGTCCTTTTGTGTATATATCCTGTTCTTAGGGGCGAGAAATTCAGGTATAGCAGTTTACCTCCTGAAATGGGTACAAGTTTATCTTACACCGGATCGGAGGGAAAGCAATCATCTCCATGGTTTTAAAGCACAAACTGAATAGACTTTCTGATAAAGTAAGCTGTGAGGTCAATTAACTATATAAAATAGTAAAATCCTTGAGAAGCTGGTTGAAATCTGTAGATATAACAGGTATAATAAATCAGAATTTGTCAATCAACAGGGCCCCTATCCCCCGGAAATCCAGTGTTTTCAAGGGCTTTGAGGTTTACCCACCTGCTCTTTTCCCTTGATTTTTCCCTTATGAGAAAATTTAAGGGAAAACCTCATCAGCCGCTGCTCACTACCTTGTCCAGAAGCCTTGCGCTGGAACGCTTTGCCTCTCTGGTGGCGTGGGCATAGATGTTCATGGTTGTGTTGACATCCGAGTGTCCCAACAGCTCCTGCACATCCTTGGGGGCCGCGCCGTAGGAGAGGAGATTGCTGGTGAAGGTGTGCCCTTATGGCATAATAAGGACAAATCGGAAAACCCTTGCGTTGCAACGGGTTGGCTGGTTTGTCCTTATTCTTTTTCCACTAAAAACGGCCCTGAAATGGGGTCTGCGGGAGGGGGTGAAAAACTAGGGCTGCACTTAAAGGACAAATTTTTTTAGACCATAAAGGAGGGCAAAATGGGAGCCTGGGGCATCACTGTAAGGCAAAGTGACGATGGCTTAGACCTGCTGGACACTATCGTAATGGAACAACTGAGAAAAGTGAATTTTGCTGTTTTTAATGTGTCGGAGGCCATTACGCTTTTGAACCAAACCATTCAAGAGGAAATCGAACAGTACAAGCAGAAGCCGCCGTCAAAAACTACGGATTTCTATATTAGCAATTCACTTATGCACAACTTTACCAATGCGGCAATCCTGGTCGCAGAGTGCCTTTACGACTACTATCAGACCGGGGAATTGGTCGTTTATGATTATGTCGGTGAACTCTACGATCCAATTGAGTACCATATCAAAAACCTTGTTGTCACAGGAAATGATTTGTTGTCCCTTCTGGCAGAGCTGGAAAGCGTTCAGTCTCCAGAGCATTGGAAGTATCAGGGATGGGCCAGTGAGGAAATTCTTCGACAGTGGTTAAAGCATATCCAGTCCGTTCAGCAGACCTTAAAAGAACACGCTTAGAAATGGAGGCACCGGCATGGCTAATTTACAAGAGGCATTCGCCGAAGCCGTCAAGCTAAACCGCCAGATCACGCAATTCCTCAAATTTTCTACCTATACGAACTATGATGATCTGAGCGGCCTTGATGGTATTGACCGCACCGATGGGGAGCAGCTTCTTCTCTGGGAGGAGCTGCGGCTCATCACCGACAAGCTGGCGGATGCACAGGAGCGCATTGCCTATTTGACCCGGCCCATCGTGGAAACCTGCCGTTTGCGCAAGGGCACCTCTGGGAAGTATCGGACGGCACAGGGCGTTTTTTACAACTGCGGCAGCAGCATTGAGGCCCTGGTGACGGATGAATACCACGATGTTCCCTACTGGACCCGGACCGTTGTGGAGCACAACGGCGAGGATTATTACCTTATTGGATACAAGGGCCTTTCCATGAACGGCCTTACCGTCCGCATAAGGGCCCAATAAACTCACCCCACTATCAAAGCCCCCCTGCAACTGACTAAAAATCAGTTGCAGGGGGGCTTTTTTGCGTTCCTGGACAAATCAACAATGCGGCAGGAGCATCAGCGCCCCGGTGACTAACACAGTCGCCGGGGCGCTTTTTTTGTTTCGCCACAAAAAAGAAGGAGGCAATCACCATGCCGTCAAATCTGAACCTGGACTACTACTACGGCACCGAAGCCGAACAGTACAGCTTTTACCGCGTCCCCAAGACCCTGCTCACCGATTCCCGCTACAAGGGCGTTTCCATCGAGGCCAAGGTGCTCTACGGCCTCCTGCTGGACCGTATGAGCCTGTCCGTCCGCAACGGGTGGATGGACAAGGATCGCCGCGTCTATATCTACTTCACCCAGGAGGACGCCATGGCGCTGATGAACTGCGGCAAGGACAAGGCCACCCGGCTGTTCCGGGAACTGGACCAGGGCGGCATCGGCCTGATCGAGCGCAAAAAGCAGGGCCAGGGCCGTCCCACCCGGATCTACGTCAAGAACTTCACCCTGCCCCCGGAACCCGGCCAATCCCGGCAGTCAGACCAGACACCGCCCGAGGGTCCCCAGACTGCGGAAAGCCAGCAGTCCAGACCGCTGGACAGTGCCGCCGTCAAGACTGCGCCCTTTGAGCAGTCTGCACCGCTGGAAATAAGCGGTCAAGACAGCGGTTTTTCCGCCCCTAATAAGACTGATAAGAACAAAACTGATTCCAACGATACTGAATCATCCATCCCTCCCCCTGCCCCCTCTCGCACCTCACCGTCCGCTGGCGCTCATCGCCAGATGCGGATGGATGAGATGGATGGGTACAGGGAGCGGATCAGAGAAAACATCGGCTACGACCTCTTGCTCCTGGAACGTCCCTATGACGCGGAGGAGATCGACGGCTACGTGGAGCTGATGGCGGAAACCTGTGCCAGCAGACGGGAGTACATCCGGGTCAACGGCGAAGACGTGCCCATTGAGCTGGTTCGGAAGCGATTTTTGAAGCTGGACGGGGAGCACATCCGCTACGTCATGGACAGCCTGCGGCAGAACACAACCCAGGTAGTCAACATCCGGGCGTACACCCTGGCGGCGCTCTACAATGCCCCCGTCACCATCAGCCAGTATTACACCGCGCAGGTCAGCCACGACATGGCACAGGGCTTTGGGGGCGCGTAGCTGTCCCTTAGTCATAGAAATCAATCGAAACGGAGGAAAGTCAGCATGGATCAGAAAATCAATATCCTGATCGTAGAGCCGGGAAAGGAACCCCGTCCGGCCACTGTTGAGGACACGCTGGAGGCTTTTCAGCAGATCGTGGGCGGACCCATTGAGGCCGGGTGCTACCTGCCCCAGCGGGTCATGCTCGTCTGCAACGGCGAGGGGAAGCACATGGGCCTCATGCCCAACCGGGAGAACCCCATGGACAGCGGGGACTTTATCGCCGGAACCTTCCTGCTGTGCAGCTTCGAGGGGGAGCACTTCGCGTCCCTTACCCCGGCCCAGCAGACGCAGTTCCAGGCGTATTTCGCCCTGCCCGCTTCGGAAGGAGGCGGGGGCGAGTGAGAACCCGATATCTGCTCCACCATCTGATAGTGCCGCCTTAGAGCGAACAGGCCGCAACCCACATCTGCCCCGGAAGGACTTTTTCCTTCCGGGGCTTATTTTTTTGCGCAAAGGAGGAAATCACCGATAAAAGCAGGCGAAAACAGCAACAATTTCTGCTCTATCTCGGCGTCCGGCGGGAAAGATTCCACGGCTTTACTGCTTCTGATGCTGGAGAAGGATATGCCCATCGACTGCGTACTCTACGCCGACACGGGGATGGAGTTTCCTGAGATGGAAGCCCACATCGCCAAGCTGGACGATCTGCTCTACCGGGAGCGAGGCATCCACATCACTACCCTGCGCCATCCCCATGGCTTTGAGTGGCTGATGTTCGATGTCCCCCAGCAGCAGAAGCGGGCCATTGAGCGCCGTATCGCCATGGACCAGCCCTTGACCGGCTACGGCTGGCCGGGAATGAAGGTGCGCTGGTGTACTGGGCAGCTTAAAACCCACCTCATAACGAAAGAAGTCAACCGGCTCAAAAAGGGAAAAAATGCCCTGCACTACATTGGCATCGCCGCCGATGAGGCCCATCGGTGCAAGGCCGACCCGCAAAACCGTTATCCCCTGGTGGAATGGGGCGTCACCGAGGCCCAGGCCCTGCAAATCTGCTATAACCGGGGTTTTGACTGGGGCGGGCTGTATGAAATCTATCATCGTGCCTCCTGCTGGTGCTGCCCGCTCCAGAGAATTGACGAACTTCGCAAGCTGCGCCGCCACCACCCGGAGCTGTGGGCACGGCTGCGGGATATGGATGACCGGGCACGGGCCATGTTCGGCCTCGGCCCGCTGGGGCAGTTCAAGAAGGATTGGAGCGTGGCGCGGCTGGAGGAACGCTTCGCCAGAGAGGAGGCGAAGGGCGCATGAAGCTCATCCTTCGTCACCTGGTTGTGCCGCCTTAGTTCCCGTTGTGTTGTCAATATTCGAACGCGGAGGTGAAGAAAATCGAGTTTTTTGCGGAACAAGAGGCAAAGCAGCAGCTTTTGAATGCGTTGGATCAGAACCTTTTGGCCCAGGCCAAAGAGCTGTGCGCGGAAAGCAGCATCAATATTATTGGGGTGTACTGTGTGCAGGGTCTGGCCGAAGTGCATTGTTATCTGAAAACGGTGCATCAGTTTGAGCCTGCCGAGGTGGAGGCGCTTCTGCAATTTGCCGACCCGCTGCAAGCGGCCTATCTCTGCTGGGAGGAAAACAGCCATAAGTACAGCTTCCCCATCTGTGATCTGCTGGAGGAAACACAAGCGAAGGACCGCCTGCCGCTGGCGGAGGTGAAACTGCCGAAAAGACGTTCTCTAAGGCAGCAGCTTAACGCCGCTATGAAGGATGCGCGGCAGCATCCGCCCAAGGAGGAAAAGACACATGGCGGCGATGCCCGCTGAACGAAAAATTTGAAGGAGGAACCAACATGAAAAAACGGATCGCCATGTTGCTGTGTGCGTTGTCCGCTCTGTTGAGCGTGACCACACTCCCGGCGCTGGCGGCGGAGCAGCATTACCCCGTGTCGGTGGAGGAGTACACCTACGGCCCGCTGGATGAGCTGCGGATCAACAAAATCTATCAGCTCTCCCTCTCGGACGACCCCAGCGGCATCCCCACCGAGAACTTTGACCGCAATGGACGCCACTACTACCTGCTGGACATGGTGCGCAAGGATGAGGTGGGGGTGGACACCCAGCCCCACACCGAGACAATCACCATGGACAGCGACACCGGCGATTTGGCCGAGGTGCTGAAGCGGCTGGACGCTCAGATGGAGGTCACGACTGAGGACGGGCACACCGGCACCCTGGTCCTGGACCACACCTCCGTGAAGGTGGAGGTCAAGGGCTATAAGACCAGCTCCCGGAGCCTGTCCGCCACCCGGACCTATCCCAGCCTGTCCGACGCCGATCTGGCCCTCATTCCCACCACCATCACGGATGGGGGCAAAACCCTCACCCTGGCCGATGTTCAGTGGTCCAGCGACGGCACTTACTACACCGCCACCGCTAAATATACCGGCTCGTCCAGCAGCCGACACGCCACCGGCTACACGGTGAGCGCCAGCTATACCGGCGAGGTCGCCAAGACCAATTGCGAGGTCGTGACCTACACCGCTATCTTTGGGAGCACAGCCATTGAGGAACAGCCGTCCGAAACTCCCGAGCCCGAAGCGGAGGCCCCGGCCAGCCTGAACCTGGGCACCAACTATCTCCCCGTGCTGGGCGTGGTTGGCGGCGTGATCGCCCTGCTGGTTGCGGCCTGCTGGGGGTATCAAAAAATGAAGGAAAGGAAGATGCACACTTGAAGAAATTCTGGAAACCCCTGATTCTGGCGGCGCTCACCGCCCTGTGCGTGGCCCCCGCCCATGCGCTGGAGTACGTCGCCCCAAGCTCCGTATCCCTCGCTTCCGCCTACGGCGAAAGCTCGCTCACTACGCTGGGGCTCCTTTCCCCACAAAGCCTGGGAGGCGGCTTTGCGGGGGCCCCTCAGTACAATATTGACGGCGCGGAGGACTACCTGTTTGGCCGTCCCACCAGCGATAACACCATCTACGAGTGGGAGAATCCCAACGTGGACAGGAGCAAGAACACCGCTCTCATCCCGCCCGGTTTTGGGACGCCCACCAGCTACCTGCCGGGGAGCGGAGAATATCTCACTCCCAACCTCGTCCCCGGTGCACTCAGCGGCGGTCTGGTGAACCAGGTGGGCAGCGTGGGCAACCCCAACGGCGGCACATCCACCAACACCATGGGCAGCGGCTACCCCACCGCCGACACCAGCGTGGACAGCTCCGGCTTCCCCACGGTGGACACCGGCGTGTCCGGCACAGGCGGTCAGGCCACCGCGTTCACCGAAGTGACCAGCTCTATGTATTACAGCAACGGGAGCTTGGGCACCCTTAAAATTCCCTCTATCGGCCTGACGGTGGGGGTGTATGAGGGCACCGGCAGCGCCCCCCTGCTGAAAGGGGCGGGCCACTTCGAGGGCACCAGCATTTGGAATGGCAACATCGCAATCGCGGGCCACAATCGTGGCGTCCGCAATGACTTCGGCAAGATTCACACGCTGAAATCCGGCGACACCATCACCCTCACCACCGCCCTGGGAACCCGGACCTACGCCGTCACCAGCGTGTCCAAGGTGTCCGTCAACGACACCTCCGGCCTGTCCGCCTCCATCGACAACCAGATCACCCTTTATACGTGCGTGGAGAACCAGCCCGCCTATCGGTGGTGTGTCCGGGCGCAGGAAACCTGACGCGGAACTAAAAAAATGTGAAAGAAACCTGTCGAAAGCTGTTGACAAAACTGGAAATATATGGTAATATAAGATTGCGAAGAAATACGCAAATGATGAAGGAGGTCGTTACCATGAAGCGTTTTCAGTTTTTGACAGGTTTTCTCTGCGGCGCACTTCTGTTCTGTGCATTTCCGACTGTGGCGTCTGCGGCATCTAACATCATGGCGGCAATATCCAATCAGCCCGTCTATGTGGATGGACAGCGGGTGTACATGACGGCCTATCAGATCGGCGGCAACAACTATGTGAAGCTCCGGGATATTGGCGAGGCGGTGGGCTTTAACGTGTACTGGGACGGCGCTTCGGTGCAGGTGGAAAGCGATAAGCCCTACACAGGTGCGGCCCCAGTAGACCAGCCCGCCCAGCAGGTCCCCGCCGCCCTTACCGAGCTGACGGAAGAAAATGTTTATTCCACAATTATGGCGCTCCGGGATATTTACCCCATCAACACCGCTTACCCTGCGCCGTATGTTCCGAACAATCCCTTTGACCGCCCCTACAGCAACTGCGACAAATGTGCTGGCTGGGCTATGCTCTGCTCCGATGCCGCTTTTGGCGACCTGCCCTGGCGGAGAGTGAACCGTCCCAGTTGGGAAGAAATTCGGGCAGGCGATTTGGTTCAGTATGACGGCCATGTAGTTGTCGTTTTAAGCAAAACAGATGAATACATCAGTGTCACCGAGAGCGGAAGCAACAATAAAGTCCGCTGGGGCGGGCAGTATTTCAAGTGGTGGCTGGAGGAACAGTCCGGTTACGCTCTCCGCACCCGGTATCCGCAATAAAACAACTAAATCACTCAACACTGGCAGGGCCAGACTGTAAACGCAGTCTGGCCCTGTTTTATTTTGAAGGAGGTCAACTTTGAAGCATAACTTTTTGAAACGCGCGGTCAGCCTGCTCCTGGCGCTGGTCTGCGTCATGGGGGTCCTGCCCCTGTCCGCCTTCGCCGCCGAGGGGCTGTCCAGCGCCCCCGGCTCCATCACCCAGCGTTCCTCCGATTATATGAAGATCGGTGGGCGGTCCGTCCGCTACAAAGCGGCCAGCAGCGTCATCAACAATGTGGGCCTGCCCTATG
>CATABD010000011.1 GCA_949494735.1 uncultured Oscillospiraceae bacterium
TGCATCGGCTGCCGCCTGTGCGAGAAGAACTGCCACACCGGGGCCATCACTGTCACCGACAACCTGGCGAGCATCGACTACGCCAAGTGCGACGGCTGCGGCAAGTGCATCGAGGTGTGTAAGGCCGGGTGCCTTGTGGCCTTGAACATCACCAAGGCGGAAGTCGTCAACGGCTGACGCGTCAGAAAAACGCCAACGGGGGAGCGGCCATTGGGGCCCTCCCCCGCTGCGGTTTTGGAGGGATTGTGCCCGGCGGTTGAAAACCCGCCGGAACGGTGCTATACTTTGGCGAGGTGGTTAGATGATAAAGAACCTGAAGAGAAGCACAGTCGAGCGAATTAAGGCGGTTCTGTTCGCCCTGTGCGCCCTGAGCTGGCTGCCCGACTGGCCGGTGGAGCGGGTGAGCTGGCTGCGAACCGTTATGCCCATCGTCTGCGCTGCCATCAGCGTTTTCTTCCTGGTGAGGTATTTCAAAACCCGCAAGGCGGGTGGATGAGGAGGTTTCCATGAAAAAGAAATCATTTCGGACTTTTTTGATTGCGGGCGCTGTGGCTGGGGGAATTGTGTACGCGGTCTGTGTAATCTGGGCCATCTATGATTCCGTGACCGGCGGGCCGAGCAGATGGCACTATCTTTTGGCGCCGACCATGTGCGTTCTCGTATGCGCCTTCAACCTCTATCAGTATTTCAAGGATGAAAAAAGCAGGAAATAAGGAGGAATATCCATGAATCTGAACACAACCGGGCTGTTCGACCTGAGCCGCACCCTGGCCGGGGACTATCTGGCCCGCTTTGAATACCCCTGGCAGGCGCTGGACGGGATCAAGGAGCTGATCCTCACCCTGGGCCCGGCGCTGGAGGATGATTATGAGGAGCGAGCCCCCCAGGTGTGGGTGCACAAGACGGCGAAGATCGCCCCCACCGCCTTTCTGGGCGCGCCCTGCATCATCGGCCCTGACACCGAGGTGCGCCACTGCGCCTTTATCCGGGGCTCCGCCCTGGTGGGGGCCAACTGCGTGGTGGGCAACTCGGTGGAGCTGAAAAACGTCATCCTTTTCGACAGCGTACAGGTTCCCCACTACAATTACGTGGGCGACTCCATTTTGGGCTACAAGAGCCACATGGGGGCGGGGTCCATCACCTCCAACGTGAAGTCGGACAAAACCCTTGTCACCGTGAAGGATGGGGATGAAAAAATCGAGACGGGCCGGAAAAAGTTCGGGGCCATCCTGGGCGACTATGTGGAGGTGGGCTGCAACAGCGTGCTCAACCCCGGCACTGTGGTGGGCCCCCGCACCAACATCTATCCCCTGTCCTGCGTCCGGGGCGCGGTGCCGGGGGACAGCATCTATAAGACGGGCGGCGTCACCGTCAAAAAGGAGAAGTGAGTTTTATGGGTAAATATTTCGGCACCGACGGCTTCCGGGGCAAGGCCAACGTGGGGCTCACCGCAGACCACGCCTACGAGGTGGGCCGGTTTTTGGGCTGGTACTACGGCCGGGGGGACCACAAGGCCCGCATTGTGGTGGGTAAGGACACCCGGCGGTCCAGCTACATGCTGGAGTACGCCATCAGCGCGGGCATGGCCGCCTCGGGGGCGGATGTGTACCTGCTCCATGTGACCACCACCCCCTCTGTGTCCTACGTCACCCGCACCGACGGCTTCGACTGCGGCGTGATGATCTCCGCCTCCCACAATCCCTACTACGACAACGGCATCAAGCTGCTCAACCGGGAGGGGGAGAAAATGGACGAGGGCACCATCCGGCTGGTGGAGGACTACCTGGACGGGAATCTTTCTGTGGACGGCCAGACCTTCCCCAAGCTGCCCTTTGCCGCCGGGGAGGCGGTGGGCAGCATCGTGGACCACACCGCCGGGCGCAACCGCTACATGGGCTACCTCATCTCCCTGGCGGTGTACTCCTTCCGGGGGAAGAAAATCGCCCTGGACTGCGCCAACGGCTCCGCCTGGTCCATCGCCCCCAACGTGTTCCGCTCCCTGGGGGCGGACGTCCACGTCATCAACGACCGGCCCGACGGGCTGAACATCAACCTGGACGCGGGCTCCACCCACATCGAGGGGCTGAAAAAGTACGTCAAGGAGCAGGGCTGCGACGCGGGCTTCGCCTTCGACGGGGACGCCGACCGCTGCCTGGCGGTGGACGAGAACGGGAACCTGGTGGACGGCGACCAGATCATGTACCTGTACGGCGCGTACATGAAGGAGCGGGGCAAGCTGCTCACCAACACGGTGGTCACCACGGTGATGTCCAATTTCGGGCTGTACAAGGCCCTGGACAAGGCGGGCATCGGCTACGCCAAGACCGCCGTGGGCGACAAGTACGTGTATGAGGAGATGGTCCGGGGGGGCCACCGCCTGGGGGGCGAGCAGTCGGGCCACATCATCTTTTCCAAGTATGCCCGGACGGGGGACGGCATCCTCACAGCCCTGAAGGTGATGGAGGTGATGATGGCCAAGAAGGAGACGCTGGGCCGCCTGGCCGGGCCGGTGACCATCTATCCCCAGGTGCTCATCAACGTGCGGGTGAAGGACAAGAGAACCGCCCAGGACGACCCCGCCGTCCAGGCGGCGGTGAAGGCCGTGGCCGATGAATTGGGGGACACGGGCCGCATCCTGGTGCGGGAGTCGGGCACGGAGCCCCTGGTGCGGGTGATGGTGGAGGCCCCGGAGAAGGGGCAGTGCCAGGCCCTGGCCCAAGGCGTGGTGGATGTTATTATCGCCCAGGGGCATAAAGCGGAATAAAGGAACGCCCCGGAGGAGATTTCCTCCGGGGCGTTTGCGTTATCCTGAATTATGGTAATCGTTATCGTCTTTTAGAGATTTTAAATATTTGCCCTTTTCAATTTAGACGATTACAAAGAATAAAGAGTATTATTAGAATAATGAATAAAAACACAACAAACCACTTGTATGGAGGGCTATACATCGGTTTTTGAGTCGTCCTGTTACTGGAAGGCAGAGCATTTTTCGACACCGTAATGGACGCTTGGCGGGAGAAACTTTGTAATTTTTGTTTCACCTTTCTTGCGGCAGCAAGAGGATCTTGCCGATTCAGTATACGGCTATAAAAATTCTTAAGCTGCTCTATATCGTTAAAACTACAGCCGGTCTCGGTCGTTTCATGGGCGATTCGATTTCGCAGCCACCGCAAATGTTTTAAGGTTCGGTAATCTTTATCCCATGATGGAATCTGATTCTTTATGTAGGAGGGAATCTGTTCCATCTGGCTGATGTATTCGCTCACACCATGTTGGCATGAAAACATATCGCGGCAAAGGGCCTCTAAACGCTTATACTCGTCAAATAATTCTCTATCACACTCTAACATTATTCCAACATCCTCATTATAAAGCTTGATTCATAATTCTGAAAAACTTCTGTTTTCGCTTCCACCGGGGGACAGAAAAGGACTAGGAGCCCTATTGATGCGAGAACTACCTGTCCCACTTGGAGATGAGCGCCCGCAGCTGGTCGGCAAACTTGCCCAAGTCCTTGTTGGACCCGCCCTTGTTGTGGGCGATGACCTCCATGAGCTTCTTGCCCACGTCCTCCAGGCGGCGGTAGGCGGGGGAGCCGGGATCCACCGGGGCCGCCTTGGGCTCCAGCGCGATGCCGGGGGCGATCATGCGGTCCTCCAGCAGGTCGTAGACCTCCTCATAGTTGGGGGCGTGGGCGGAGAAGCCCATCTCCGTCAGGGTCTGGGCGTAGTTCTCCGCCGCACGGGCCTCACCGTGAACCACGAACACCTGCTGGGGCTTGGGGGTGTACAGGTTGATCCACTGCACCAGCCCGTCCCGGTCGGCGTGGGAGCTCAGGCCGTGGAAGCGGACAATCCGCGCCCGGACGGCGATCTCCTCGCCGAACAGCTTCACATGGTCCGCCCCGTCCAGGATGCGCCGGCCCAGGGAGCCCTCCGCCTGGTAGCCCACGAACAGGATGGTGGACTCCGGCCGCCAGAGGTTGTGCTTCAAATGGTGGCGGATGCGGCCCGCGTCGCACATGCCGGAGGCGGATATGATGACCTTGGGCCGGGCGTCCAGGTTCAGCTCCCTTGATTCCCCGGTGCTCTCGGTGATGTTCAGGCCGGGGAAGCGGAACAGCGCCCCGCCCCGCAGGTGCTCCACCGCCTCCTCGTCCAGGTAGCCGGTGAGATCGCCGGAGAAAATCTCGGTGGCCGCCCCCGCCAAGGGGGAGTCCACATACACCTGGAAGTCCGGGTCGGCGTCCACCAGCCCCTGCTCCTTGATCTCCCGGATGAAGTACAAAAGCTCCTGGGTGCGGCCCACGGCGAAGGAGGGGATGACCAGGTTGCCCCCTTTGGCCAAGGTCTCGTCGATGACCCGGGCCAGGTCGTCGGCGTAGTTGGGTTTTTCCTTCACGTTGTGCAGGCGGTCGCCGTAGGTGCTCTCGGTAACCACGTAGTCCGCCTCGGTGATGGGCTGGGGGGAGCGGATGATGGGCTGCTTGCGGTTGCCGATGTCGCCGGAGAACACGATTTTTTTGGTAAAGCCCTGCTCGGTGAGCCACATCTCCACACAGGCGGAGCCCAGCAGGTGGCCCGCGTCCACAAAACGGATCTTGATGCCGTCGGATATGTCCAGCTCCCAGCCGTATTCACAGGTGACGATGTGGCGCAGGGTTTTTTCCACGTCCTCCAGGGTGTACAGCGGCTCCACGGGGGGACGGCCCGCCCGCTTCCCCTTCTGATTTTCGTAGGCGGCATCGTTCTCCTGAATCTGGGCGGAGTCCCGCAGCATGATGGACAGCAGCTGGGCGGTGAGCCGGGTGCAGTAGATATTGCCCGAGAAGCCCTGCTTCACCAGCAGGGGCAGGCGGCCCGAGTGGTCGATGTGGGCGTGGGTGACCACCACGTCGTCGATGTAGCCGGGTACGAAATCTAGCTCCCGGTTGTCCTGCTCGTCCCGGCCCTGCTGGAGGCCGCAGTCCACCAGCACCTTGCGACCATTGACCTCCACGCAGTGGCGCCTGCCGGTGACCGCCTTGGCCGCGCCGAAGAATGTAAGTTTCACCTAAAAGCACCTCTACTCTCTATGGATGATATGTATAGTTTCCCCAATGCCATTGTATACCATAGGATGGAAAATGTAAAGCGCAGCCGCGTGATTTTTCCGCAGGGGGAGCGCTCTGGATTTGGGAAATCCGCTTGTCTTTTCCCAGGGGGTTGTGGTATACTATAGCATCATACGGCGACTGCGCCCGCCGGGGATCGGCGCCAACGGCGGGATAGCGGCCGTGGGTGAACGTGCAGGGCAAAAGGAGGACGCATACCTTGGAGAAGATCACGGACAGGCAGAAAATATTGATTGTGGACGACTCGGAGATGAACCGGGCAATTCTGGCGGATATGCTGGACGGCGAATTTGATATCATTGAGGCGGAAAACGGCGAAGAGGGCGTGGCCATGCTGCAAAAGCACGGCCCCGAAATTTCCCTGGTGCTGCTGGACATCGTAATGCCTGTGATGGACGGCTTCGGCGTGCTCACGCAGATGAACAAATACCGCTGGATTGAGGACATCCCGGTTATTATGATCTCGGCGGAGCGGGGGTCCAGCCACATTGAACGGGCCTTTGAGCTGGGCATCACCGACTTCATCAGCCGTCCCTTTGACGCGCTCATTGTCCACCGCCGGGTGGTGAACACCATTCTGCTCTACGCCAAGCAGAAGCGGCTGACCGCCATGGTGGCCGAGCAGATCTACGAAAAGGAGCAGCGCAGCAGCCTGATGATCGACATACTCAGCCACTGCGTGGAGTTCCGCAACGGCGAGAGCGGTATGCATGTGCGCAACGTACATATCCTGACCGAGACCCTGCTCAACGCCCTGCTGCGCAAGACCGACCGCTACCACATCAGCCAGGCGGACATCTCCGTCATCAGCACCGCCTCCGCCCTCCACGATATCGGCAAGATCGCCATCCCGGAGGAAATTTTGAATAAGCCGGGCAAATTCACCCCCGAGGAGTTTGCCATTATGAAAACCCATTCCATGGTGGGCGCGGAGATGCTGGAAAACCTGCCCTCCTATCAGAATGAGCCGCTGGTGAGCTTTGCCTATCAGATTTGCCGCTGGCACCACGAGCGCTGGGACGGGCGGGGCTACCCGGACGGGCTGGCGGGGGATGAGATACCCATTTCGGCCCAGATTGTGGCCATGGCCGATGTATATGACGCGCTCACCTCCGAGCGGGTATACAAGCCGCCCTTCAGCCATGAGCAGGCGGTGAACATGATTGTGGGCGGGGAGTGCGGACAGTTCAACCCCCTGATGCTGGAGTGCCTGGAGGAGTGCGCCGATGAGATCCGCCAGGAGCTGGCGGCCGGCGGAGAGCAGCGCCGCAGCCAGCGGGATATCCAGAACATGGCCAGGGAGCTGCACAGGCACAAGGAGCTCACCGCGTCCGAGCGAAGCCTTGAGCTGCTGGAGCACGAGCGGATGAAGTACAGCTTCTTTGCCTCCCTGACCAAGGAGATCCAGTTTGAGTACACCATCAGCCCCCCGGCCCTGGTGCTGAACAGCTGGGGCTCGGAAAAGCTGGACCTGCCCGAGGCGCTGCTGGATCCCTACCAGCACCCGGAGGCGCTGTCCATCATCAACAAGGATGTGCAGTCCAAGCTGGCCGATGCGCTGCACTCCACCACCCCCGGCAGCCCGGTGGTGCAGTGTGACTGCAAGCTGACCATTAAGGGTGAGGAGCGGTGGCACCGCATTGTGGCCAGGGCCTCCTGGTCGTCGGAGGAACCCCCCCGGTACACCGGGTGCATCGGCAAGGCCATGGACATTCACAACTCGCGCCTCCAGCTGGAGAACCTGGAGCGGCAGGCGTCCCATGATTCGCTCACGGGGCTGGTCAACCGGGCCTACGCCAAAAAGCGGATCATCGAGCGGCTGGAGGACCGGCCCGCCGGGCGCTATGCCATGGCCATCCTGGATCTGGACTACTTCAAGTCCGCCAACGACACCTATGGCCATATGTTTGGCGATGAGGTGCTGAAATTCCTGGCCGAGCGGATGCGCCACAGCATCCGGGGCGGCGACATCGCGGCCCGGGTGGGCGGGGACGAGTTCCTCATCTTTCTGGAGTATAAGGACGACTTGGAGGGCGCCATTGAGGGCATCTACAGCCGGGTAAGCGGCGGCGTATATAAGGACTTTGCCATCTCGGTGAGTATGGGCGTGGCCAGCACCCAGGAGGCTGGGTGCGATTACGACAGCCTGTTCCGCTGTGCGGACCAGGCCCTGTACGTGGTGAAGCACAGCGGGGAAAAGGGCCACTACAACTATTACCACAAGGAAAACGCCATTGATACGGCCACGTCGGCGGTGTCGCCCATCGACGCGGAAAGCAAGGAGGAGAGCGAATGACGCTGAAGGAATGCTATGCCGCGCTGAACGGCGATTATGAGGAGGCCATGGGCTGGCTGCGCAGCGAACGGCTGGTGCAGAAGTTTGTGTTGAAATTCCTGGATGATGGCAGCTTTGACCTGCTGTGCCGCTCCATGGAGTCAGGGGACCAGCCCGAGGCGTTCCGGGCGGCACACACCATCAAGGGTGTGTGCGCCAATATGGCTTTCAGCGCCCTGCTGAAGTCCAGCAGCCAGCTCACCGAGCTGCTGCGGGGGGGGGACATGGGGGATCAGGCCCAGGAGCTGTTTGAACGGGTAAAGGCGGACTACGCCAGGACGGCCCAAGCGATCCAGGCTTTCCGGGAGGAGGCCGGGGGATGAAGAATAAGACGACCCGATTCCTCCTTACCAGCCTCATCGGGGTAGCTCTGCTGTGCGTATGCGTGTTCGGGGTTTTTGCTGTTCATATGGGCAACCAGAGCGCCGTTACCATCAACCAGGTGGGAACGCTGTACATGTCCAGCATGAGCCAGCAGACCTCCGTTCATTTTGAGAGCATCATCGGGATACAGATGAACCAGCTGCGGGCGCTGGTGGGCACCATTCCCTCCGACGCCATTCATGAGGATAAAACCTTGCAGCAGCAGCTTATGGCCCAGGCCAAGGCCCGGGACTTTGAATACCTGGGCTTCTACGGCAGCGACGGCAGCTTTGAGATGCTCTACGGTTCCCAGCTCACCGTCACCGATCCGAAACCCTTCCTGGACTCGCTGAACAAGAACCAGGAGAAGGTGGCCATTGGAACAAATGCTCAGGGCCAAAAGGTGGTTTTGCTGGGGATGCCGTCCCCCCATCCGCCCACGCCGGAGCACGACTGCGCCGCCCTGGTGGCAGGGTTGCCCGTGTCCTACATCAGCGACAATCTCTCCCTGGAGGAGAACAGCGAGCGGGCTTATTCCTTCATCATCCGGCGGGACGGTTCCTTCGTGATCCGCAGCAACAACGCCTACCGCAACAACTATTTTGAGCGGGTGCGGGTGCTCTACGAGGACGTAAACGGCCTTACGGCGGAGGAGTACCTTGAGGAGCTGAACGCCGCCATGGTGGAGGGGATTGACTACTCCAACGAGTTCACCATGGGAGGGGAGCGCTACCACCTCTACTGTACCCACCTGCCCTATTCCGAGTGGTTCCTGCTCACCTTCCTGCCATACGGCTCTATGGACTCTATCGTTACCGGCTTCAGCCATGAGTGGAGCAGCCTGACTATCCTCAGCGGCACAATTATCCTTACCGCTCTGCTTCTGGTCTTTTACAAGTACTATGGACTGACCCGGAAGCAGCTGCGGGAGGTGGAGGAGGCCCGCCAGGCCGCCGAGGCCGCCCAGAAGGAGGCCGAGCACGCCAACCGGGCCAAGAGCGAGTTCCTGTCCAATATGAGCCACGATATCCGCACCCCCATGAACGCTATCGTGGGCATGACGGCTATCGCCACCGCCAATATCGACGATACCCAGCAGGTGCACAACTGCCTGAAGAAGATCGCCCTGTCCAGCAAGCATCTGCTGGGCCTGATCAACGATGTGCTGGATATGTCCAAAATTGAGAACGGCAAGATGACGCTGAATATGGACCAGGTATCCCTGCGTGAGGTGACGGACAGCATTGTGGCCATCTGCCAGCCCCAGGTAAAGGCCAAGAACCAGCAGTTTGATGTGTTTATCCATGACATTTCCACGGAAAACGTGCTGTGTGACAGCGTACGTCTCAACCAGGTGCTGCTCAACCTGCTGTCCAACGCCATCAAGTTTACCCCGGAGGGCGGGGAGATCCATATGGCCCTCTTCGAGGAGGCCTCCCCCAAGGGGGACGGCTTCGTGCGCATCCACATCGAAGTCAGGGACACCGGCATCGGCATGTCCCAGGATTTCCAGAAGCATATATTCGATTCCTTTGCCCGGGAGGACAGCGCCCGGGTCCACCGCACGGAGGGCACCGGCCTTGGCATGGCCATTACCAAGTACATCGTGGTGGACGCCATGGGCGGCACCATTGAGATGGATAGCAAGCAGGGCAGGGGCACCCGGTTCTCCGTGACCCTGGATCTGGAAAAGGCACAGGTGATGGAGGAGGATATGGTCCTTCCCAACTGGAATATGCTGGTGGTAGACGATGACCGGCAGCTGTGCGAGTCCACGGTGTCCGCCTTGGGCTCCATTGGCATCAGCGCGGAGTGGACCCTGGACGGAGAGAGTGCCGTGGACATGGTGGTCAAGCGCCGCCGCCGCGGGGACGACTACCAGATTATCCTGCTGGATTGGAAGCTGCCCGGTATGGACGGCATTGCCACCGCCCGCAGCATTCGGCAGGAGCTGGGGGATAAGGTGCCCATCCTGCTCATCTCGGCCTACGACTGGGGAGAGATCGAGGGAAAAGCCAAAGAGGCGGGGATCACAGGGTTTATCTCCAAGCCGCTGTTCAAGTCCACCCTGTTTAACAGCCTGCGCCAGTTTGCGCAGCCGCTCCAGGAGGGAGAAAAGCCGCCGGAGCAAAAGGGCCCGGATCTGCGGGGCCGGAGGGTGCTGGTGGCGGAGGACAACGAACTGAATTGGGAGATTGCCTCTGAGCTGCTCAGCGCCGAGGGGCTGGAGCTCACTTGGGCGGAAAACGGCCAGACCTGTGTGGAGATGTTTGAGCAGTCTCCTGTTGGTTATTTTGAGGCCATCCTCATGGATATCCGTATGCCGGTGATGGGGGGCTATGAGGCGACCCAGGTCATCCGGACCTTGGAGCGGCCGGACAAGGATCTGCCCATTATCGCAATGACGGCGGATGCCTTTGCCGAGGATGTGAAGCGTTCCCTGGATTGCGGCATGGATGCCCATATTGCCAAGCCGATTGACGTGCAGGAGGTCTTGCGGCTGTTGGACAAGTATCTGAAATAAGCCAGACGGCCCCCGGTGAAAACCGGGGGCCGTTGATTTTTGGCTGGTCCCGCCGCATATCGGACGTGCCGGAGGAAATAGGGTGGAGGCAGGGGAGGGTGCAGGGTGCCGCGCACCATTCCCCGCCGCCCCACATAGATTGAAGGGAAACGAGAGGCAGCCCTGCCGGGCAGCGGCGGGCGGCGCCGAAACTTGGAGGAGGCTTCAGGATGCCCAATATTCGATATTTTCTGGGCGGCAATACGCCCGCAGGTTTTTATTCCCTCTATCATCAGCTGTCCGATGCGGACCGGCTGCGGGCTCTGTATATCATCAAGGGCGGGCCGGGAAGCGGCAAATCCACCCTGATGCGCCGCGTGGAGCGCCACGCCCAAGCAGCCGGACTGGAGACGCAGCAAGTGCTGTGTTCCGGTGACCCGGACTCGCTGGACGCGCTGATCCTGCCCCAATTGGGGGCGGCGCTGGTGGATGGGACGGCGCCCCAGGGGGTGGTGACGGGAGGACACTTTGGGGGACAAGCTGTTTGAAATGACAGGCGTAACTGCTCACCCTTCGGGCTTGGAGGCCCGGAGAAAAAAGGCCCTGAATAATGAAAGCAGCCGTTCCTCTTCAAGGACGGCTGCGCGGGAGGTGAAGATTGCAGATTGATTGCGAACGCTATGAAGAAAAAAGGACTTTTAAACGAAACAAATCAGGCAAAAACGCATGATTTACAAAGGTATGCAACCGGGGGATGGTAACTCGTCGGGTTATGAGCCCGATGAGCCTATTTTTCCATAAACTTTAACATTGAATATAGCAACCGATAATCGAACTTTTTTGTTTGATTGTCGGTTTTTTGATATACTTTTCTAACCATAAATCACGGTCAAATGGCCAAAAGAAATTGCAAGATAATTGCAGAAAGGAACATAACTATGATAACAGGCAGACTGGTAGAAGTCAACGACAAATACTACGCGATCCTCAACTTAAAGCACCCGGATGGGCGGCGACTCCAGAAGCGGTTTGACCTGGAACTGCCTGTACCCAACAACAAACGGCGGGCCCAGGAAAAGCTGAACGCCCTGTGCGCGGAATACACCCGTAAGCAGCAGGTGGAGCAGAACCACCCCAACGTGGTGTTTATTGATTTCGCGCTGGCCTGGATTGAGAAACGCAAGCCGGAAATCTCCCCGTCCACCTACCGCAATTACAGACACATGGTAGAGCATCATATGCGCAACTGCTTTGGCGATATGCCGCTCCGGCAGATTTCCTTCTGGGATATTGAGGACTACTACAGTTTTCTTGAGTTCAATGGGCTGTCCAGCACCACTGCCCGGCACCACCACGCCCTGCTGAAGTGCGTTTTCCATGAGGCACACAGGCTGGGAATCATACAGGAGGATCCGACAGAGTTTTTGAAGGCACCCAAACGTCAACCTCCGAAGGTCAGCTATTACTCTTTGCCGGAAGCACAACAGCTGATCGAGGAGGTCAAGGGCACCAAACTGGAGGTGCCGGTCACGTTGTCGCTGGCCTACGGGTTTCGCCGCAGTGAGGCGCTGGGCCTGCGGTGGGAGGACATCGACTTTGAAGGGAACCGTATCGTTGTACGCCACACGGTAGTGGAGGGGATTGAGGAGGACGGCAGGCGGATCTTGGTGGAGAAGGACACCATGAAGGCCAGGGCGTCCCGCCGGACGGTGCCTCTGTTTGAGCCCATTACCACCATGCTGAAAGGCGAGTGGGAGAGAAAGAAAGGGCTGAACCCCACATTTGTCTGCTCCGACAGCAAGGGGCAGATGATGAAGCCAGATGTTCTGAGCCATGACTTCAAAAAGTTTCTGGCGGATCACGGCCTGCGGCATATTCGTTACCAGGATTTACGTCACAGCTGTGCCAGCTTACTGCTGGCAGCCCACGTCCCGCTGATCCAGGTGCAGCACTGGCTGGGGCATGGTTCCATGCTGACCACCGCAAACCTATATGCCCATCTGGATCCCAGTTTGGTGGATGAGTGCGGGGAAGGGATCAAAAAAATTTAGCGCAGACTGTTTTGCGCCAAAGCAAATGCTGTGAGCCATATTCTCCTTGACGCGCCCTGCGATGGCGAGTAAGATTCTCTTATAAGGCTATTTAACGCATCAAATGGGGGGCGGTCGTCATGGAAATTACCGAACAAGAAAAGCAGCGTATGAACGAAATATATTTTGCCCTGTCCACAAAGCAGGCGCAATTATTTCACGGGCTGTATCATCGTGTCTTTGAGCTGAGTACCGGTTTCTACAACGGCCACGAGCACCAGGCCCCGGACGGTACTTGGCAGACGGACTACTATCCCATCCCGGTGATTTCGGTAAAGGGCTTCTGCGATGTGGAAATCAGCCCAGACGGCATCTCC
Source organism: uncultured Oscillospiraceae bacterium (assembly GCA_949494735.1). Classification (GTDB taxonomy): domain Bacteria; phylum Bacillota; class Clostridia; order Oscillospirales; family Oscillospiraceae; genus Enterenecus. The sequence continues at coordinate 12,722 of CATABD010000011.1, forward strand.
GTCACTACGAAGAAAAAGCGAAAGGATGCGCTGGACTACTCCTTTGAGAAACTGAAGGGCTATTCGTATGAGGCTTTTGGCGTGGAGGGCTATCTGGACACCTTCTACCGGGACGGCATGACCGTCGCAGAAATGAAGGAGAACATTTCTCACAGCAAGGAGCGGGAAATCGGCTTCTGCTTCTCCTTGCCCTGGGACATCGACGGGGAGGCCATGTATGAGTTCGCGAAGCTGCTCCGGCAGGAGGGCTTCTACTATTGAGGGGGTGACCCTATGAATATTCTGGATAGGCCGGAATACGGTTTTTTGAAAACCGGCCCGCATCTGGGGAAGAACATCATCTTCCTCACCTACGGCGGCAGCTACGCCTACGGCACCAACGTGGAGGGCTCCGATATCGATATCCGGGGCTGTACCTTGAACAGTAAGGTGGATCTGCTGGGCATGGGTGATTTTGAACAGGTGGTGGACACGGAAACGGACACCACCGTGTACTCCTTCAACAAGCTCCTGGACCTGCTCATCAACTGCAACCCAAACACCATCGAACTGCTGGGCTGCAAGCCGGAGCATTATTTCATGCTGAGCCCCATCGGGAAGCAGCTTATCGACCGGCGCAAGCTGTTCCTGTCCCAGCGGGCCATCAGTTCCTTCGGCGGCTATGCGGGCCAGCAGCTTCGGCGGCTGGAAAACGCCCTGGCCCACGATGCCTACCCCGCCGAGGTGAAGGAGCGGCACATCAAAGGCTCCTGCGAGAACGCCATGCTCTCCTTCCGGGAGCAATACCGCACTTTTACCCCGGAGCAGATCAGACTGTCCGTGGGTGAGGCGGGCGGACGGCCCCAGGTGCTGGCGGATATTGCCATGGAGCGGGTGCCCCTGCGGGCCTTTACCGGGATGCTGGGCGAACTGGTGGAAATCACCCGGAATTACGACAAAATTCACTTCCGCAACAAAAAGAAGGACGACGCCCACCTGAACAAGCACGCCATGCACCTGATCCGGCTCTACCTCATGTGTCTGGACATTTTGGAGCGGGAGGAAATTGTCACCTTCCGGGAGAAGGACCACGACCTGCTGATGGATATCCGAAACGGGCGCTATCAGCGGGCGGATCACACCTTCAACGATGATTTTTATGACCTGATCAACGAGCTGGAGCGGCGGCTGGACTATGCCGCAAAATACACCTCCCTCCCGGAAGCGCCTGACATGGCCGCCATCGAGGCATTCCAGATGGAGGTCAACGAGAGGGTGGTGCGGGGTGAAATTTGACATTCCCGCCGGGGCGCGACAAGTTCTCCAAACGCTGACTGCGGCGGGCCATGAAGCCTATCTGGTGGGTGGCTGCGTGCGGGATCTCCTGCGGGGTGTGGAGCCCCACGACTGGGATATCTGCACCTCCGCCCTCCCAGAGGAGACGGAGTCTTGCTTTGCCGGACAGCGGATCATTGAGACCGGATTAAAGCACGGCACCGTCACCGTGCTGATGGAGGGTAAGCCCTACGAGATCACCACCTACCGCACGGAGGGGCCCTACTCCGACCGCCGGCGGCCGGACTATGTGCGTTTTGTCCCCAATTTGAGGGAGGACTTAGCCCGCCGGGACTTCACCATGAACGCCATCGCTATGGACTTGGACGGGAACCTGCGCGATCCCTTCGGCGGTGCGGAGGACATCAAATGCGGGCTGATCCGCTGTGTGGGTGAGCCGGATCAGCGCTTCCAGGAGGACGGCCTGCGGGTGATGCGGGCCCTGCGGTTCGGGGCCGCATTCGGCTATGCTATTGAGGAGCGCACCGCCCGGGCCGTCCACGAGAACCGGGCCATGCTGGATCGGGTGGCGGCGGAGCGGATCAATGTGGAGCTGCGCAAGCTGCTGGTGGGGCCGAACGCCGGGGACGTTCTGCGGCAGTACCCGGACGTGTTCTGCCGGTTCTGGCCGGAATTGGAACCGTTGGCGGCGCTGGAGCAGCACAACCCCTGGCACTGCTGGGGCGGCTGGGAGCATACCATCCGCGCTCTGGAGGCGGCCCCCGCCGATGTGACCCTGCGGCTGGCCATGCTGCTCCACGACATCGGCAAGCCCGCCTGCAAGTCCACCGACGAACAGGGTATCGACCACTTCTACGGCCACCCGGCCGTCAGCGCCAAACTGGCGGACGAGATGCTCCGGGCGCTGAAATTTGACAACAAGACCCGGGGGCGGGTGGTCTTGCTGGTGGAGCGCCACGACGCGCAGCTGCCGCCCAGGAGCCAGGTCATCCGGCGCTGGCTCAACCGTCTGGGGCCGGGGGCGTTCTTTCAGCTTCTGGAGGTCAAGCGGGCGGATAATATGGGGCAAGCCCTGGAAAAGGTGAAAAACTGTTTAGCTGAGCTGGACGTAATTAACAGTAAAGCGGAACAGATTCTGGCGGAAGGGCAGTGCTTCACGTTGAAAGATTTAACCGTGAACGGCTGGGATGTAGTTTCGGCAGGTATCGAACCCGGACCAGAAGTGGGGCAAGTACTCAATGGATTATTGGAACAGGTGCTCAGTGGGAATGTGCCAAACGAACGAAGCGCATTATTAAAGCTGTTGAATTGCAAGTCAATGAATAGCCCCAAGTAACGCACTATTTAAAGAACCGCAGATGCCTGTGCATCTGCGGTTCTCACAGCATCGGTATCTATGGTTAAGCGCCAGTCAAATATTCCCATAAAGTGCCGTTTTGCTTGTGTTCCGGAATGCACGGATCAAAGCACGGTGGTGTCGGTTTAAATCGGGGGTCATCCCTCTGTAGCTCGTATTCCTTCCGCTGATAGTCGCGAAGGGATGCCAATTCGATATGATCCATCAAAATGGTATGATTGCGCCCGCCCTTTGTTTTGATCAGGTCGCGCTTCTCAGATTTCGCAGGAACCATGACCCGGCTGTCTCCATAATCGGAGGAATTGACCTGGATGCAGTAACAGTGCAAATCCCGGCATAGGGATTCCACGATGCTGCTAAAATATGGAACATCTTTGTTCCACTCCACAGCTATGGTCAAATCCGCAAGCGCCTGGAACAGGGAACGATCCGCAATGGAGGCAAGCTCATAGCAGCAGTACACGGAGAACCACAGATCCCGCCAGCAGAACAACTGGTACTGAGTCCCATGAAACGGCTCCATCCGATAGCCCAGAATCATTCTGGCTTCATTTGGGGAGTAATGTACCTTTTGGTGGCATATGATTTGAGCAAACTTATAATCATTTTCCCGATATGGTAGAATGACCGCCGTCAGGTTGTAGACTTTTCGTGATCCCGACACAATGTGCTCAATGCCCGTAATCAACGCCATCTGATTGTTGGCGCACAGCCGTGAGATGTCGGGCAGCCATTCCCAGGGCAAAAAGTTTTCCGGCAGTACCAGCAGATCGGCCTTTGCCGAGAGGGCCTCCTTCAACAATTTGCGAACTTGCTGATACCGCGCAAAGGAACGGTTGGGTTTCCCGGTCAGGGCCTTTTTGAAATCGCTCTCATATAGCCGGGCATTGCCTATGGCCACCTTGATTTCGCCGGCCGCAGCACTGTCCACGCGAATTGCGCAGCAGCCCTGTGCGCTTCCCCACTTGATAAGCTTTGCCTGTGCGGGAGAGGGCGGAAAATCACCACCGTCATGCTCCATCAACTCGTAATTCCAAAGGTTATAAAGTGTGTGGATTTTTGTAAGTTGCTCCGAGGAATTATCCAGCGGCTCTCCCAACGCAATGTTTTTACAAGTGAGGGCATACGCGATCTCATGGGGTGTAACCATATAGGGGAAATATGAGTAGGGCTCTTCCACCAGATCCCAGTCCGCATAGGAGCAAAAGGCTTCCATATGGCATAGGTTAACGGTCTTGCTTTCCTCTTCGAATACATCCTGCCTCAACCATCCCATCGGCAGCGGAAGCACATATTTATTCACCATGCGGCACTGGCAGTAAGACACGCGGCGTTCCTTCAGATCGTATTCGTAAAACAGGGAGAAGTCCATAACCTTATCCCGCTTTTCCGCTGCCTGGATCGCCGCAAGAGCTTTGTTCATGCCCCTTCCCCAGCACAGTGCAGAGGTGCGGCAAACAGCCGCGCGAAGGGTCAGGTACAACCCTCGGCGGTGTGCCTGACTTTGAGCCAGCCAGTCTGGCGCATCGTATGCGGCGATAGCGGCCAGAATACTTTTGACCAGCTTTTCATAATAATCCAGGCGGTCATTTATGACCAAGATTTCCAAAAGCCGCTCCCACAGCGCGTAGTTTTCAATCAATGCGCGCTGATTCAAGATTGTCAACAAATCCCGGTCAAAGGCGCTCTCCTGCTTATCTCGGATCAGGTTCCCCACCTTGCGGTATTTGCCCAGAAATTTAGAAAGAGAGAACTTATCCAGCGCAACGCTGGACACGCCCCGCAGCTTGTGGGGTGTGTCGCTGTTAGTTAGCTTAAAAATTTCGCTGTAATCATTGTCACCCAAGGCGCGATCCACGTCCGGGAGATAGCGGAACTCGCTGGCATTGCGCCCGATTTCCACCCTGAAGCAGTCCAGCAGCGCCCGCGTGGATCCCTCTCTGAAATAAAAGATCTTGACCTTGTCATTTTGTATCTGAATATCCGATCTGCCCGGCCCCTCCGCGTCTGGCTGAAAAATAGATTGATCGACCCGATAGACACAGAAGGGGGGTGCCTGCGGGTCATCCTCCTGTTGCCGGGAGGACTTCCGCTGTTCGGGGGTCATCTCCTCCTCCGGTACCCGGCAAAAGATGCGGGTTTTAAAACTTGCACACCCCCCACCCCGCTCGGAGCAGGGGCCAAAATAGTACTCGATAATATCACCGGCCGTCAGCTTCGTCCGGTTCTCCGCGGTTCCCCGGGCCCGCTTGTGCAAGGGGCTGTTTTTTTCCACCTTGTCGACGATAATAATATCATCCACGTATCTGCCATAGTAAACGGGATTGATGCGCTCGCTGATTGCCTTATCAAAGAAAGTCAGGGCCCAATTGGACAGTATGTACGAGGGGAAGAATCCGATAGGCAAAAATGTCCTTTGACCCAGGGGAAGCTCGTCATCTGCATTGATCTGACGTACTTTATTGGAATATACCTGGAGAACCTGATAGACAAAGGTATGGACTCGTTCTGTCCAGGCCGGACATGTGCCCACTGATTCGCGGAATCCTCGATAGATTTCAGCGAAACCCTTCTCTGAGATGTGCACACTGTAGAAGAAATTGCGAAAATCAAGGGTGAGGATCAGTGCGTCCTGATTGTTATCCAGACGCTCTTTTGCGTGGGCAAGAGCGGTATCCCGCCAGCTCTCGTATTGGGAAAAATAGGGCTCAAACAGGTAGGGGGAATAGGTGACTGTACCGCTGTCGGGATGGTATAGGTTTTTACGCAGTCGGTTCCCATAGGAATGCTCATACATCAAGCAGTGTTCCGGGTCGTCTCGGCCGTCCAGGTAGGCGCCGATCATCAACACCCAGAGCGTACCGAGAATATGCCCCGCAACGGGAAGGTCAATAAAATATTTTGCCGATTCCAGCCTCGTTGGTTCACTGTCGGCGTTAAAGATAATCTGTCCCTCCGCACAGCTGCACAGCCTCTTGGGAAAGACAAACACATCAATTTTTTCCAGGATATCCGCGGTAAAATCCTCCCAGCCATCGGAACGCCCTTTTAGGGCCTGAACAATAGTGGAGATATTTTCTTCTATCCCCTCGCTCTCAAAGGCGACCAGGTCATCTACCAACGGCAGCTGCGTTTTGTCAAAGTACAAGTAGCTTTTTAACTTTTTGTATGCTTTATATACCCATTCCCTGGTGAGAATATTTAGATTCTTTTCCATGATTTTCCTTCCTCCAATCCCGGATCGCCTTTAAAAACTCGTCCCCATAACGTTCTGCTTTGACGGCTCCGACGCCAGATACCTCCAGAAATTCTTTCATCGTGGTGGGCTGCCGAGCCGCCATATCCTCCAGCGACGCGTTAGAAAAAACCACGTAGGCGGGGATATCTCCCGCCGAGGCCAATCTGGTGCGAACAGTCCGAAGAAGCGCCAGCAGACTTGTGTCCGCTGGTGCGACAGACCTTCTCTTGAGAATTCTGCCCGCCGTATCTTGCTTCTTTGCGATATAGTTCACACGCTCCCCTTGAAACAGCACCTGCCTCGCCCGCTGTGTGGTGTGCAGAACAGGATAGTTCGTCCCCTCCACACACAGGTAGCCCTGATCCACCAGATAATCGATATACGCGCGAATTTGCATCCTGTCCACACCGGCCATGATGCCATAGGTCGGCAGCTTGTCCAGCTCCAGCTGGAGCACACGCTGATCCTTACTGCCCCTGAGCATTCGGACGACCAGGGCCGTGCCTAGCCCGGAGCGATATTGACGCTCCACGCGCGCGACCGCAGAAAGAATTTTCTGTGCTTCCAATGTGATATCCCTCTGCTCCAGCTCCCCGGTGCAGTTACTGCATCTGCCGCAATAATCCGGCGCCGTCTCACCAAAATATCGCAGCAGATAGGCCCGGAGGCAGCCGGTGGTTTTGCAGTAGGCGGTCATCCGTTTTAGCCGCTCCAGATCCCGCTGCCGGAAGAACTCTCGCTCCTGCTCCGAGAGCTCCTCGTTATCAGAGACTGTGTCGATCAAAAATTTCATCGTCCGCACATCGTTTTCTGAAAAAAACAGTACGCAGTGGGCGTGGGCGCCGTCCCGCCCGGCCCGGCCCGCCTCCTGGTAGTAGCTTTCCATATCCTTAGGCATATTGTAATGCAACACAAACCCTACGTTGGATTTGTCGATACCCATGCCAAAGGCGTTGGTGGCCACCATGACCCGGGCCCGGTCATACACGAAATCCTCCTGGTTCCGTCTGCGTTCATCCTCAGATAGGCCCGCATGGTATCGGGTTGCAGAAATCCCGTCCCCTGTTAGTCCGGCGCAGACGGACTCGACTATTTTGCGGGTGGCGCAGTAGACGATACCGCTCTGCCCCGGACGATCATTAATAAATTTTTTCAAATAGGCATCCTTACTCTTGGGACGAACCGTCTCAAAATAGAGGTTGGGTCGATCAAAGCCGGTGGTGACGCACAGCGGCTTTTGCAGCAAAAGCAGACGCTTGATGTCCTCCTTTACCTGCTCGGTGGCGGTGGCGGTGAATGCCCCGACCGCCGGGCGGCGGGGAAGCCCCTCCAAAAACTCCACAATTTTCAGATAGCTGGGACGAAAATCCTGGCCCCACTGGGATACACAATGGGCCTCATCCACCGCCAGCAGGGAGATTACCGCCTCCTGTGCAAAGCGCAGGAAATTGGGGGCGGACAGCCGCTCCGGGGTCACATAGATCAGCTTATATCCTCCCTGCCGAGCCCGCTGGAACACATCCCGCTGCTGTTCCGAGGAGAGGGAGGAGTTGATAAAGGCAGCGGGGATTCCGGTCTGGGTGAGGGCCGCCACCTGATCCTTCATCAGGGAAATCAGCGGGGAGATAACTAGTGTCACCCCAGGCAGCAGCAGGGCGGGCAGCTGGTAGCAAATGGACTTGCCCGCCCCGGTGGGCATAATGCCCAGCACATCCCGCCCGGTCAGAAGGGCGTCCACCAGCGCCTCCTGCCCTGAGCGAAATTCACTGTGGCCGAAATACTGCTTCAGTGCCGCATACTTGTCCATGCACAGAACCACCTCATCTGTAATCCGAATGGGGCCAATTTTTTACTATTTTACCATATCAAAAAGGTGGAAACAAGTCCATGCTCATATTCGGTACGGCACGCCCATAAAATTTCATCGGGGGGAATTTTCATGAAAAATCAGTCTTTCATTATTATTGAATACCACCCGGATTACGGAGATTCCGCCGGACAATGTATCTGCCAAACCATCACCACCTGGCTCACCAAAACCCTCCACCAATGATGCCTGCGTCGTTTTATCGGCGCAGGCATTTCAAATAAATCCTTGCGGCCCGACTGCTCCTGCGGTATCATAGTACCGAGCAGTTACGCCTTTGAGGAGGTGTAACAAATCCTTTGCGCGATTTATACACGGCTGAGTAAGGAGGATGAGGACAAACACCAGCCCGAGTCCGAGAGCATCCAGAACCAAAAATCCCTGCTGACCCACTACGCCATCGACCACGGCTGGGACATCTACACCATTTACTGCGATGAGGACTTCTCCGGCATTGACAGCGACCGCCCGGATTTCAACCGCATGATTGAGGCCGCCAAACAGAAAAAGTTCCAAATCGTCCTGTGCAAGTCCCAGTCCCGGTTCACCCGGGACATGGAGCTGGTGGAGAAATACATCCACGGACTGTTTCCTATCTGGGGTATCCGGTTCATCGCCGTGGCGGACAATGCCGACACCGAAGTCAAGGGGAACAAAAAAGCCCGGCAGATCAACGGCCTGGTGAACGAGTGGTATTTGGAGGACCTGTCCGAAAACGTCCGCATGGTATTCGACCTGAAGCGGAGGGAGGGCAAGTACATCGGCGGTTTCCCCATCTACGGCTACCAGAAGGATCCGACGGACAAAAACCACATCGTCCCCGACCCAGAGGCGGCGGAGGTTGTTCGCCAAATTTTCCAGCTGTCGTTAGAAGGCCATGGCCGCCAGAACATCGCCTATCTGCTGAACCAGCAGGGCATCCCCAACCCCACCCGGTATAAGGCCGAGCGGGGCTGGACCTGCAATCACCCCATGAAAAACGACTTCGGCCTGTGGAACAAGGTGACGGTGGGCCGCATCCTCACCAACGAGATGTACACTGGGGTGATGATCCAGGGCCGCCGGAAAAAGGTGAGCTACAAATCCAAGGTCATCATCGACACCCCGGAGGATCAGTGGTACCGGGTGGAGGGCACCCACGAGCCCATCATCGACCGGGCCACCTTCGACGCCGTCCAGCGTTCCCTCAAGCTGCGCACCAAGACCGACGGCTCCGGCGAGGCCCACCTGCTGTCCGGACTGGTGAAGTGCGCCGACTGCGGCTCCACCATGAGCAAGTGCTCCAACGGCAAGCAAAGCTACCTCCGCTGCAAACTGTATGCCGACAGCGGGAAGCCGCGCCTGTGTACCCGCCACTCCGTCCGGCTGGACCAGCTCATCGACCTGGTGTCCGAGCGCATCCGCTACTACGTCCAAACCTATTATGAACTGGACCCCAACGACCTACAGCCCCAGAAGGACACCCGCCGGGACGCTTTGGAGCAGGAGCAAAGAGCCCTAACCGCCCAACTGGATAAGCGCAGCCAAGCTCTCAAAGCGCTGTACTTAGACAAGGTATCGGGCATTCTCAGTGAGAGCCAATTCGTGGAGCTGAACCAATCCTTCCTGGACGAAAAAAGCCGCCTGGAGCGGCGGCTGGCGTATATTGGCGAGGAATTGGCCCAAAAGGAGGATGCTCAACAACAAACCGACCTGCTGGAGCGCGCCCGAGAGCTGCTCAAGCTGGAAACTGTCCCCCGGGAGCTGGTGGTGGGTTTGATCGAAAAAATCGAGATCGGAGAGAAGCACCCGGACACTGGCCAACAAAACGTGTCTATCGCCTGGAAGTTCTAAGAAAAACCCCAAGCGAAACACAGTTTCGCAATTAAAGTTCTTTTTCGGTTCCTTTTTCTTTCAAGAAAAAGGAACAAAGCCCCCGTAATGTCCTCCCGTAACCACCCCCCACATAGTAGAGCCCCAATGTCCCGGCGTGGTGGAGCGCTACATAGACCTGAGCCAGTACTATGACTGCGCTGGCCTCCAGCCGTTGAAGCGGGATATACTGGCGGCAACGGCAGAATACCAGGGGCACTACAAGCGGGTGTATCGCTGTCTGGGGGCGGCAGGGGAGCTGCGCCGGGATATGAACGAATTGATAGACACCCGGCCGGTCCAGAAGCGGCTGGGCAAGCGGGCGGCAGGCATTATCAGCCGGGAGCTGAAGGGGCCGGCACAGGGAGAAGGCCGGACGGAGCAGCGTTTTTTATCCGCAGTCACCCATAAAGGGGTTTTCACCCTATGGGACACGGTGTCCGCCCAGGCAGATCGGGTGTATGAACTGGCAGGGGACTATGGACTGGCCCACCACATGCTCACCCCCATCCTCACTGCCGCATTGGCCGCAGGGCACAACGCGGTGGCCTGTCCTGATCCCATGGCCCCTGACCGGCTGGCGCATCTGATCTTCCCGGGGCTGTCGCTGGCTTTTGTCACCTCCACCCAGGAGGATCCATGGCCCCACCGGGCATACCGGCGGCTGCGCCTGGATGCCATGGCAGACGCGGAGGCGTACCGCGCCAACCGGCCCCGGCTGCGCTTTGCGAAGCGGGTGGCATCGGCGCTGCTGGACGAAGGGGTGGCAGGGCTTGTCCAGGCTAAGGAGGCCCATGACCGGCTGGAAAAGCTCTACAACCCCTATGTGGATTTCGGCGGCGTAGCCCGGATGGCAGACCAGGTGGCAGACCAGATACTGGCGCTGAGGGACGAGTAAAAGGGCGGGGAGAACCAAAATTCTCCCCGCCCCGCGCTGGGTATTATATTTAGAGCCGTCGGACAGTTTACAGCCGGTAGGACAGTACAGCCGTAGGACATTTGAAGCCGGTAGGACAGTACAGCCAGGGACAGTTTACAGCCAGTCGGACAAAACATCATTCAGGGCGGCGGGCGTAACGCCGTTACGTACCAGCAGGCCGCTGAGTTCATCAATACGGGCGGCGCTGCATGTCACATTTGGTACGCTGGCCTGCTCGCCGCCCTGTTCCGCGATCTTGACGCCATAGCTCTCACAGGCGAAGGGACCCACGTCCATCTCGCCAATGAGGATGGAATAATCAAAGCGCCGGACCGCGCCGGCCTGGTCGGCCAGTTCCACGGTTTGCAGGAATAATTCGCGCACGTATTCGGTTCACCTCTCTTTCTCAACTTCTATTATCCGTACTTCCTGCCCAATTGCAAGGGAAAGAAATCGCAAAATCCGACAAAAAGCGACACAGATACAAGATGTGGAAAAATTGGTCCATATTGGAATACCAGCACTGGTCAGCGTACATATTTTGGAGCAAAACTTCGGTTAAAATGCACAAAAGCCAAAAGCGGCCCCAGGGAGGCCGCTTTTGGCTTTAGAAAGGTAAAGGACGGCGCGCTCAGGCCTTGCTGGCCTTGAACGCCTTGATTGCTTCGGTGAGCATGGGGCCGACCTTGAACAGGTCGCCGGTAATGCCGTAGGTCGCCGCGTCAAAGATGGGGGCGCTGCCGTTCTTGTTCACGGCGATGATGCACTCGGAGTCCTGCATACCGGCCAGGTGCTGGATGGCGCCGGAGATGCCCAGGGCCACATAGATCTTGGGGTGGACGGTCTTGCCGGTCTGGCCCACCTGGTGGTCCGCGCTGATGAGACCGGCGTCCACCACGGCGCGGGAGGCGCCCACAACGCCGCCCAGTACATTAGCCAGCTCCTCGGCGATCTCAATGCCCCGGGTGGGGTTGGAGCTGATGCCGCGGCCCACGGCCACAACAACATCCGCGCCGATCAGGTCCACCAGCTTTTTGGCGGACTTCTTGATCTCCACGAGATCCACATGGATGTCGGAGGCGTCCAGCTTCACGTCCACATGCTCCAGGACGGTCTGCTGACTCTTGGCCTCGTCAAAGGCCTGGGTCTGCATCACGCCGGGACGGACGGTGGACATCTGAGGCCGGTAGTCCGGGCACACGATGGTGGCCATCAGGTGGCCGCCGAAGGCCGGACGGGTCATCTTCAGGTTCTTGTTGTCCTCAAAGGGGGTGTTGTCCACGTCGATGGTGGAGGTGGTCTTGAGGAAGGCCTTATACTTCTCCACGTCCACGTCCAGGTGGGTGCAGTCGGCGGTCAGGCCGGTGTGCAGCCGGGCGGCCACCCGGGGGCCCAGGTCGCGGCCGATGTTGGTGGCGCCGATGAGGAACACCTCGGGCTTCTTGTCCTCCACCAAATCGCACAGCACCTTGGTGTATGCGTCGGTGGTGTAGTCCTTCAGCAGGGGATGGTCGCAGATGTACACGCGGTCCGCGCCATAGCCGCCCAGGGCCTTGGCGTACTGCTCGTTCACGCCGCTGCCCAGCAGCACCCCGCACAGCTCCACGCCCAGGTCGTCGGCCAGCTTGCGGCCCTCGCTGAGCAGCTGGTAGCCGGTGCCCAGGATCACGCCGTCACGCTGCTCGCAAAATACCCACACGCCCTTGAAGGCGGCGGTGTCTTTACTATTATAAGCCATATTCAAGCGCTCCCTTCCTTAAATGATATGCTTCTCGCCCAGAATGGATACCAGCTGCTCGCAGGTGGCCTTGTCGGCCCCCTCCAGCATGGTGCCCGCGCCCTTCACCGGCGGGGAGAAGGACTTGTACACCTGGGTGGGGGAGCCCTTCAGGCCCACGTTCTCCACGGCGCCGATCCACTTGCTGTCGATCAGGGCGTTGAAGTCCCACATGGTGTAGGGCTTGGCGTAGCACTCCATGATGCCGGACACGCTCATATAGCGGGGGGTGTTCAACTCCTTGATGCAGGTGAGCACGCAGGGGGTCTGGACCTTGATGGTCATGTACCCGTCCTCCAGCTCGCGCCGAACGGTGAGCTCGCCGTCCTTGTAGTCGATGGCGGTGACATAGGTGACCTGGGGCAGGCCCAGCTTCTCGGCGATCTGGGGGCCCACCTGGGCGGTGTCGCCGTCGATGGCCTGGCGGCCGCACATCACGATGTCGCCCTTGTCCACGCCGATCTTCTCGATGGCGGCGGTGAGGGTGTTGGAGGTGGCCCAGGTGTCGGCGCCGCCGAACTCGCGGGCGGACACGAGATAAGCCTCGTCCGCGCCCATGGCCAGGCACTCCCGGAGCATGGACTCCGTGGGCGGGGGGCCCATGGAGACGACGCACACCTTCACGTCGGGGTTGGTCTCCTTGATCTGGAGGGCGGCCTCCAGGGCGTTCATATCATCGGGGTTGGAAATGGTGGCCATGGCCGCGCGGTCCATGGTGCCGTCCGCCTTAACGGCCACCACGCCGGAGGTGTCGGGCACCTGCTTGACACAGACAATGATTTTCATGGTGTTCTACCTCCTTACTTATTTCAAGATCGCGCCGGAAATGACCATGCGCTGAACCTCAGACGTGCCCTCGTAGATCTCGGTGATCTTGGCGTCGCGCATCATGCGCTCCACGGGATAGTCCCGGGTGTAGCCGTAGCCGCCGAAGAGCTGCACACAGCGCCTCGTGACGTCGGAAGCGGTCTCCGCGGCCACCAGCTTGGCCATGGCGGCGTCCACGCTGAAGGGTTCGTGGTTCTGCTTCTTCATGGCGGCGGCGTACACCAGGTACTGGGCGGCCTGGGTGCGGGCGTACATGTCGGCCAGCTGGAACTGGGTGTTCTGCTGCTTGGCGATGGGCCTGCCGAACTGCACGCGCTCTTTGGTATAGGCGATGGTCTCGGCGATGGCGCCCTCGGCCAGGCCCAGGGCCTGGGCCGCGATGCCGATACGGCCGCCGTCCAGGGTGGCCATGGCCTCGTTGAAGCCCTTGCCCTGCTTGCCCAGCATCCGGTCGCCGGGGATCACGCAGTCCTCAAAGACCAGCTCGCAGGTGGAGGAGCCGCGGATGCCCATCTTCTTCTCGTGCTTGCCCACGGAGAAGCCGGGGTCGGTGCGCTCCACGATGAAGGCGGACAGCTCCTTGGTCTTGCGGCCCCGCTTCTCAATGATGCCGGTGATGGCGATGACGATGAACACGTTGGCGTAGCCCGCGTTGGTGATGAAGATCTTGGAGCCGTTGAGCACCCAGTTGCCGTTCTCATCCTTCACGGCGGTGGTCTGCTGGCCCTGGGCGTCGGTGCCGGCGCCCGGCTCGGTGAGGCCGAAGGCCCCGATCCACTCGCCGGAGCACAGCTTGGGCAGGTAGTACTTTTTCTGCTCCTCGGTGCCGTACTCAAAGATGGGGTTGCAGCACAGGCTGGTATGGGCGGACAGCACCACGCTGGTGGTGCCGCACACCTTGGCCATCTCCTCCACCGCCATGACGTAGCTGAGGTAATCGGCCCCAGCCCCGCCGTACTCCTTGGGGAGATAGATGCCCATCATACCCAGCTTGGCCATTTTCTTCACGGTCTCCTCGGGGAAGCGCTCCTCCTCGTCCACGTCGGCGGCGATGGGCTTGACCTCGTTTTCCGCGAATTCACGGTACATCTTCTGGAGCATCAGCTGTTCTTTGGACAGTTTAAAATCCATGAGATTTTCCCTCCTTATAGCTTTGCCGGACGGCGCTTACAGTTCGTCAACGGCGGTCTTGGTGCGGTCGGCGTTGTAGACATAGAAGCCCTTGCCGGACTTGACGCCCAGGTTGCCGCCCCGGACCATCTTGCGGATCAGCGGGCAGGCGCGGTACTTGCCGTCGCCGGTCTCGTTGTACAGCACGTCCATGATGGCCAGGCAGATGTCCAGGCCGATGAAGTCGCCCAGCTCCAGGGGGCCCATGGGGTGGTTGGCGCCCAGCTTCATGGCGGCGTCGATGCCGGCGATGTTGGACACGCCCTCCATCTTGATGAAGGCGGCCTCGTTAATCATGGGGATCAGGATGCGGTTGACCACGAACCCGGCGGCCTCGTTGACCTGCACGGGGGTCTTGCCCAGCTCCTGGGAGATGGCCACGATGGCGGCCACGGTGTCGGCGGGGGTGTTGGCCCCGGCGATGACCTCAATGAGCTTCATGCGGTCGGCGGGGTTGAAGAAGTGCATGCCGATGAGGGGGCGGCTCAAGCCCTTGCCGATCTCGGTGATGGACAGGGAAGAGGTGTTGGAGGCGAAGATGCACTCGGGCTTGCAGATCTTGTCCAGCTCGCCGAAGGTGGTCTGCTTCACGCCCATGTCCTCGAAAGCGGCCTCCACGATCAGGTCGCAGTCGGCGCACAGGTCCTCCTTGAGGCCCGGGGTGATGGCGGCCACGATGCCGTCGGCCTTGGCCTGGTCCATCTTGCCCTTTTCCACCAGCTTGGCATAGCCCTTCTGGATCTTGGCCTTGCCGCCGTCGGCCCACTCCTGCTTGATGTCGCACAGGGCCACAGCCCAGCCGCTCTGGGCGAAAGCCTTGGCGATGCCCTGGCCCATGGTGCCCGCGCCGATCACGCCAACTTTTTTCATGATAAAAACTCCTTTTCAAAAAAATTATGATGCATATAAGTACACCGCAGTTTCTTGCTGCGCGTCTACCCTCGCGCTCAGTTATTGGTGAAGACAGCCTTGGGCTTGGGCTTCTCCCGGGACAGGAAGCAGGCCATGCCCTCCACCTGGTCGTGGGTTTCGAAGCAGTCTCCGAAGAGCTTCTCCTCAATTTCCACCGCCTTGTCGATGGACACCTGCATTCCCTCGTTGACGGCCTTCTTGCAGGCGCGCACGGCGATGGGGGCGTTCTTGGCGATCTGGCCGGCCATCTTCAGCGCGGCGTCCAGCAGCTCCGCCTGGGGGATGACGGCGTTGACCAGGCCGATGCGCAGGGCCTCGGCGGCGTCGATGTTTCGGGCGGTGTACAGCAGTTGCTTGGCCATGCCCATGCCCACCAGACGGGCCAGGCGCTGGGTGCCGCCGAAGCCGGGGGTGATGCCAAGGCCCACCTCGGGCTGGCCGAACATGGCATTGTCGGAGCAGATGCGGATGTCGCAGGACATGGCCAGCTCACAGCCGCCGCCCAAGGCGAAACCGTTCACCGCGGCGATGACAGGCAGGGGGAAGCCCTCAATCATCAGGAAGATGTCATTCCCCAGCTTGCCGAAGGCCTCGCCCTCCGCCTTGGTCATGGTGGACATGGAGCCGATGTCGGCGCCCGCCACAAAGCTCTTGTCCCCCGCGCCGGTGAGCACCACGCAGCGCACGGCGTTCTGGTCGATGCCCTCGAAAGCGGCCTTCAGGTCGGCCAGCACCTCTGGGTTCAGCGCGTTGAGAGCCTTGGGCCGGTCAATGGTGAGAACCGCCACAGCGCCCTGTAGATCAACATTCACAAATGACATCAGTTTGCCTCCTTAAGTAATGAAAAGTTGGAAGAAGACAGTGAACCATCGTCCCGCCGCCTCCAAAATTCGCCATTTTTTTAACAAACAAAGGGCAAAGGCGCGCGGCAGGAAACCGGGCGCAGACCGCCGGCCATGCCGCGTGGGGGAGGGAGAGGATCGTTCCCTATATTCTCACATAAGTATACTGCCTTTCCCCGCTCATTGCAAGGATTTTCTTTTAAACTTTCCCCAAATTCCCCGCGGGGTGGAAAAGCGCCGCTCCCGGGCAGGAGCGGCGCGAAATTCAGGAGAAAAAGGGGAAGGCCCCGGCGATGTATCCAGCGGCGGGGATGTACAGTATGGGGAGAAAGATGGCGGGCAGCATATTGCCCGCTTTGATTTTTTCCCGGCCAAGGGACAGCATGTTGATGGCGATGGCAATGATGAGCGCGCCGCCCACCGCGCTCATCTCTGTGACCACCGCCTGGGGCAGATAGGGCCCCACCCACCCGGCCAGCAGGGTGATCCCGCCCTGGTAGAGCAGCAGCGGGAGGGCGGAAAAGGCCACGCCGGCGCCCATGGCGGCGGCAAAGGACACGGCGGTCACCCCGTCGATGACGCCCTTGGAGATGATGATCTCATAGTTGTGGTTCAGCCCCGCCTCGATGGAGCCGGTGATGGCCATGGCTCCCACGCAGAATAGCAGGGAGGCGGTGACAAAGCCCTCGGTGAAGCGGCTGCCGCCCTCCCCCTTGACCAGCTTGGAGCGGAGCAGCTCCCCGGCGCCCTCCAAGCGGCGCTCAATGTCGATGGCGCTGCCGAGGATGCTCCCGATGACCATGCACACGATGACGCACAGCATGTCCGCCGTGCCGGTGAGGTAGCCGATGCCAACCCCCAGCACGCACAGGCCCAGGGCATGGGTGAGGACGCAGGTGAGGCGTCCGCTGATGAGGTTTTTGAACAGCAGGCCCGCGGCGCTCCCGGCGAGCACCAAAATGACGTTGATGACGGTGGCCGGCATTACAGCCCCTCCTTCGCGGCAAAGTAGGCCCTGGTCTGGGCCGCGTTTTCCCCAATTGCGTCCCGCAGGGCCTGGAGGCTGGGGAATTTCCGCTCCGGCCGCAGGCGGGCATGGAATTCCACCCGGATATCCCGCCCGTACAGGTCGCCGCGGTAGTCCAGAATCCACGGCTCCACGATGACGGCCCGGCCGGCGCTGCTCACCGTGGGGCGCACCCCGACGTTGGTCACGGCGGGCCGTGCCCCGTCCGGCAGGACAACCCGGGTGGCGTACACGCCGAAGCCGGGGGCGATGACCCCCTGGGGCACCGGCAGATTGGCGGTGGGGGAGCCCAGGGTGCGGCCGATTTCATTGCCGTGCACCACCGTTCCGGACAGCATGTGGGGATGGCCCAGGAACCGGGCGGCCTGCTCCAGCTCCCCCGCCTCCACCAGGGTGCGGATGTGGGTGGAGGAGATGGTCACCCCGTCCAGCTCCACCTTGGGGATCACGTCGCAGCCCATGCCCAGCCGGGCGCATTTGTCCGCCAGCCGCTGGGGGTCGCCCTCCCCCCGGTAGCCGAAGTGGAAGTCGTGCCCCGCCACCACATGGACCGCGCCCAGCTCCTTCTGGAGGTACTGCCCCACAAAGTCCTGCCAGTCCATCTGGCGCATCACCTCAAAGGGGGCCACAACCACCTCCCGGATGCCGTACAGCTCCTGCATCAGCCGCGTCCGGTCATCCACCCCGGTGAGCAGGGGCACCGCCCGCCCGGTGAGGGCCGCGGCAGGGCTTTGGTCAAAGGTAAAAGCGCAGGGCAGGGCATCCAGCTCCGCCGCCCGCCGGGCCACCGTGCGCAATAGCGCCCCGTGGCCCAGGTGCACCCCGTCAAAGAAGCCCAGGGCGATCACCCGCCGTTGTTTATTCATCAGCGATTACACCTCGAAAAAGCTCTTGACCGTGGACAGCTTCCCGCCTGCCGCCCGGCCCAGGGCCAAAAATGTCTTGTCCGCGCCGTACACCCGGTATTCCCCGTCAGGGATATCCCGGGCGGCCAGCGCCGCGCCGTTGCGGATCTTTTTCTCCGCGCCGGCGGTCTTTAGAAGCAGCACCGGAAACTGGAGGAAGCAGGAATCCACCGGCAGCAGCAGGGACTCCCCCTCCCCCCGGCCCGCGGCCTCCTGGACGGCCTGCAATGTAACGCTGTCGGCCAGGGTAAAGCCGGCTGCCTTTATCCGCCGGAGGGAGCTCATGCACCCGCCGCACCCCAGGGCCTGCCCGATATCGTGGCACAGGGTGCGCACGTAGGTGCCCTTGGAGCAGTGTATCCGCAGAAGGAAGTCCGCCCCCTGGGGCGGCGGTCCGTCCAGCGCCTCCAGGGCGTGGATGGTAACGGGGCGGGGCCTGCGCTCCACCTCCTTGCCCTTCCGGGCCAGCTCGTACAGTTTTTTGCCGTTTATTTTGACGGCGGAGTACATGGGGGGCACCTGTTGGATGGCCCCGGTGAACCGGGGCAGGACGGCCAGAAGCTGTTCCCGGGTCACCTCCGCGGGCCGCCGCTCCAGGATTTCCCCGGTAATGTCCTGGGTGTTGGTGACAACGCCCAGTTTTAACCCGGCGATATATTCCTTATCGGAACCGGCGGCGAACTCCACCGCCCGGGTGGCCCTTCCGATGAACACGGGCAGCACCCCGGTGGCCATGGGGTCCAGGGTGCCCGCGTGGCCCACCCGCTTTTCGTGGAATATCCCCCGGAGCTTGGCGCACACGTCCATGGAGGTCCAGCCTTGGGGCTTATCCATGATAATAATTCCGTTTGGCATAGAGGAAGCTCCTTTTTTAAGGGCCCTTCAGTCCTGGGAGGGCTGGGCCAATTGCGCGTCGATGGCGGCCAGGATGGCCCGCTCCGCGTCCTCTACCGTCCCCTTTACGGTGCACCCGGAGGCGGCTTTGTGCCCGCCGCCCCCCAGCCGGGCGCACACGCGGGTGGCGTTCAGCTTAGATGCGTCGGTACGCACGGAGATGCGGCACTCGCCGCCCTCGTGCTCCCGGATGGTGGCGGTGTGGAGCACCCCGTCGATCTGCCCCAGGAAGGCGGCGATATCGTCGGTGTCCTCCATGGTGGCCCCCACCTCCGCCATCATGGCCAGCGAGACGGGGGCCACGGCCACCGTGCCGCCGTGATAGAGGCGCATATTTTGCAAAATCAGGCTTTCCAGCTTCATCCGCGCCATGGATTTGGTGCGGAAGTGCCGCTTGTTCAGCGCCTGGACGGGGATGCCCTGCTCCATCAGCGCCGCCGCTACCTTGTGGGTGTGGGGGGTGGTGTTGGCGTAGACAAAGCAGCCGCAGTCGGTGGCCACCGCCACGTACAGCGGTGTCGCGATGTCCCTGTCCATGGTTCCCAGTTCCACGCAGATTTTCCAGATGATCTCGCCGCAGGCGGCCTTGTCCGCCTCCAGGCAGGTCTCTTTGGCGAAAAACTCCTGGGAGGGGTGGTGGTCGATGGCAAGGTCGATCCGGTCCTTGTAGGGCAGGGCGTTGTCCGGCAGCAGGTTCACCGTGGCCACGTCGGTGCTCACCACCGTATTCGGAGTAAAGCCCTCCGGGGCGGTGAGGCCGTCCAAGTAGCCCGCCAGCAGGGTGGTGGCGTCCAGGCTGGGCAGGGCATAGGCGGTCTTGCCCAGAGCGCGCAGGGCGCGGCACAGCCCGGCGGCGCAGCCGATGGTGTCCCCGTCGGGGCGCTTGTGGGTGAGGATCAGGTAGTTGTCATGGGCGGCCAGAAACGCCGCCGCTTCCCGGAAGTCCATGGCCGTCAATCCTCCTCGTCCAGCACAATGTGCTCGTTGGCGGGGTTGGGGGGCTTGACCACCTGGGGGTTGCGGAGCATGTCCAGGATGTGGGCGCCCTTGTCGATGGAGTCGTCCCGCACAAAGGACAGCTCCGGGGTGGAGCGCAGGTTGAGCGCCTGCCCCAGTTCCCGGCGCAGCCAGCCGGAGGCGGACTTCAGCCCCTTCAGCGCCTGGGCGGAGGCGGACTTGTCCAGCACGCTGACGTAGATTTTGGCGTATTTCAGGTCGGGGGTGGTCTCCACGGCGGTGACGGAGATCAGCCCCGCGTCCGCCACCCGGGGGTCCTTCACCGTGGGGATGAGGGCGGCCAGCTCCCGCTGGATTTCCTCATTGATGCGTCCGATGCGATTGCTTGACATAAACAGCCTCCTTTATAAAACGCTGCGGCACAGCGGAACAAACTGTGAAAAGAGACAAAAATTCTGTCTCTATTTTATACAAAAAGTAGATTTTTATTAAAATGAGTCTTAACTGCTAAGCAAATCAGGGCTTGAACCGTATTATATAGAGCGGCGTTTTTCCATTCACAATAGAGAGGACGATAGGTTATGAATTGCGATTGCTCCTTTACCTGCGACGAATTGTTGACGATGGCTATCCGCACCTTTGAAAGGCTGGATGCGGGAACACAGTTTATTGTTCAGGACCTTTTGCCGCCCGCCATATGGAGGACGCTTCCTCTAGATCCAACCCGCCTCAACTTAGGAAAGGCTTTTTCCAAGGAAATGAAGAAGCATTCCAATGTGTGCGTTTTTGGAAAAACGGAAAACGATCAGGCAGTATATATGAAAACAAATCCTTCCGGCCAAAACAGTGATGTGTGATTTCATGCAAAGAAAAAGGAGGGCGGGCTTTGCCCGCCCTCCTTTCGTTGTCACACCTCAATCTGCTCCATCACGAAAGCCTCGATAACGTCGCCCTCCTTGATGTCGCTGTACTTCTCGATGCCGATGCCGCACGCCCCACAAAATCTCCGATTTTGCGGGGACCCCGAATTTTACAATGCTCGGCGGAAATGAATTCCGCCTGCGCAAATCTCCGCCTGCGGCTCCGATTTTACGCGCCATTCGGCGCGCCCCGCTGCGCGGGGTACTCGTGCGGCATTATACTTCTATTTGTTCCATCACGAAGGCCTCGATGACGTCGCCCTCCTTGATGTCGCTGTACTTCTCGATCCCGATGCCGCACGCCCCACAAAATCTCCGATTTTGCGGGACCCCGAATTTTACAATGCTCGGCGGAAATGAATTCCGCCTGCGCAAATCTCCGCCTGCGGCTCCGATTTTACGCGCCATTCGGCGCGCCCCGCTGCGCGGGGTACTCGTGCGGCATTATACTTCTATTTGTTCCATCACGAAGGCCTCGATAACGTCGCCCTCCTTGATATCGCTGTACTTCTCGATCCCGATGCCGCACTCGTAGCCCCGGGCGACCTCCTTCACGCTGTCCTTGAAGCGTTGGAGGGAGTTCATCACGCCCTCGTGGATGACGATGCCGTCCCGCACCAGACGGATTTGGGCGTTCCGGGCCACCTTGCCGTCGGTGACGTAGCAGCCGGCCACAAAGCCCACGCCGGTGATCTTGTACACCTGGCGCACCTCGGCCTGCCCCAGGGCTACCTCCTTGAACTTGGGGGCCAGCATACCCTTCATGGCGGACTCAATTTCGTTGATGCAGTCGTAGATCACCCGGTACATCCGCATATCCACCTTGTTGCGCCCGGCGGAGTCGGCGGCGTTCTTGTCTGGGCGGACGTTGAAGCCCACGATGATGGCGTTGGAGGTGGCAGCCAGCATCACGTCGCTCTCGTTGATGGCGCCCACCGCGCAGTGGATCACCCGGACGCGGACTTCCTCGTTGGAGATCTTCTCCAGGCTGGCCTTGACGGCCTCGGCGGAGCCCTGCACGTCCGCCTTGACGATGATGTTCAGATCCTTCATCTCGCCCGCCTGGATCTGGCTGAACAGCTCCTCCAGGGATACCTTCTGCTTGGCCGCGCCGGTGGTGGCGTTCTTCATCTCGCTCTTGCGCTGCTCCACCAGCTCCCGGGCCATGCGCTCGTCGGCTACGGCGTGGAAGTCGTCGCCCGCGCCGGGCACCTCGCCCATGCCGATGATCTCAACGGGCACGGAGGGGCCCGCCTCGGTGACCTTGTTCCCCTTGTAGTCGGTCATGGCGCGCACACGGCCCACCGCCATGCCGGCGATGATCACATCGCCCTGCTTCAGCGTGCCGTTCTGCACCAGCAGGGTGGCCACCGGGCCCCGGCCCTTGTCCAGCCGGGCCTCGATCACCGCGCCGTGGGCGGTGCGGTTGGGGTTGGCCTTCAGCTCCCGCATTTCGGCAGTGAGGGTGACCATTTCCAGCAGGTTGTCGATACCCATGCCCGTCTTGGCGGAGATGGGGCAGACCACGGTTTCACCGCCCCACTCATCGGGCACCAGTCCATGTTCGGTGAGCTGCTGCTTGATGCGCTCAGGGTTGGCCTCCGGCTTATCCATCTTGTTGATGGCCACGATGATGGGGATGTCTGCGGCCTTGGCGTGGTTGATGGACTCGATGGTCTGGGGCATGATGCCGTCGTCGGCGGCCACCACCAGGATGGCCACATCGGTAATCATGGCGCCCCGGGCCCGCATGGCGGTGAACGCTTCGTGGCCCGGCGTGTCCAGGAAGGTGATGAGCTTGCCGTTCACCTCCACCTGATAGGCGCCGATGTGCTGGGTGATGCCCCCCGCCTCGCCGGACACCACGTTGGCGTTGCGGATATGGTCCAGCAGGGAGGTCTTGCCGTGATCCACGTGGCCCATGACCACCACCACTGGGGCACGGGAGACCAGATCCTCCTCCTTGTCCTCGGCGGTGTCGATGAGCCGCTCCTCAATGGTGACGATGACCTCCTTTTCCACCTTGCAGCCCAGCTCCATGGCGACAAGGGCGGCGGTGTCGTAGTCGATAATGTCGGACAGGGCGGCCATCACACCGTTGCGGATAAGGCACTTGACCACCTCCGCGCCGGTTTTTTTCATCCGGGAGGCCAGCTCGCCCACGCCGATTTCGTCGGGGATCTTGACGGTGAGCGGGGTCTTTTTGGCGATCTCCAGCTGGAGGCGCCGCATCCGGTCCTGCTCCTCCTGCCTGCGTTTGCTGCCGAAGTTCTGGCCCCGGTTTTTGCCGCCCCGGTTCTGGAACTTCTGCTTGCCGGTTTGCATTCGGTTGGCCTTGTCGGGGGCCAGGTCCTCCAGCCGCTGGTCGTACTTCTCCAGGTTGGGACCGCCGCCCTTGCGGGTGTCCACCACCTTTTTCTCGGGGGTGCGGCTCATGGGCTTGGCGGGTGCGGCCTTGGGCGGTTCCTTCTGCCCGGCGGGAGCGGGGGCGTTCTTGCCCTGGGGCTTGGCGGGGGCGGGCTTGCCGTCCTTCTGCCTGGAGGCCTCCCCCTTGGGGGCGGGGGCGGCCTCCTTGGCCTTGGACGGCTCGTGGTACACATCGGCATAGATGGATTCGATGGAATCCACCTGGTTTTTCTGGGTCAGGTGCTCGAAGATGATGGACAATTCCCGGTCAGTCAGGATTTTGGTGGGGGATACCGTCTCTTTGGTGTGCTCGGTGAGGATGGCGGTAATGGCTTTGGCTTGCATGCCAAAGTCCTTTGCCACGTCCCGGGCATTCAGTTTTGCAAGGCTCAAACAGGCCACCTCCTAAGTTTCAGGCGCAGCGGGCCTTTGAGCCCGCCCATTCTTATTCTCATGCAGCAGGGGTTCGAGGCTGGGGCGCAGCCCCACGTCCGCCCGGACCAGCTTTTCCGCCAGGACCCCGGCCAGGCCCCGGTCTGTGAGGGCCGCCATGGCGCAGCTGCCGCGGCCCAGCGCGTACCCCAGGGTTTCCTTGTCCCAGGGGACAGGCGTGTGCGCGGCGCCGCCGCTTTCCGCCCAGCGGCGGGCGCGGTCCAGGCTGTTTTGGGCCGCGTCGGCGGCGGTCACCACCAGCACGGCCCGGCGGGCTTTGCAGGCGTCTGCCACCGGCTCCTCGCCCACGGCCAGGTTGTTTCCCCGCAGGGCCAGCCCCAGCAGGGATAGGGCGCTGTCAGTCACCGCCGTCACCCGCCTTCATCTGCGCCTCCAGCGCATCCCATACGTCCGGGGGCATGGGGGAGGCCAGGGCCCGCTCGATGGCGCGGCTCCTTTTGGCCCGGGCCAGGCAGGCAGGGTCGGGACACAGGTAGGCCCCCCGGCCCGGCTTCTTCCCCCGGAAGTCCAGGGACAATCCCCCATCGGGGGAGCGCACCACCCGAATCAGCTCGGGCTTGGGCTTCATCTCCCGGCAGCCAAGGCATTGGCGCATAGGTGTTTTTTTGGGCATTGCGCGTCCCCCTCTCGTCGAAGCAAAGTCCGCTCAACTGCGTTTCCCCCTGCGGGGAAAGCGCCGCTCGCTTCCCTGCTTCTCCTCTCCCCGCCGGATCCGCTTCGCTGGGCTCCGGCGGGGGCCCCATTATTTACTCCTCAATTTCGATATCTTCCTCATCCGCCGCCTCTGGCGCGTCCTCCGGGGCCTCCTCAGGAGGCTCCGGCGCGCTGGCGGGGCGTATGTCAATTTTGAAGCCGGTGAGCCGGGCGGCCAGCCGGGCGTTCTGCCCCTCCTTGCCGATGGCCAGGGACAGCTGGTCGTCGGGCACCACCACCCGGCAGCTCTTGCCCTCCTCCAGCTCGGTGACGCTGATGACGTCGGCGGGGGCCAGGGCGGCGGCCACGTACTGGCCGGGGTCTTCCGACCACTTGATGATATCCACCTTCTCGCCCCGCAGCTCCTCCACTACGGCGTTGACCCGCTGGCCCCGGGGGCCCACGCAGGCGCCGATGGGGTCCACGTTCTCGTCGTCGCTCCACACGGCCAGCTTGGTGCGGCTGCCCGCCTCGCGGGCGATGGACATCACCTGTACCGTGCCGTCGTAGATCTCGGGCACCTCCAGCTCAAACAGGCGCTTGACCAGCCCGGGGTGGGTGCGGGAGATGAGCACCTGGGGCCCGCGGGTGGAGCGGCGGACCTCCACCACGTACACCCGAACCCGGTCGCCCTCCCGGATAACCTCCCCCTTGACCTGCTCGCCGGCGGACAAAAACGCGTCGGTGAACTCGGAGCCGGAGGTGAGGCGGATGGCCACCGAGCCGTTGCGCTCGTCCACCCGGGTGACGGAGCCGGTCAAAATCTCGTGCTCCTTGGCGGAGAACTCATCGAAAATCATCCCCCGCTCCGCCTCGCGCATGCCCTGGATAATGACCTGGCGGGCGGTCTGGGCGGCGATGCGGCCAAAATTTTTGGGCTTGATCTCAATGCGCAGCACGTCTCCCAGCTGGGCCCTGGGCAGGGCCCGCTGGGCGTCGTCCAGGCTGATTTCGGTGTGGGGATTGTCCACCGCCTCCACCACGTCCTTTTTGACGAACATGCGCACGGCCTCTAACTCTTCGTTGGCGTCCACAACCACGTTGTCGGTAATGCCCTCGTGGTCCCGCTTGTAGGCGGCCACCAGGGCCTGGGTGATCTTTTCCAGCATATAAGCCTTGGGGATGCCCTTGTCCTTTTCAATATCGGAGATGGCGGCGAAAAATTCCTTGGCGTCCAGCTCCGTGCTCTTTGCGGCGATTTTTTTCTTAGCCATGTCGTTTAACTCCTTCAAAACTCGACGTGGAGGCGAACCTGGGCCACGTCTTTCTTGTCAAAGCGGACGCCGCCCACCACGACGGCCCCGCCGTCATACCCGGTGAGGACGCCGGTCATTTCCTTGCGGCCATCCACGGGCCGGTAGAGCTTCACGTCCACCTGCCGCCCCATGCACTGGGCAAAGTGCGCGCTTTTGCGCAGCACCCGGTCCAGCCCGGCGGAGGAGACCTCAAAAGTGTAGCTGCCCTGGATGGGGTCGGCGTCGTCCAGCGCGTCGGACAGGGGGCGGGAGACCGCCTCGCAGCAGTCGATGTCCACGCCGCCGTTCCGGTCGATATAGACCCGGAGGAACCATTCCCCGGCCTCCTTGACGTATTCCACGTCCCACAGGGTGCAGCCCGCCTGCTCCACGATGGGCAGGGCCAGGGCGTACACCGCGTCGGTCACCTTTGCCATGATGAGGCTCCTTTCAAGTGTTGTCATGCCCGAACCGATCCAAGCTCGCCTGCGCGGCTATCCTCGCGCTTCCAAAAGAAGGAGTGAGGCGCATGCCTCACTCCTTTCTACCCTTAACAGTCAAGCTATTTTACCACGTCCGGCGGGGGATTGCAACCCCCCGGACGAAAAATTTTCCCGGGCGCAGGCCGGCCGCCGCGCATCGGAGCGGCCTGAAGAGGGGCCGCCACTGCGGGGTGCGCCCTTGCGCCCGCACAAAAATGGTGGTATAATAAAATGTTATTATCTGCCGCGCCAATGAAATTGTGAGGTGTCCCCTATGAAGCTAATGGTTATCGACGGCAATTCCATCGTCAACCGGGCCTTTTACGGTGTGAGCCAGAACCTGGCCACCCGGGAGGGCCTGCCCACCAACGCCATCTTCGGCTTCCTCAATATCCTGTTCAAGCTGCTGGACGAGGAAGAGCCCGAGGGGCTGGCGGTGGCCTTCGACATGCGCGCCCCCACCTTCCGGCACAAAGCCTTTGCCGGGTACAAGGCCCAGCGCAAGGGGATGCCGGAGGAGCTGGCCGTCCAGATGCCGGTGCTGAAGGAGGTGCTGGACGCCATGAACATCCGGCGGTACGAGCTGGAGGGCTGGGAGGCGGACGACCTTCTGGGCACCATGGCGAGGGTGAACGGGGAGCAGGGGGGCGATACGGTGATCGTCACCGGCGATAAGGACTCCCTCCAGCTCATCAACGGGCGCACCACCGTCAAGCTGGTGTCTACCCGGATGGGACAGACCACCACTCGGAACGTCACCCCGGAGGAGTTCCGGGCCGAATACGGCTTCGACCCCATCCACATGATCGACTTGAAGGCGCTGATGGGGGATGCCTCCGACAACTATCCCGGCGTGAAGGGGGTGGGGGAAAAGACAGCCCTGGCCCTCATCGGGCAGTACCGGACGGTGGCCGCCATCTATGAAAAGCTCCCCGATATCGAGGCCAAGCCCGGCGTCATCAAAAAGCTTGCCGAGGGGGAGGCGGACGCCCGGCTGAGCTACAGCCTGGCGGTGATCCGCACCGATGCGCCCATGGGCTTCCGCCCGGAGGACGCGGCCCGCCGGCCCTTCAACGGGCCGGTCTTGTACCAAAAGCTGCTGGAGCTGGAGTTCAGCAAGCTCATCGACAAGCTGAAGCTCACCCCCGGCCCTGCGGGGGCGGAGCCCGCCCAGGGGCCGGAGGAAATCCGGGTGACGGTTGTGCCCGTCCTCACCGGGGATGACTTCGCCGCAGCCCTGCCCAAATGGGAGGAGGCGGACTGTGTGGCCGTCCTGCCCCTGCCGGGGCTGGCGGGGGTGGCGGTGAGCCTGTCCGGGGACGGCGGGAAGCGGGCGTACCTCTATGACGTGCGCGCCGCCGCCTACCAGGGGGACTACCACGCCCTGCTCTCGGCCCTGTTCGGCCCCACGGTGAAAAAGATAGCCCACGGGGTGAAGGAGCTGTGCCGCGCCCTGCTGGACGAGGGGATCCAGCCGGAGGGCTTCGTGTTCGACACCGAGCTGGCGGCGTATCTGTTAGACCCCACGGCGGGGAGCTATGAGCTGCGCAAGCTGGCTGTATCCTATTTCAAAAAAGAGGTGGAGCAGTCCGCCGCTTATAAAGAAAAGGACGCCTTCTCCTTGCTGGACGACGGACTGAAGGCCCAGGCCGCATGGTACGAGGACACGGCCTGGATTGAGGCGTTTTACGAATTGTTCAAGCCGAAATTGGAGGAGTACGGCCTGCTGCCTGTGCTGGCGGACATTGAGCTGCCCCTGTGCCCGGTGCTGGCCCGGATGGAGCGGGCCGGGGTGCTGGTGGACGGCCAGGCGCTGGCCGACTTCGGCAGGCAGCTCCAGCTGGGCATCGACGCCCTCCAGGCGGAAATATACGGCCTGGCCGGGGAGGAGTTCAACATCCTCTCCCCCAAGCAGCTGGGGCATATCCTGTTCGACAAGCTGGGCCTGCCCCCGGTGAAAAAGACCAAGACAGGGTACTCCACCAACGCCGAGGTGCTGGAGAAGCTCCGACCCCGCCACGAGATCGTGGGCCGGGTGCTGGACTACCGCCAGCTTACCAAGCTCAACTCCACCTATGTGGAGGGGCTGGGCAAGGTGATCGATGCCGACGGGCGCATCCACACCAGCTTCCAGAACACCGTCACCGCCACCGGGCGGCTGTCCTCCGCTGAGCCCAATTTGCAGAACATCCCGGTGCGCACCCCCCTGGGGTCGGAGATGCGCAAGATGTTTGTGGCGCCAAAAGGGAAGGTGCTGGTGGATGCGGACTACTCCCAGATCGAGCTGCGGCTACTGGCCCATATGTCCGGGGACGGGGCCATGATCGGCGGCTTCAACTCCGGGGTGGACATACACACCGTGACCGCCTCCCAGGTGTTCGGGCTTCCCCAGGACGCGGTGCCCCCGGAGCTGCGCCGGGCGGCTAAGGCGGTGAACTTCGGCATCGTATACGGCATCTCTGCCTTCTCGCTGTCGGAGGATATCCACGTCACCGTGGCCCAGGCCAAGGAGTATATGGAGAAGTATTTCCAGCACTACTCCGGAGTGCGCGCCTATATGGACCGGGTAGTGGAGCGGGGGAGGGAGGACGGCTATGTGTCCACCCTGTACGGCCGCCGCCGCTGGCTGCCCGAGCTGAAGAGCTCCAACTTCAATACCCGCTCCTTCGGCGAGCGGGTGGCGCTGAACATGCCCATCCAGGGCACGGCGGCGGATATCATCAAGCTGGCTATGATAAAGGTGGACGCCCGGCTCCGGGCGGAGGACCTGGAGGCCCGGCTGGTCCTCCAGGTCCATGACGAGCTGATCGTGGAGTGCCCCGAGGGCGAGGCGGAACGGGTGCGCGCCCTGCTCCAGGAGGAGATGGAGGGGGTTGCGGCGCTGTCGGTGCCGCTGGTGGCGGACGCCAAGGCGGGGCGCACCTGGGCGCAGTGCCACTGACTCGTCGCAAAGTCCGCTCCGTTCGGAACGACCTGGCGGGCATTCCTCACGCCGCTCCCTTGCTCCTCGTCTCCAACCGCGACCCGCTTCGCTGGGCTCGTGGTTGGGGCGGCCTGCGGCCGCGGCTATTTTGGACGCAAAGTATGCGCCCCTGCATGAAGGAGATTTCAAAATGAGCTTATTCGACACCTTCGACCCGGTTTCCGAGGAGATTTTGAAGCCCTCCCACATGATCTGCCCAGTGGCCGGCTTTCCGGAGACGGTGGTGCTCACCTTTGAGGAAAAATCCCTCCAGGCGCTGCAAAAGGGCTGGGAGACCCGGGCGGCCGCTGTCCTGAGCGGCGGGAGGGACATCCCGGTGTATGCCTTTATCCACAACGGACGGGAGCTGGGGATGGTGCAGTCCATCATCGGCGGAGCGGCCACGGCGGCGCTGGTGGAGGAGGTGCTGGCCCTGGGGGCGAAGCGGGTACTGCTGTACGGGGCCTGCGGCGTGCTGGATTCCGCGCTCACCGCCGGGCACTTTATCCTTCCCACCGCCGCCTACCGGGACGAGGGGACCAGCTACCACTACCTGCCCCCGGCGGACTATGTGGACATACCCACGGCCCGGCGGCTGGGGGAAATCTTTGACGGGCTGCGCCTGCCCTATGTGAAGGGCCGGGTTTGGACCACCGACGCCTTGTACCGGGAGACCCGGAACAACGTGGAAAAGCGTAAGGCGGACGGCTGCATTGCCGTGGACATGGAGTGCGCCTCCGCTATGGCGGTGGGGTGGTTCCGGGGCGCGGAGGTGTACCAGTTCCTCTACGCTGAGGACAGCCTGGACGGGGAGGCGTGGGACGCCCGCACCTGGGGGGCGGTGCCCGCGTCGGACTACGAGAAATATCTGCGCGTCGCGCTGGAAGCGGCGGCGCGGCTGTGAAGGGGTGGACAGGATGAAGGGCGTACAGGAGTATTACGACAAGACCGCGGCGGAGTGGGCGGCGGAGGGGTACGGCGACGAGGCATACCTGCCCTGTCTGGACGAATTCCTTTCCCTGCTGCCCCCCGGCGGGCGGGTGCTGGACCTGTGCTGCGGCGCGGGGTACGAGACGGGCCGCATCCGGGCGCGGGGCTTTGAGGCGCTTGGGCTGGACTTCAGCGGCGGGAGCCTGAGCATCGCCAGGGCGCGCAACCCGGACATCCCTTTCTTCCAGGGGGATATGCTGGGGGACTATTCCCAGGTGGGCATGGTGGACGGCATCCTCCTGTCCGCCGGGCTGGTGCACGTGGAGACGGCGAGGCTGCCCCTGGCCTTTGAACAGATGGCCAAGGTGGCGCGCCCAGGCGGCTGGGTGCTGGCCTCCATCCGGGAGGGGAGGGGGAAGCTGGCCGAGTGGAGCCTCCGGGAGATTGACGGCGAGCAGTATGACCGCAATTTCATCGCCCACACCCCGGACGAGGTGGTCCGGGCGGCGGAAGGGCTGTTCTCCTACTGCCGGGAGCTGCCCACGGATATGCCCATCTGGCGGCAGCTGCTGTTCCGGCGGGAGGGCGCATGAGGCTGCGCATTGTCCCCATGGGCCCGGAGCACATTCCCCAGGTGGCGGCGCTGGAGCGGGCGTGCTTCCCCGCCGACCCCTGGAGCGAGGGGCTGTTCCGGGAAGCGCTGGATAACCCCGCCGCGGCCGTCCTGCTGGCCCAGGGGGAGGGGGGCTCCCTGCTGGGCTACGCCGTGGTGTCGGCGGTGCTGGACGAGGGGAATCTGGACAACATCGCCGTGGCCCCGGACGCCCGGCGGCAGGGGGTGGGGGACGCTTTGATGAGGGCGCTCACCGGCTTTGGCCGGGAGAATCTGGCCGCGCTCACGCTGGAGGTGCGCGCCTCCAACGCCCCGGCCATCGCCCTGTATGGGAAGCACGGCTTCGCCGCCGTGGGGCGGCGGAAAAACTACTACGCCGCGCCCCGGGAGGACGCGCTGCTGATGACATTGACATTTGAGAGATAAGGAGGCGTTCCAAATGGAACTCAAGCGTTTGGACAAGGAGGAACTGGCCGCCCTCTACCGCGACGAGATGATGGAGGACTTCCCCCATTCGGAGCTGAAGCCGCTGAGCGCCATGCTCCGGCTGATGGATATGGGCCGGTACGACCCCCTGCTCATCACCCAGGACGGGCAGGCGGTGGGCTATGCCATGCTGTGGCTGGCCGGGGACCGCTCCGGCGCGCTGCTGGAATATTTCGGGGTGCTGCGGGGGCTGCGCAGCGCGGGGCAGGGCTCCAGGATCCTGTCTATGCTGTCCGGGCGGTACGGCCAGCTTTTCGGCGAGGCGGAGGCCCCCTGCTCCCACGACCCGGACATCAACGAGCTGCGCCAGCGGCGCATCGCCTTTTATGAGCGCAACGGCTTCCGGGTGCTGGACTACCAGTGCGCCCTGTTCGGGGTGCGGTTCAACTGCCTCTACCGGGGGCCGGAGGGGGATGACCGGAAAGTGGAGGCCCTCCACCGGGGGATATACGCGCAGTATTTTTCGCCGGCGCATATGGAGCGGTATATCCAGCTCCCCCTGAGGCCGGACGAGGCGGTGAAGCCCGCGCCGGAGTGGGTGGAGGAGGCGTTCCCGCCCCAGGGGAGCGGCGCAGACCGGACACAGGGGGGATAACTGCATGAATATTCTCGCCTTTGAATCCTCCTGCGACGAGACCGCCGCCGCCGTGGTGCGGGACGGCCGGACGGTGCTGTCCTCGGTCATCGCCTCCTCGGCGGACATGCACGCCGTCTACGGCGGCGTGGTGCCGGAAATCGCCTCCCGCAAGCATGTGGAGGCCATCTCCGGGCTGGCGGACGAGTCGCTGCGCCAGGCGGGGCTGTCCAAGGAGGACATCGACGCCGTGGCCGTCACCTACGCCCCAGGCCTCATCGGGGCGCTGCTGGTGGGGGTGTCCTTCGCCAAGTCCGCCGCTTTCGGGCTGGGAGTGCCGCTGATTCCCGTCCACCACGTCCGGGGGCACATCGCCGCCAACTATATCGCCCACCCCGGCCTGGAGCCGCCGTTTGTATGCCTGTGCGTGTCCGGCGGCACCACCGCCATTGTGGACGTGAAGGACTATACCCATTTCGAAGTGCTGGGTTCCACCCGGGACGACGCGGCGGGGGAGTGCTTCGACAAGACCGCCCGGGTGCTGGGGCTGGGCTACCCCGGCGGCGGGCCCATGGATAAAATGGCCCAGGGGGGCAATGACAAGGCGTTTGTGTTTCCACGGGCCCATTTGGCCGACCACCCGCTGGACATGTCCTTTTCCGGGCTCAAGACAGCGGTGCTCAACGCCATCCACAATGCGTCCCAGAAGGGGGAGGAACTGGATCTCCACGACCTGGCCGCCTCCTTTGCCGCCGCAGTGTCCGACTCCCTCATTCCCCGGGCGATGGAGGCGGACCGCATGACAGGGTATCATAAAATTGCTGTGGCCGGGGGTGTGGCCGCCAACAGCCGCATCCGGGCCGATCTGGAACGCGCCTGCGCCCAGGCGGGGGCGAAGCTGTGGCTCCCCCCCCTGGCCCTGTGCGGCGACAACGCGGCTATGATCGGCAGCCAAGGGTACTATGAGTATCTGGCGGGGCATACGGCGGGATGGGAACTGAACGCGAAGGCCAGCCTGGATATCGGAAGGGGATAACTTTTGTGTTATGTCAACTAAAAACACGCTTTAGCCTGCGAAAAAACTAGGGTTTCCCGGTTTGAATAAATATTTGAATTTATGTAAGTCTATTGGAACTACACGGATTGAGGCTGTTGAAAACCTTGTGGAAGCTGTGGATAACTCTCCGTATCAGGAGTTATGAACATTATTATGGAAACCAAATGAAGAGGAGGAACCGCCGTGAAAACCGACATTGAGATCGCTCAGGGCGCCAATATGCTGCCCATCGGCCAGGTGGCCGCCCAGGCGGGCATTGATGGGGAGCTGCTGGAGCACTATGGCCGGGTGAAAGCCAAGATTGACACCACTCCCCTGCGCGGGCGTCCCCGGAAGGGGAAACTAATCCTGGTCACGGCCATCAACCCCACCCCTGCCGGGGAGGGCAAGACCACCACCAGCGTGGGGCTGGCGGACGCGCTGAAACGGCTGGACAAGAACGTGCTTTTGTGCCTGCGGGAGCCGTCCCTGGGTCCGGTGTTCGGGGTGAAGGGGGGCGCCGCCGGGGGCGGGTACGCCCAGGTGGTACCCATGGAGGACATCAACCTCCACTTTACCGGGGACTTCCATGCCATTGGCGCGGCAAACAACCTGCTGGCGGCTATGCTGGACAACCACATCCAGCAGGGGAATGCCCTGGGCATCGACACCAAGAAAATCACCTGGCGGAGGTGCGTGGACATGAACGACCGGCAGCTCCGAAACATCGTGGACGGCCTGGGGGGCCGGATGCAGGGGGTGCCCCGGGAGGACGGCTTCGACATCACCGTGGCCTCCGAGATTATGGCGGTGCTGTGCCTGGCCTCCGGTTTGAAGGACTTGAAGGAGCGGCTCTCCCGCATCATCGTGGGCTACACCTATGACGACAGGCCGGTCACCGCCGCCGACCTGAAGGCCCAGGGGGCCATGGCTGCGCTTTTGAAGGACGCCATCAAGCCCAACCTGGTGCAGACCCTGGAGAACACCCCCGCCCTGGTCCACGGCGGGCCCTTCGCCAACATTGCCCACGGCTGCAATTCCGTCTCCGCCACCGACACCGCCCTCAAGCTGGCGGACTACGTGGTCACCGAGGCGGGCTTCGGCGCGGACCTGGGGGCGGAAAAATTCCTGGACATCAAGTGCCGGGCGGCGGGGATGGAGCCCAGCGCCGTGGTCATCGTGGCCACGGTGAAGGCGCTGAAGTATAACGGCGGCGTGCCCAAGGGGGAGCTGGGGGCGGAAAACCTGGAGGCGTTGGAGAAGGGCCTGCCCAACCTCCTCAAGCACGTGGAGAACATCACCCAGGTGTACGGCCTGCCCTGCGTGGTGGCCGTCAACCGCTTTGTCAACGACACCGACGCCGAGCTAGCCCTCATCCGGGACAGGTGCGGTGCGCTGGGCGTCAATGTAGCCCTGTCCGAGGTGTGGGCAAAGGGCGGCGCGGGCGGCGTCGAGCTGGCCCGGGAGGTGCTGCGGCTGTGCGGGCAGACCCATGAATTCCGCTTTGCCTACGGGCTGGAGCTCCCCCTGCGGGATAAAATCGAAACGATTGTCGAGCGCATCTATGGCGGCGCGGGCGTCAGCTACTCCGCCGCCGCGTCCCGGGAGCTGGACCGGCTGGAGGCCATGGGGTTCGGGGGCCTGCCCGTGTGCATGGCCAAGACCCAGTACTCCCTGTCCGACGACCCCGGGAAGCTGGGCCGCCCGGAGGGCTTCACCGTCACCGTGTCCAAGGTGAGGGTGAGCGCCGGGGCGGGCTTTGTGGTGGTGCAGACCGGGGACATCATGACCATGCCCGGGCTGCCCAAGGTTCCCGCGGCGGAGAAAATCGACGTGGACGAAAACGGGGTAATCAGCGGACTGTTCTAAACCGGGCATGGTCATGCCC
>CATABD010000012.1 GCA_949494735.1 uncultured Oscillospiraceae bacterium
GCTTTGAGATCATCCCCCTGCCGGGACATTTCTTTGATATGGTGGGCTTTCGGACACCCGATGATGTGGTCTACTTGGCGGATTGCCTGTCCAGCAGGGAAACGCTGGACAAGTATCAGATCGGCTTCATCTATGATGTCGCCGCCTACCTGAACACGCTGGAAATGGTGAAGTCCCTGCAAGCGAAGATGTTTGTCCCAGCCCATGCCGCTGCCTCCGAAGATATAGCTAACCTCGCACAGTACAATATCGACAAGGTGCTGGAGATCGGGGATAAGATCACCGGCATCTGCAAGGAACCGCTTTGCTTTGAGAAAATCCTGCAAAAGCTGTTTACGGACTACGGGCTGACAATGAACTTTGAACAATACGTTTTGGTGGGCAGCACCGTCCGCTCCTATCTGGCATGGCTAAAGGACACCAGCAGAATCAACGGCCTGTTTGAAAATAATATGCTGCTCTGGCAGCGGGTATAGGAGGACAGTATGGATAAACGGGAAAAGATCATCAGACTATGGTTTGATATGTGGCTACAAAAGAAAGACCTCGGCATAGAGGATATATTTTCTGCTGATGCTCTTTACATCGAAAGCTGGGGGCCGCAGTATCATGGCTCTGCCAAAGTGAAGCACTGGTTTGAGGAATGGAATACGCGCGGGACTGTCCTCCAGTGGGACATCAAACAGTATTTCCACAAAGAGGATCAGACTATCGTTGAGTGGTACTTTAAGAATACGATGGATGACGGCAGGGTGGAGGCTTTTGATGGAATGACCCTTGTGAAGTGGACGCCGGAGGATATGATTTGCTTTTTACAGGAGTTCGGCTGTAATGAGCATCGCTATGACCCGTATCAAGACGGGCCGGTTCCAAAGTTTAGAGATGAACAAGCTATGTGGTTCTGATTTTTGACAAAGCGGCGCAGGGATTGGCTGACCCATCCCTGCGCCGTTTTGTCAGTCCTGCGAAAATTGAAGATATTTTACAAGCCAGCTCAACCCTCGGCTGGTATAATGGGACAGACAAGGAGGTACACCGCATGAAAAAAGAAGTACGAACGGTGGTCTACGATGACGAGCTACACATTGAGGCTTACCGTTTCGAGGGCATCGTGCAGCCTTTTCCGAACCATTTTCACGAATACTATGTGATTGGCTTCATGGAGGACGGAGAGCGTGTCCTGTCCTGCAAAAATCAGGAGTACACCATCACAAAGGGTGATGTTCTCCTGTTTAACCCAGGGGACAGCCACGCCTGTGTTCAGAATGACGGCGGTACGCTGGATTATCGGGGCTTCAACATCACCAAGGAGGTCATGTTGGATTTGGCGGAGGAAGTCACCGGCAAGCGGGAACTGCCCGGATTTTCCCAAAACGTGATTTTTGATGAAGAAGTCACCTGCTATCTGCGCCCGCTCCATGAGCTGGTGATGAAAGGCTCCAATGAATTTGGGAAAGAGGAAAATCTACTGTTTTTGATTTCTTTGCTGATCCAGCAATACGGCCAGCCTTTTGAGAACTGCGTCCCGGAGTGCCGGGAGGAAATTGAAAAAGCCTGTGCCTTTATGGAACAGCATTATGCCCAGCGGATTTATCTGGATCAGATCTGCCGCTGCGCCGGATTGAGCAAATCCACCCTGCTCCGGGCCTTTGCCCTCTCCAAAGGCGTCACACCGTACAGCTACCTGGAAAACATTCGCATTGGCAAGGCCAAAAAGCTGTTGGAGCAAGGAGTTCCTCCCGTTGATGCGGCGCTGCAAACCGGCTTCTCCGATCAGAGCCATTTCACCAATTATTTCAACCGATTTATTGGCCTGGCTCCTGGTGTTTACCGGGACATATTCAGGGATACGGAGGAAATGCCGCATGAAGGGTAACAGCACAGCAGGCCATCTCTCCGCCCTGCTCACGATCATCATTTGGGGAACGACCTTTATCTCTACAAAAATTCTGCTGGCGGACTTCCAGCCGGTAGAGATACTATTCTTCCGCTTTGTCATGGGGCTGCTGGCACTTCTGCTGGTCTATCCCCGGCGTTTGAAAGGGACGAACAGTCAGCAGGAATTGACCTTTGCCGCTGCGGGCTTGTGTGGAATATGCCTTTACTATCTGTTGGAAAATATCGCGCTCACCTACACAATGGCCTCCAATGTCGGGGTGATTATCTCCGTAGCTCCGTTTTTCACGGCCATTCTATCCCATCTGTTTCTGAAAGAGGAAAAGCCTCATGCCAGCTTTTTCATTGGCTTTGTCGTGGCAATGGCTGGGATCGCTCTTATCAGCTTCAATGGCTCCAAGCTGGAGCTAAATCCCACCGGGGACTTGCTGGCGCTGCTGGCCGCACTGATTTGGGCCTGCTATTCTGTGCTGACAAAGAAAATCAGTGGCTACGGCTACAATACCATCCTCACCACCCGGCGGGTGTTTTGCTACGGTATCCTGTTCATGTTCCCGACACTGTTCCTGTTCAATTTCAAGCTGGAATTGACAAGGTTTGCAAATCCCGTATACCTGTTCAATATTCTCTTTTTGGGGCTGGGTGCATCGGCCCTGTGCTTTGTCACCTGGAATTTCGCGGTCAAGGCGTTGGGAGCAGTCAAAACGAGCGTTTACATCTACATGGTTCCTGTTATTACAGTGGTGACTTCCGTGGCAATTCTCCATGAAAAAATCACTGCTTTGGCCGCTATTGGGACGTTTCTGACACTGGCGGGCCTGCTCCTATCCGAGAGCAAACTATTTTTGAGAAATGAGGCAAAACAAAATGGATTGGCAAAATGAAAAGTGCGTCATGGTCATTGACGAGAGCCTGCCCCTGGGTATTATCGCAAATACGGCGGCGATCATGGGGATCACCCTGGGAAAGAAAATGCCGGAGGTGGTAGGGGCTGACGTGACCGACCAAAGCGGCAACGAGCATCTTGGCATCATCGAATTTCCTGTGCCGATCCTGCGCGGTTCGCCGGAAATTATCAAACAGATACGGGAAAAGCT
Source organism: uncultured Oscillospiraceae bacterium (assembly GCA_949494735.1). GTDB lineage: Bacteria > Bacillota > Clostridia > Oscillospirales > Oscillospiraceae > Enterenecus. The sequence continues at coordinate 2,994 of CATABD010000012.1, forward strand.
CTACCAGCCTGATTTTCAAGATTTAACGGTGGTGGACTTCTCCGATCTGGCCCAGGGCTGCAAGACCTATGACGAATTTATTGAGAAGATGGGCCACGTTCCCGAAAGCACCCTGCAATATTTCGGTGTTGCGCTCTGCGGCCCAAAGAAAAAGGTCAATAAGCTGACCGGGAGTATGCCGCTGTTGAGGTAAAGGTTATGCGCCGCAGCATGGCGGTTGCACATCCAATCCGTCCAGGTAGTCCGTCCCCCATTGACACATGGCATCTATGACAGGAATAATGCTTTCCCCAAAGGCCGTCAGGGAATACACCGTTTTCGGTGGCTTCTCCGGGATCACCTCTCTATGTATCATCCCGCATCCTTCCAGATCGTGAAGCTGTTGGGAAAGCATTTTAGGTGTTGCGCTGGGGATACGCCGCTGTAACTCCATGTAATGCAGAGGCCGGTCTACTAAATGCCAGAGAATGAGCGGCTTATATTTCCCGCCAATCAACGACAGCGTGGCCTCAACAGGACAATTAAACTGCGTCTGCTTCATAGTCTCACCTCACGCCAAGTATATCATGGTATGTTCCTTTAGAAAAGGACTATCTTTTTGGGAAGTACCTACCTAAAAAGTGCAATCTTGTGTAGATTTCTGGATATTGCTAAAATCATAGCAGATGGTACTCCTGATCGTCAGCCATCAAACTATTCAGAAAGGACAACATATCATGGATTTTATTACGATTGCTAAAACTCGCTGCTCCATCCGCAGCTACACCGACAAGAAGGTGGAGCCGGAAAAGCTGGAGAAAATTTTGGAGGCCGCTCATGTGGCCCCCACCGCCGCCAACCTCCAGCCGGTTCACCTTATCGCCGTCCAGAGCGAGGACGGGCTGGCGAAGATTGGCAAAGCCGCAAACATCTATGGTGCGCCCTTGGCTATCATCGTCTGCGCTGACCACAACAAGGCATGGGTGCGGCCCTTTGACCAAAAGCAGACCGGGGACATTGATACCTCCATCTTGACCGACCACATGATGCTCCAGGCCACGGAGTTGGGTCTGGGCAGCGTATGGGTGTGCTATTTCAAGCCGGATGTTCTGCGCCGGGAGTTCGACCTTCCCGCCAATCTGGAGCCGGTCAATATCCTGGTGATCGGCTATGCTGGGGAAAACTTTGCTGACCCGGAGCGGCACAGTCAGACACGAATCCCGGTAAGTGAGCTGGTTTCCTACGAAAGCCTGTAAGCCGACTAACTGCACCAGGGGGGCGTCCTCCTGGTGCAACCTTTATGGAAAGGCAAGTTGAAATGGTCACTTTTTATATCGTTCGCCATGGGCAAACCCTGTTGAATCAACTTGACAGGGCGCAGGGATGGGCTGACGCCCCCTTGACCGCATCAGGAGAGCAGGCGGCAAAGGAGTTGGGGAAGTCCCTATCTTCCGTTGTATTTCAAGCAGCATACACAAGCGATACATACCGGGCATTCCATACCGCTCGGCTGATGTTAGAAGAACACGGCCACCCCGATATTCCAATACATCAGGATGCTCGCTTGCGGGAATGGTGTCTTGGGGTAATGGAAGCAGAACAAAACACCATCTTTATCAAAAGAGTGTCGGAATGGCTGGGAGGCGTTTCTTTTTCTGAAATGAACAAACGACTTCCAGAGGTTGCCACAGCAATCAAACAGAATGATACTACTGGAATGGCAGAAACCTTTGAGCAGATAAGCAAACGGCTAAAGGAACTGCTTATATCCGTTGGATCGGCCTATCCTGATGGCAGCAACATTCTTGTTGTCACACACGCATTTTTAATTAAAACGATACTCTATTTGTTCCATTATGCAGGGATAGGGAGTACGTCACAAATTCGCAATACGGATAGTTTTCGCTTGTTCTATGATAATCAGACGTTCAAAACAGAGTAAAACAGGTCATCTTTCTTCCGGCAAATTCTGATCGCCCCAGGTTTTCATGTAATCAATCACATCCATGAAGCTCCGGCCTAAATCAGACAGAGTATATTCTACTCTCGGCGGAATCTCCTTGAAGTCATGCCGGATTAAAAAGCCATCGGCTTCTAATTCCCGAAGCTGTTTCGTCAGGGATGACTCCGTAATTTCACCGAGCTGGCGGCGTAGCTCTCCAAACCTATGGATGTCATTGAAAGCGATATAGTAGAGTATTTCAAGTTTCCACTTGCCCCCCAAGATTTTTTGGAGCGTTGACATCGTTTTACAGCGTTGGATCGCTGTTTCTGTTTTCCTCATTTTTCATAACCTCCTGATGGCATTATATCTTCTTTGCAGTCAAAAAGCAAGGTACTGCAAAAAAGTACCGTACTTTTATTTTCTCCGTACCATGATATAATGGCAAAAAAGACAAGGAGGTTCTACTATGCACTACACTGGAACAATATGGAGGCCACCCTATGAGGCTTCCTCGCTGTTGCTTGAAGTAACGGCTGGCTGTACCCATCACAAATGCAAATTCTGTACGCTCTACAACGACTTGCCGTTCAAATTCAGAATGTCACCCCTCGAAGATGTGGAGAGTGACTTGCAGGAGGCACAGCTTTGGAGTACAGACCCTATTGCGCTACTGACGGCCCGTTTGCAGGGATTACCCAGGCCAGAGCGTATTCAGCGGGCTTTTTTGACCGGGGCAAACCCTTTTGTCTTAAAATCTGAACGGCTCCTGGCTATCGCTGACCTAATCCGGCAATATGTTCCCTCAATTAAAACGATTGGATGTTTTGCCCGGATCACAGATGTCACGTTAAAGTCGGACGAGGAATTGGCGTCCCTCCATCGGGCCGGATATGACGGCCTGACAATCGGGATTGAAACAGGCGATGATGAAGCCCTGCAATTTATGAATAAGGGCTATACCGCCGCCGATATTGTGAAACAATGCCAGCGGTTAGATCAAGCCGGTATTCATTACAGTTTCTTTTACTTGGTGAGCATTTCAGGCGCTGGCCGTGGTGAGATCGGCGCAAAGGCAACTGCCGATATTTGTAATCAACTCCACCCGACGCTCATTGGCGTCAATATGCTGACCATTTACCCGGACTCGGAGCTTTACCAGGAAATCCAGCGCGGCAACTGGAAAGAGGAAAGCGAGATTGAAAAATACAAGGAAATCCGCACTTTGCTTGAAAGCCTGGAAATACCCACCCAATTTGCCGCTTTAGGTGCGTCAAACGCATTTCAATTTCAAGGAACGCTGCCAGAGGATAAAGAGGCTCTTGCGGCGGCACTTGATAAAATCATCGAAACCGTAAAAGAAGATGATTTACGGGAGTACCGCGTCAATCTTCGGCATCTGTAAAAGACCCGCCCGGATCGTTGGCTGGTATCACAGCGGTTTGATAATTTGTTCCCCAATCACACAGCGACTTCAAAACGGGATAAATACTCTTGCCAAGTTCCGTCAAAGCGTACTCCACTTTCGGCGGATTATCTGGATAGACTGTCCTCTGAACGATTTTCTGATCTTCCAGCTCCCGGAGCTGCTGTGTCAGCGTTTTCGTTGTGATCTTCCCTAAACGCCTCTGCAATTCATTGAAGCGCACGGCACCTTTGGAAATCTGCCACAGGATTTTCAATTTCCACTTGCCGCCTAAAATATTCAGCCCGATCTCCATAGGGCATTGTTCGGTAATTGCAACTGCTTTTGCCATAGCGTTTCCTCCATAGCAGTATCAAAAAAGACACTACATACCAAAAATGTGCGTTCTTGTTCACTATTCCTGCCTGTGCTATGCTTAATTACGCCATATCAGGGCAAGGAAAGGAATGAAAACCATGATTGTAGACAGCCACCAACACGTTATGCTCCCCACTTCCATGCAGATTCAGAAAATGAATGATGCTGGAGTGGACAAAGCGATTCTATTCACAACGATCCCTCATGTTGAAAGGGCCGCAGCTGCAACCTTAGAAGCAATCGGCGCGGAAATGCAAGTGCTGTACCAACTCCTGTCCGGCAGCTATTCTCCCGAAGCACGAATATCAAAAATGAAAGACACCATTCTGGAGCTGAATCAGGCTATCCAGGTCGCGCCAGACCGGTTCTACGGTTTTGGCCCGGTTCCGCTGGGGCTTTCCGAACAGGCAACAGCAGAGTGGGTATCGGAGTATATCGCTGGAAACTCCTTCAAAGGCATTGGCGAGTTTACCCCCGGCTCGGAAACGCAGATTGAACAGTTAGAGCCTGTGTTCAAAGCTCTGGAGGATTATCACAGTCTCCCCATTTGGGTACACACCTTCAACCCGGTTACGCTGAATGGCATAAGAATCCTTATGGAGCTGTGCCGGATACACCCTACTGTGCCGGTGATCTTTGGACACATGGGCGGTTCCAACTGGATGGACGTGATCGCCTTTGCAAAGGAGCATGGACAGGCATATTTGGATTTGTCTGCGGCCTTCACACCGCTGTCGGTCAAGACGGCCCTGACAGAAGTGCCGGGAAAATGCCTGTTCGGTTCTGATGCACCGTTTGGGGAGCCGCAACTATGCAGGCAACTCATTGAGTTCGTCAGCCCCGCACACTCTGTCACCGAAATGGCCTTGGGCGGCAACATCAAAAGGCTGCTGCAAATTTAAGGCGTGTCCGAACAGCGGCGTTCAATCTCCTGCCGGTAAAAAGCAATTTTTTCGTCCAGCATGGCCTCATGCTCCTGCAACTGCCTGATCTGTTCATTCAAAGATCGGCGGTGCTGCACCAGCATCTCCATACGTTCTGAAAGAGTAGCATCCCCTTTAGCCCTCAGCACCGCATATTTCTTGATTTCCTTTATTGGCATCCCTGTTGCTTTCAGACGTTTAATAAAGGCGATCCAGGCAATATCCTTTTCCGAATAGCGGCGGCGGTTGCTGGCGTTCCGTAACGGGATAATCAGGCTCTCATGCTCATAGTAGCGCAGAGTATGTATCCCAAGCCCCGTGACCTTTGAAAATTCTCCAATGGAGTAATCCAAAAAAATCCCCCCATCCTCTTGACATAGAGTTTACTCTACATTGTATGCTCTCATTATACCTGATGAACGGAGGAATTTCAAATGGAAACCACAAAAAAATACACCGTCATTACCGGGGCCAGCTCCGGGATTGGCAGGGAAACCGCAAAAGCCTTTGCAGGACGGGGCAAGAACCTGATTGTCGCTGCCCGCCGCACAGAAAATCTTGAAGCCTTAAAGTGTGAGATTTTAGAGCAGCACCCCACACTGGATGTTGTTATCAGGACGGTTGACCTGTCTGTGCTGGAAAGCGTATATCAGTTTTATTTCAGTCTAAAGGACTTCCGCCTGGAAACCTGGATCAACAATGCGGGCTTTGGAAACTATGACAGCGTGGCACAGCAGGACTTGGGGAAGATTGGCACCATGCTCCGGCTGAATGTTGAAGCCCTAACCATCCTGTCCTCGCTGTTCGTCCGGGACTATAAAGATACTCCGGGAACACAGCTTATCAACCTGTCCTCCTGCGGCGGCTACACCATCGTCCCCACGGCTGTTACCTACTGTGCGACAAAATTCTATGTCAGTACGTTCACCGAGGGGCTGGCCTGGGAGCTGATCGAAACAGGCGCAAAAATGCGGGCCAAGGTTCTGGCTCCTGCGGCAACGCAGACGGAGTTCGGGAAAAAGGCCAACAACGTGGACGCCTACGATTATGACAAAGCGTTTGGTACTTACCATACGGGCCAGCAGATGGCGGAGTTCCTGCTGAAGCTATACGACGGTGACAGCACCCTCGGAATCGTAGACCGCGAGACTTTCCAATTTGAACTGCGGCCCCCGATGTTCCCTTATGCGAACAGTTCTACCCATAATCAGCATCTAAGTAAATAGAAAAACAAAAACTGCCGCACGACGGCAAAAGAAAAAAAGCCGTCGTGCAGCAGTCCATAGTTATGCCCATTTTGCGAACGGCGGCTTTTGAAATATCAAAGCCGCCGTTCTTTTGCCCCAAAGGAATGATGCGGTCAAAACTGCAACAGCGGCGGCTCAAGGAGGTAGCCGCCATGAGGCCGAAAGTGTTTCGACCAAATCTGACAAGGAATGACCCATCAAAAAAATCCTGTTTCCCACCATGGGACATTTTAACCATGAAGATGAACTATACAATGTCGCCATGGCTAAATTTTATTCTCCCTCCCGCCCGGTAGGTCTACGACCTGCCGGGCGTTTTTTGCCGTCTTTGGGGGAATTGTGGGATAAAACCACTTTTTATATGGGGTGCCGTGGCCCACCTCCAGTCTGAATTTTCAAAAATTCAGACTGGAGGTAAAGGAAAATGGCAGACAGCCATCCAAAAAACCTTGATCCCCGGCCCAAGCGCCGGAGGGATGAAGAAAACCCCTATGAGATATACACCGCGGGCATCAACACAGCCCACCCGCGTTACTTTCTGGCGTTTACAGACGGCAGAAAGGTAAAACGCTGGATGGAGATCGACAAGCCCCTGTTCGATGCGTTCAACGAGTTTGAACTGGACGATCTTTCTTTTTTCAATGAAGTGGACAGGCACTATGAGAAATCCGAGGTGACGGAGGCGACGCTGAACAGGCGGGCAGCAAAGCCCCAGGAGAGCGTGGAAGAAACTGTTTCTCAGCGGATAGAAGTGGACAAGCTGCATCAGGCAATCGCCCAACTGCCTGAAAAGCAGCGCCGCCGTCTGGTGCTGTACTACTTTGGGGAGTTTACATACGAGCAGATTGCGGATATGGAAGGATGTAAGCACCCCGCTGTGATGAAGTCAATTTCTTCTGCATTGAAGAAACTCAAAAATTTCTTGTCCGGGGAGGTTACAATTTAGCGTTTGAGTGAGGAAACAGGTGGAGGGCGATGGAAAGCCCTTCACCTATTCCTCGTTTGTGCGGCGAATGGGTTTGACCTTTGAAAACTTCATACCCATTCATCAAGCACATTCCTATTGCCGTGAGCCACTTTTGCCGCCGCGCCAGGATGTGCCGGACAGGACAGCGGGATGCCACACTATCATTTCGTCCACGGTCTGTTATCCGGCACGGAGCGAGAACCAGCGGCCATGAAATACCGGGCGGCTCCCGGTACGGCCACGACCGGCAATAGGGCCAACGATACTCCTGCTCAGTCACAGTCCGAGCGTGAAAGTGTTTCCAGCACTATGCCGTCGCAGGCAATGAGAGCAGCCGCATGAGAACCATGCGGGGGTGAAATTCCCGTGGAGCTGGTCGCCGCCAGCCGCTTGATGACTTCCCATAGCGAGCCGGGGTGTCGCGGACAAATAGGCTTGCTTTGATATAAGCCGGACAGCGGGACTTATTTTATGGAAACGGGAGCGTTCATGCCCCGCCAACCTTGATATGTCATACTGTCCGGCCCCTACATAGGCGGCGCAGGCCGTCTAATTTTTATGGGGAGGTCAAATACCATGAGCAGGACATATTTGCGCGGCGACTTATACTACGCCGACCTGGGCCACGGGATCGGCTCGGAGCAGAAGGGCACCCGGCCCGTCGTTATCATCCAGAATAACGTGGGCAACAAGTACAGCCCTACCGTTATCATCGCCGCCATCACCAGCAAGGCCAACATCAAGGCCAAGCTGCCCACCCACTACTACCTGGACGCCGGGAACGGGCTGACACAGCCGTCCCTTGTTTTGTTGGAGCAAATTCGCACCATAGACAAGCAGCGGTTGTCCGGCTACATCGGCAGGCTGGACGAGAAACATATCCGGGGCATCAACCACGCCCTGGCGGTCAGCATCGGCCTGATCGAACCCGTACCCCCGAAACTGACCCTTTGCTTATGCGGCGCTTGTGCTGACGCTTTTCGCGGCACAGGCGCTTTTGCTTTGCGGGAGGCCGCGCCGGGACAGGCTGAAAAGGAGGTCTGCGTCTACTGCGGCCAGCGCCCCGGTATGGAGTATGTGGTCACGCCGAAAGGAGGGGCGGGCGTATGAGTTATCCTGACGTGCCCATTTGGGAGAAGTACACCCTGACCATCGAGGAAGCGGCCAAGTATTTCCGCATCGGGGAAAAGAAGCTGCGGAAACTGGCGGAGGAAAACCCGGACGCCAACTGGCTGATAATGAACGGCAACCGCATCCAGATCAAGCGCAGGCAGTTTGAAAAGGTCATTGACTCCCTGGATGTAATTTGATCGCAGATTTGTATTGAGCCGGAAATATGATAGAATATAGTCAAGTCGTATCAAGGCTCGTTCCAGTTTTGGAAAGGAGTTTTACCAATGGCGGAAAAACGACGTGACAGCAAAGGCCGCATTTTAAGAACTGGAGAGAGCCAGCGAAAAGACGGGAGATACGCATATAAGTACACGGACAGCACCGGCAAGCCCCAATTCGTCTATGCCTGGAAGCTGGTAGCCACGGACAAGACCCCGGCTGGCAAGCGGGACGATATTTCCCTGCGGGAGAAGGAAAAGGAGATCAACCGGGATATTGCGGACGGCATCGACACCGTGGGCAAAAAAATGACCGTCTGCCAGCTCTACGCCAAGCAGAACAGTCAGCGGGCGGATGTGAAGCGGGGCACCAAGAAACAGCGGGAGTACCTGATGGGCCTCCTGCGGGATGACCCTCTCGGCGGGAAAAGCATTGACGCGGTAAAGCCCTCCGATGCCAAAGAGTGGGCCATCCGCATGAGGGAAAAGGGCTTTAGCTTCCAGTCTATCAGCAACTACAAGCGTTCCCTCCGGGCCGCATTTTTCATCGCCATTGAGGACGATTGTATTCGCAAGAACCCGTTCAGCTTTGCCCTGAACAAAGTTCTGGAGGACGACAGGGGTGAGAAAACCGTGCTGACGCCGGAACAGGAGGTAAGCCTGATCGACTTCGCACAGAATGACCCGGTATATCAGAAGTACGCCGACGAGCTTATCATCCTGCTGGGAACCGGGCTTCGCATTTCCGAGTTCTGCGGGCTGACCACGAACCTTGACTTTAAGAGCCGACTGATCCAGGTAGACCACCAGCTTTTGCGGGACAGTGAGAACGGCTACTATATCGAAACGCCCAAGACCAAAAACGGCTACCGGGAAATCCCCATGAGTGAGCCGGTCTACCGGGCGTTAAAGCGGGTGCTGAAGAACCGGGGGAAGAAAGCCACCATCACGGTGGACGGGTACACCAACTTCCTGTTCCTCAAAAGGGACGGGATGCCGAGGGTAGGCGTCAATTACAATGCCATGATTAGGGGCCTTGTGAAGAAGTACAACAAGCAGCACAAGGAGCAGTTGCCCAACATCACCCCGCACTCCCTCCGGCACACGTTCTGTACCCGCATGGCAAACGCCGGTATGAACCCCAAGGCGTTGCAGTACATCATGGGCCACGCCAACATCACCATGACGCTGGACTACTACACCCATGTTGATGCCTGTTCCGTAAAGGCGGAGATGGAGCGGCTGGCTGCGTAGTAAAGTAGTAAAACAGGAGCGGCAGGCCGCTTTTACTACTTCCGTACTACGTTTCAGCGCAAAGTCACGCCGGGATACGCCGAGATATGCGAATAACTCTCCCAAACGGCAAATGGCGGAAACGCCTGAAAATCAAGGCTTTGCCACCATTTGCCGAGTTACATAAGGTTAGGGCTGGAAATTGCAAAATCTTTCTATGAAGCCATTACATGGTACTGGATTCGACTTATTTGGGGCTGTTTATGAAATGTTCGCTTCCTCAAAAGAAAAGAAAGACTTTGGCGAGTACTTTACCAGACGGCATTATACTCATATCTTTGCTAAGCTATTATTGCAAAATGAAGATGTTTATAATTCAGAAAAAGAGTTTTCAATTATTGATCCTGCCTGCGGCACAGGTGGTTTTCTTACAGAAAGCTTCAAAGTTTTAATTAATAACTATGAAAAGAGCGGAACTCTAAGTGATGATGCAAAAGAATTCTTGGCTAAGAGATGTTTCTATGGTGTTGACGTAAGAGATGAGAATATATCAAGAACCAGGTTAAATATGTTTTTGGTTGGTGACGGCCACACACATATGTACTCAGACAATTCACTCAAACCGTCGAAATTCCAAGGAAAGTCAGTCCTTGGAAAGACATATCAATATGTTATCACAAATCCCCCATATGGAAGTGGTACAATTAAGGCGAATACTAATTCTATAACTACAAATCGAACTGAAATTGCGTTTATTTGTAAAGTAATTGATTTGCTGAATGTTGGTGGAAAGGCTTGCATTATTACTCCAGATGGCGTTTTAGAAAATCCGTCATATAAAAAGTTTCGCAAGGAGTTACTCGAACAATGTGAAATATATGCAATTGTTTCCTTGCCCAAGTTTGCATTCGCTCCATATACAAAAGAAAAAACGTATGCCCTTTTTATTAAAAAGCGCAGTACAAAAATAACAAAAATTCAAGACAAGCCTATATGGATGTATATTATTGATAACGATGGATTAGCAAACTCTGATAAACGTTTCCCCACAAAGCTTCGTAACAATCGTAATGGGTGGATGCATGATGAAATATCTGGTTGGGTTAGCACTGATGGTATAGAAATGCCTGGAATTTTGGAAAAGCGCTGGCTGACTTTTGATGATAGCGAGGCTCATACGAGTTGGATTGACGAAAAAGGTATTTCTCAGTGTTCAAGGAAAGGCGGCTTTGTTGCAATACAAGATGTTTGGAACGATAACTATATTACGCTTCTTCCCGAATACTATCTACGTCCATATTCACCGCACTACATAGATGAAAAAGATTTTCAGCAAGAATTGGATGCAATAGAGGCTGAGGTCAGGAGGCTTTTAGATGAGATTCCTTGACGTTTTTAACGAAATTCAAAAAGGGGATTATGCTTTAACCGATGAGGCTGTTTATCATTCTTTGCAAAATGGAGATGAGTTGATCCCTCTATATGGTGGCAACAAAAGCCACAATCGAACTGATCGAAAGATTTCTATTACTGCAAAGACAAAAAAGGGAGTGCCTATTACTGTTTTTTGGGGAGAGGGAATTATTATAAGTTTGGATGGCAGTGCAGGAAGCATGACTTATAAATGCAATGAACAATTCTCACTCAATCATCATGCCGGATTTATCACCCTTCGGGATAGTGTAGAAGATGAAGTGTGTCTCGAATTTTTTGCTCTGTATATGCAGAATTTCTATAAAAGCCTGAGCGTCAGCAATGGTTCCAAGACCTTATCTTTAGAGCAAATATACTCCGTAGAATTTGATCTACCTGATTTTTCGATACAGCAGAGCATATTGGGAAAGCTAAAGAAAATCAAGAATTTCCTTGATATTTTGCAAAAAGTGGAGGAACGTTATTTATCAATTTATGAAAAAGAGATTGTTTTTGAATATAAAGACTACCAAGCAAAAAACATTCCACTTTCCTCATGCATAGACTATTTAAGTGGAAATACTGGGTTAACTGAGGAAATCATATATCAGATGCAACAGAATGAAAATGAACGCTATTCGGTTTTGTCAAGTGCAACTGAAGAAAGAACAATGATGGGCACTATTCCTCTTTGTAGCATTAATAACAAATTGCTAAAAGTTTTCAAGGGGCAAGAAGGGCTTTTAGTAACTCGAAATGGGAAAGCTGGGCAAATAAGGTTTCTTCCAATCGGGAAATACACAATCAACGATCATGCATACATTCTTTATAAAAGAAAGGATTCGCCGTATCTGATTGATTTACGATGGTTAGCTCTTCAATATCGCCCACAATTTTTACAATATTCTTCAAGTGCTGATAATGGAACGTGGAATATGACGGGGTTTTTTAAATATACAAAAATTGATATCCCATCTATTACTGAGCAGCAAGCTGTTGTTGCAAAATATCTTCCCATCGAAAAACGTATTGAGGAGATTCATAGGGTTATAAACGCTTATGATATACTTCTTACCAAAGAAATAGCTTTTGCATAAATTGAGGCGGCAGGGATTTCTATTCCCTGCCGCTGTTGCTGTCAACTATAAATTAACTCACTATAAACTATTTCCACCGCCTGACCTCTGATGACGTTCATTTGTTTCACCCATTCCATCTGATTTTCTACTTTAAGCTGTTCAGAGACACCATTTTGCGCTGCCAGTTGTATGACCAACTGAAAAAACATAGCGTCTGCTTGAGTGTCAACCTCAACCAAATGGTCATCCAGCTTGCCGCTAAGAAGCAGGGCGTTGTAAAGTGGCTCCCGCTGCGTTTTCAGGTAGCGCTTCCGCCGTTGCCCCCAGATACCAACAGGAGGGCTTTCCGGCACAGTGAGGTTGGGGAGAAGGTAATCTCCCTCTCGGTGGTAGGTTCCATCCATTTGCTCAAATGCAGACTTTTCCATTATAATTACCTCCGAAGTGTTGGATTCCCCACAATTCAATCACATCTGGCTGGCTATAAAAATGAGGGAGAGGTAACATCTTTACGTTACCTCTCCCTCGCGGCGGGGGGCTTCTTTGTGCGGTGATCCGGCCTTAGCCCAGGCGCCAGATGTCCCGGTTATACTCCGCGATGGTGCGGTCACTGGAGAAATAGCCGCTGCGGGCGGTGTTCACGAGCATCTTGCGGGCCCAGGCGGCGCGGTCGCCGTAGTCGGCGATGGCCCGGTCCCGGGCGGCGGTGTACGCCTCCACGTCCAGCAGGGCCATGAACCAGTCCTTGGTGGTCAGGTCGGTCCACAGCGCCTTCAGCGCTGCCTCGTCCCCCAGGGAGGTGAGGGCGGGGGAGATGAGGAAGTCCACCAGGGGCTTCACCGCCGGGCGCTCATAGTACACCCGGGACTGGTAGCCCTTGGCGCCGTCCTTCATCTTTTGGTCGTACAGCTCAATGACGTAGTTGCTGCCCGCGCCAAAGGTGTAGATGTTGTCCGGCCCCACCAGCTCGGCGATCTCCACGTTGGCCCCGTCCAGGGTGCCCAGGGTGACCGCGCCGTTGGCCATGAATTTCATGTTGCCGGTGCCGCTGGCCTCCTTGGAGGCCAGGGAGATCTGCTCGGAGATGTCGCAGGCGGGGATGAGCCGCTCCGCCCAGGTGACGTTGTAATTTTCCACCATAGCCACGTGGAGCCAGGGGCGGACCTGGGGGTCGTTCTCAATGAGGCGGCGCAGGCACAAAATAAGGTGGATGATGTGCTTTGCCATCACATAGGCCGGGGCGGCCTTGGCGCCGAAAATCACGGTAACGGGGCGCTGGGGGGTCTTGCCTGCCTTGATCTCCAGGTACTTGTGGATGACATACAGCGCGTTCATCTGCTGGCGCTTGTATTCGTGCAGGCGCTTGACCTGGATGTCGAACACCGCGTCGGGGTCCAGGCGGATGCCGTACTGGTCCCGGGCGAACAGGTCGGAGGCGGCGCGCTTGTTGGCCGCCTTGATGTCCAGCAGCTTTTCCAGCACCGGGCTGTCGTTGTAATAGTCCATCAGGCGGCTGAGCCGGGTGGGGTCGGCGCGCCATTCGGGGCCCACGCACTGGTCCAGCAGGGCGGCCAGCTGGGGATTGCACACCTCCAGCCAGCGCCGCAGGGTGACGCCGTTGGTCTTGTTGTTGAACTTGGCGGGGTAGATGTCATAGAAATGGCGCAGCTCGGAGCCCTTTAAAATCTCCGTATGGAGGGCGGCCACGCCGTTCACCGAGTAGCCGAAGTGGATGTCCAGGTGGGCCATGTGGACAATCTCTTTGCCCTCCTCCCCCTGGAGTATGGCCACCTTGGGGTCGGGATGGGCGGCGCGGGCCCGCGCGTCCAGCTCCCGGATGATGGGCACCAGCTGGGGGGCAACCTTCTCAATGAAGGTGAGGGGCCACTTCTCCAGCGCCTCGGCCAGGATGGTGTGGTTGGTGTAGGCGCAGGTTTTGGACACCTGCTCCACCGCCTGGTCCATGGTGAGGCCCCGCGCGGCCAGCAGGCGCACCAGCTCGGGGATGACCATGGAGGGGTGGGTGTCGTTGATCTGGACGGCCACGTGGTCGGAGAGCGTCTCGGGGCCGCAGCCCCGCTCATCCAGCTCCTTTAAAATAAGCTGGGCCCCGGCGGACACCATGAAATACTGCTGGTACACCCGCAGAAGCCGCCCCGCCTCGTCGCTGTCGTCGGGGTAGAGGAAGGAGGTCAGGTGGGCGGGCAGGTCGGTCTTGTCAAAGTCAATGCCCTCCCGGGGGGCGGGGGCGGGGTGTTCCACGTCGAACAGGTGCAGCCGGTTGGCAATGCCTGTGTTTGCGCCGGGGACGGCGATGTCAAAAAGCCTGGCCTTTACGGGGCCGAAGCCGAAGGGCACCTCAAACTCCGTCCCGGTGGGGATGAGCCAGCTGTCGTCCTCAATCCAGGGGTTGGGCTGCTCAAACTGGTGGCTCATATGGAATTCCTGCTTAAACAGGCCGTAGTGGTAGTTGAGGCCCACCCCGTCCCCGGGCAGCCCCAGGGCGGCGATGGAGTCCAGGAAGCAGGCGGCCAGGCGGCCCAGCCCGCCGTTGCCCAGGGAGGGCTCGGGCTCCACGTCCTCAATGGCGGCCAGGGACTTGCCGCACTGGGCCAGGGCCTGCTTTGCCTCATCATAAATGCCCAGGGCAAGCAGGTTGTTGGACAGCAGCTTACCAATCAGGAACTCGGCGGAGAAGTAGTACAGCTTGCGCTCCCCCTGGGGGGCGGGACGGGCCTGGGCCAGCTCCTGGGTGAGCTGGAGCAGCACGCGGTACAGCTCGCCGTCACCGCACTGGGCGGGCTCCCGGCCATACCTGGCCTGGGCCAGCTCCTGCATCCGTTGTTTGACGTCCATATACGGGCTCCTTTCAAATCTGAAATGTGCCGCCCTGCCGGCGGCGGGTTGGAAACGGTTCCGATCAAAAAATTGGAAGCATTTGGACCATTCAGGTTCCACGGAAAGTATAGCCCGCTTTGCCGCCGCCGTCAAAGGTTTTCTGAACAAAAATGTGGAAAATTTCGCCGTATTTTCGGGCACAACATATGAAAATTCGACGAAACCGCCCTGAGCGGTCATATTTTTCCGTTTTCTGGCTGGCTGTTTCCCGCCCGTTCCACCCCCAGCGTCCCCCCGCAGGCGCAGCGGTAGCGCTCGGGGTGGTCCACCAGGGGGGAGCGCTTCATCCGGGGGATGCGGCGGCCGCATTGGGCGCACACGACCCAGTAGCGCACCGGCCGGTCGTCCTGAATGCCCAGTTCGCCATAGTTGTCGGTGCGCCGGATCTGGTAGCCGTAGGCGGCGTTCATCCGCTGGGCGTAGCCCTTCCACCGCGCGCCGTGGTTGGAGCAGCCATAGCAGGTGTGGAGTACCTCATGGCACAAAACTTGAAGGATGGCCCGCTCTTCCCCCTGCCGGGCCAGAAGCTCGGACAGCTCGATGGTGTAGGCGCCGTCCCTTCGGACGCAGCAGCCGAACCGGGTGCGGGCCCGGCGGTTGAGCCGCACCTGGGGCCGGATGTTTTGGGATACGGGGATGTTCACCGCCCTGGCCTGGGAGACGGCCAGGGCCAGCAGCCCGTCTATGTACTGCTGGGTCATGGGCTCACCCCTCACAGCCTGACGGGCACCGGCCCGGTGATGGTCAGGGAATCCGGGGCGGTGGCGCACTCCACAGCCAGCACCCGCACCCCGGCCCGGGCGGCCTCCCGCAGGGCGGAGCCGAACTGGGGATGGGTGCGGTCGTTGGGGGAGAAGGCGGCCATGCCCGCCATCTGGACCACCACGCACACCGCCGTCTCATAGCCCGCCTCCCGGCAGGCGATGAGCTCACGCAGGTGCTTCACGCCGCGCTGGGTGGGCGCGTCGGGGAAGAGGGCCAGGCCGTCTTCCTCCAGGGTGCAGCCCTTGACCTCCACAAAGCCCTTTCGCAGAACGGACGTTTCGTGTGAAACGTCCGTTCTCTCCCAGTAGAAGTCGAACCGGGAACGGCCCCACACGGTCTCCGGGCGCAGCAGGGCGGGGCGGGGCAGGCCCAGCGCCTGGCCGCCGCCCGCCTCCATCCACTCCCGGAACACCTGGTTGGGGGCCTGGGCGTCCATATTGATGAGCAGGGGGGGCAGGCCGGGACGCCCCTTTTCCACCGCCACCAGGTCGTATCTGGTCTTGCGGGCGGGGTTGGCGCTCCCCTCCAGGTATACGGTGCAGCCGGGGAGGAGCAGCTCCCGGCACCGCCCGGTGTTTTTCACGTGGACGGTCTCCACCGCGCCGTCCAGCTCCACCTGGGCGATGAAGCGGTTGGGCCGGGCCAGGAACCGGGCGGCGTGGATGTCCTGATAGGTCACTTTTCCTCCTCCGCCTCCCCAGAGGGGGCGTCCTGCGGCTGCCCGTCCCGCTGCGCCGCGCTTTCCTCCCCCGGTTGTTCATCCTGCCCCGGCGCGGCGCTCTCCCCCTCCGGCTGCGGGGGCTCGGGCGGGATGGGCTGGGGCATGGGCTGGTAGGGGAGCAGTATGTCGATGCCGCAGGCCAGCGCCACCCCCACCAGCGTTTCAAAAAGGCGGTCGATGGAGTAGACGGCGGGGGTGTCCCCGATGCTGTGGTTGATGGTGACGCACAGGAACACGATGCAGGCCATGGCGGCGCACCCAGGCTTCTTGATGGCAAGGCACAGCTTGATGATGGGGATGAGCATCACCGACAGCACCGCGTAGCGCAAAAGCTCCATGTACAGCACGCCCAGCATGTCCAGGCTGTACACCACCAGCACCCCCGCCACGCCGCCGATGAGGGTGCCGGCCATGCGGTTGATGGACGATTCAATGGTTTTGCCGGCGGAGTTCTGAATGCACACCACGGCGGCGATCATGGAGTAGAAGCCGGACGCCTCCCGGAAAAAGGCCAGCAGGCCGCACAGAAACACCGCTATCACGGTCTTGATGATGCGCATCCCGATCCAGTGCCGGTGTTCCGGGGGAAGGGCTTGGATAGTCTGCCGTTCCATAGCGTATCTCCTTTAAACGTTTTATAAAAACCGCCGGTTCGATCAGCGGCTTTTTCCTATCATATCACATCCCTCAAGGCGCCGCAACGGGAGTTTGCCTGTAAAAACCGCTTCCATTGCGATAATTTTTGTGCTAAACTGCCCCTTGAGGTGATTTTATGCACATTCCAAAGGGCGATACCGCCCTGCTGGAGCTGGTCCGCTTCGACAACGCGCTGGAGGCGGCCCTGGCCCCCTCCCCGGACTACGACGCAAGCCGGTGGCTCTACGTCCCCAATACCTACGGCGAGTACCGATACATCCTGGGCACCCGGGGGGAGCGGCCCCTGATCTGCGTGGGGGTGAACCCGTCCACCGCCGCCCCAGGCGATTTGGATCCCACCCTGAAATCGGTGGAACGGGTGGCCCTCCACAACGGGTATGACAGCTTCATCATGTTCAACGTCTACGCCCAGCGGGCCACCCGCCCCGAGGACATGGAGCGCGCCTGCAATGCCGACCTCCACGCCGAGAACATGCGGGCCTTCGACTATGCCCTGTCGCTGGACAAAACCGGGGCCCCGGCGGTGTGGGCGGCCTGGGGGGCGGTTATCGAGAAGCGGGACTACCTGCCCCAATGCGTCCGGGACATGATCGCGGTGGGGGAAAGGCGGAACGCCCGCTGGTTCTCCGCCGGGAAGCGGACAAAAGCGGGGCACCCCCACCACCCCCTCTATCTCCGAAAGGACAGTCCCCTCGACCCCTTTGACGTGGGGGCCTACCTGGACGCCCTCCCTTGAGGGGCCGCCCTCCGGGGACGCCCGATACAGCAGCCCGGCGTGAACCCTTCCGGCGCGTGGGGCTTTACGACTGGTATCCCCCTGTTTGTGCTGGCGCTTGTGTCCTGCCACTGAGAAGCTGCGGTCCATCCCCTGCGCCTGGGGGTGGACCGTTTGGCTTGCCGGCGGTTATCGCCTGTCCCGGGGAAATGGTGCGATGCAAAGAAAACTTTGCAAAAGGTGTTGACAAGTTTACTTGGCGGTGCTATGATAAAGATACCAAGTAAACTTGGCAATACGGTTTGGAAGGCCTGCCTCATGGACAGAGATGAAATTTTAAAAAGAAGCCGGGAGGAAAACAAGGACCGGGACTTTGTGGAGGAGGCCGTGCTGGCCACGGCCAATTCCCTGAGCCTGGGTGTGGGTATGATCGTGTGCGGCCTGGTCAGCGTACTGTCCGCTATTTTTCAGGGCGGCCCGGAGTACAGCGTCTGGACGGTTATGTGGGCTATCCACGCGTCCACCTTCCTGTTTAAGTACCGCAAGCTCCGCAAGCGCCACGAGCTGATGATGGGTCTGTTTTATATAGCGCTGGCTGTGTTCTTCTTCGTCTGCTACCTGCACCTTGAGCTGGGGGTCTTTTGATGGACGACGGACTGATTCTGAAAAACCGTCTGAAGGAGGCCCGCGGCGAAAAGGGCCTGTCCCAGGCGGCGCTGGCGGCGCTGGTGGGCGTGTCCCGCAATACCATCAGCTCCATTGAGACGGGGCAGTTCAACCCCACCGCTAAGCTGGCGCTCATTTTGTGCGTGGCGCTGGACAAGAAGTTCGAGGACTTGTTCTACTTTTAAGGGGGAGACGATGAAATGGAGTATATCCTATTGCTGGGACTGGGGCTGGCCCTGATTGCCGCCAGCGTGCCCGGCCTGCGGGGCAGCGCGTCCACTGTCCACTGGTATAACCGCCGCAGGGTGAGCAAAGAGGACGCGCCCAAGTACGGGAGGGCCATGGGCGCGGGGACGCTGATTATGGGTGCCTGCGTAACAGCTACGGCGGCGCTCCAGATGATTTTTGACGCGGAGCCCATTTTCTACCTCACAGCCGCCGGGGCGGCAATCGGGCTCGCCGTCATGATTTACGCCCAGTTCAAGTACAATAAGGGGATATTTTAGGGGGTACGGACGATGGATAAAATGTATGTGGTAAGCTTGTGCTGGCGGGGCGGCCTGCTGGGGGGCGAGCTGCGCCTGGACGACGAGCGGCTCACCTATTACACCACAAAGCTCACGGTGCCGCCGGAGATCCGAAAGATGCCGCTTCCCTATTGCCGGATCAAGGGTGTGGAAAAAAACAAGGCGCTGTTCCTGCCCACCGTGACCATCAGGATGGAGGATGGCCGGGAGTGGAAGTTCCTGGTGTTTGGCCGGAAGAGCTTCCTGGAAAACCTGAAAACCGCCATGGACGCCTACGCGTCCGGCGATTGAGCGCGCAAAAAGACCGGCGGCACGCGCCGCCGGTCTTTTTGCGCTTATTTCGCCAGGCAGGCGGCCGTTTTCGCGGCCAGCCGGGCGTTGTTGAACACCAGCTGGATGTTGGAGTCAAGGCTGTCGCCCCCGGTGAGCTCCTTCACCTTGGCCAGCAGGAAGGGGGTGGTCTCCTTGCCGTGGATGCCGTTGGCCTTCGCCTGGGAAAGCGCCTCCTCAATGGCCCCATTGATGACCGCCGGGTCCATGGAGTATTCCTCGGGGATGGGGTTGGCCACCAGCATGCCGCCCTGGAAGCCCAGCTCCAGGCTGGCCTTGAAGGCCGCCGCCAGCCCCTCGGGGCTGTCCACCTGGTAGTCCACGGAAAAGCCGCTGTGCCGGGTGTAGAAGGCGGGCAGCTCCTTGGTGCCGTAGCCCAGCACGGGCACGCCGTGGGTCTCCAGGTACTCCAGGGTCAGTCCCAGGTCCAGGATGGACTTGGCCCCGGCGCACACCACCATCACGGGGGTATGGGCCAGTTCCTCCAGGTCGGCGGAGATGTCCATGGTGGTCTCCGCCCCCCGGTGGACGCCGCCGATGCCGCCGGTGGCGAATACCTTGATGCCCGCCATGTGGGCGATAATCATGGTGGTGGTGACGGTGGTGGCCCCGTCCTGCCCACGGGCGCACAGCATGGCCAGGTCCCGGCGGCTGGCCTTGGTGACCTTGGTCCCCGCCTTGCCCAGGTATTCGATCTCCTCCCTGGTGCACCCGGCCTTCAGCTGTCCGCCGATGACGGCGATGGTGGCGGGCACCGCGCCGTTCTCCCGGATGATGGACTCCACCGCCAGGGCGGTCTCCACGTTCTGGGGGTAGGGCATGCCGTGGGAGATGATGGTGGACTCCAGGGCCACCACGGGCTTGCCCGCCGCCAGGGCCTGGGCCACCTCGGGGGATACGTCCAGATACTTGTTCAAAGCCATGATAAAAACCTCCGTATATAAATTATTCGTGTTTATCGTTGGTAAACAGTCCCGTCAGCACAACCAGGATTCCAAGGGCACCGCCGCACCAGGCCAGAAAATTCATAGTTCCGGCGGCCATGCCCAGCAATATGACCGCGATGCCCAGGAGCATCCGCTTGACGCCTTTCACGGGCCTATCTCCCCTTCATCCGCTCTGCCAGGGCCTGGGCGCTGAGCTGGCCGTTGATGGTCTCGCCGCTCTCCATGGCGATGGCCGCGGCGGCGGAGCCCGCCCGGGCGGTGCCCTCCAGGCCGGTGCCCTCCAGATAGGCCCAGGCCAGCGCCGCCATGAATGCGTCCCCGCAGCCGGTGGTGTTCACCATGCGCCCCTCCATACAGGCCAGGCGCACCCGGCCATTGTGGTCGGCGGCCAGCACCCCGTTCCCCCCCAGGGAGATGAACACCCGGCGCAGGCCGGTGCCCAGCAGGGCGTCCGCCGCCCGGTTCAGGCTGACTTCGTCGGTGATGGGCACGCCGGACAGCAGCTCCGCTTCCATGCGGTTGGGCTTGAGGGTGTGGAGCCTGCCCAGTACCGGGCGCAGCTTGTCCGCCTTGGCGGTGGAAACCGGGTCGGCAAAGAGGGGAGGGGTCACGTGGTGGGCCAGCCATTGGATGGACTCCTCCGGGATGTTGGCGTCCACCACCACCAGCTGGGCGTTTTGCAGCAGCTGGGCGCGGGAGGACAGGAAGGCCGGGGTGATGTGGCGGTAGATGTCCATGTCGGACAGGGCCAGCGCCATCTCGCCCCGCTCATCGGCGATAAAGAGGTAGGTGGAGGTGCGCTCCCCCGGCACCTGGAGGGCCCGGCTGATGTCGATGCCCAGCTCCCCGCAGGAGGCGGCGATGCGTTGGGCGTGGCCGTCGTCCCCAAAGGCGGTGAGCAGCCGGACGTCTACCCCCAGCAGGGCCATGTTGTGGGCGATGTTCCGCCCCACGCCCCCCAGGCTGATGCGCACCGCCCCGGGGTTGGAGTCCGCGCGCACCAGCGGGGCCGAGGACACCCCGCCGATATCCATATTGACCCCGCCCACCACCACGGCGTAGGGGGCGGTGGACACGATATAGCCCTTGCCGGCGATGTGGCCCTTTTTCATCAGGTTGGATATGTGCACCGCCACCGAGGACCGGGCGATGCCCGCTTTGTCCGCCAGCTCCTGCTGGGAAATCAGGGGATTTTCCTCAATCCACCGAAGGATCTGCCGTTCCCGCTGGGTCATGGGCGCCACTCCTAAACTTTTTTCTTTTTATTAAGCATATGCTTATAAAACGGATTTGTCAAGTGCTTTTTCCGTTTTGCGCAAAAAAAGCCCGCCGGAAAACCGGCGGGCGGGTGCGGCTTGATTGCGTTGTCAGCCCAGCAGCAGCTTGTCGTCCGCCTCGTCCGACCCGGTGGCCTGGCCGAACTTGGCCAGCAGCTGTTCCACGGTGAGCTTTTTCTTGTCCTCCCCGGCGATGTCCAGGGCGATGCGCCCCTCGTACATCATAATAAGCCGGTTGCCGTGGACGATGGCGTCCCGCATGTTGTGGGTGATCATCAGGGTGGTCAAATGATCCTTCTGGACAATGCGCTCGGTGGCCGCAAGCACCTTGGCGGCGGTCTTGGGGTCCAGGGCGGCGGTGTGCTCGTCCAGCAGCAGCAAATCGGGCTTGCGCAGGGCGGCCATCAGCAGGGTGAGGGCCTGGCGCTGGCCGCCGGACAGCAGCCCCACCTTGGAGGTGAGCCGGTCCTCCAGCCCCAGGTCCAGGATTTTCAGCGTCTCCCGGTAGCGCTCCCGCTCGTCCCGGGTGATGCCGGGGCGCAGGGTGCGGGAGCGGCCCCGCCGGGCGGCCAGGGCCATGTTTTCCTCGATCTGCATGGTGGCGGCGGTGCCCATCATGGGGTCCTGGAACACCCGGCCGATGTATTTGGCCCGCTTGTGCTCCGGGAGCTTGGTCACGTCCGCCCCGCCGATGGAGATGGAGCCGGAATCCACCGGCCACACCCCCGCCACCGCGTTGAGCAGGGTGGACTTGCCCGCCCCGTTGCCGCCGATGACGGTGACGAAATCCCCGTCGTTGAGGGTGAGGGACACCCCGGCCAGCGCCGTCTTTTCGTTGACGGTGCCGGGGTTAAAGGTCTTGCGGATATTCTGTACGTCAAGCATGGGGGTTCCCCTCCTTTTTGGCGGGTTTGACAGGCTTGGAGAAGTACCGCCCCTTCCAGTAGGGGATGGTGAGGAACACGGCCACCACCAGGGCGGTGAGCAGCTTGAGGTAGTTGGCGTTGAGGTTGCCCAGCTTGAGCACCGCCGTGATGACCACGTAGTAGATGATGGCGCCCAGGGACACCGCCAGCAGCTTCAAAGCAAAGTTGCGGAAGACCTTGCCGAAGAGGACCTCGCCGATGACCACGGCGGCCAGACCGATGACGATGGCGCCCCGGCCCACGTCGATGTTGTTGGCGCCGTTATACTGGCACATCAGCGCCCCGGACAGGGCTACCAGCCCGTTAGAGAGGACGAGGCCCAGCACCTTGGACCAATTCGTGTCGATGCCCTGGGCCCGGGCCATGTTCTGGTTGGAACCGGTGGCCCGCAGGGCGGAGCCCAGCTCGGTGCCGAAGAACCAGTACAAAATGGCGATGAGGGCGGCGGTCATGAGGCCCACCACCACCACGGGGTGCCGCCAGATGGGATAGCCCGATTTGGAGCCCTGGACAAAGCGCAGGGAGACCAGCAGCTTGTTGAGCATGTCCTCCTGGGTGATGGGCAGGGCCACCGACGACTTGAAGTCCATGATTGCCATGTTCACCGTGTACAGGCCCAGCTGGGTGAGGATGCCCGCCAGGATGGCGGGGATGCCGCACACCGTATGGAGCAGGCCGGTGGCCAGCCCCGCCAGCATCCCGGCCAGCAGCGCCGCCAGCATGGCGGCCCACACGTTGACGCCGCCGGCGAACAACACCACGAACACCGCGCCGCCGGTGCAGAAGGAGCCGTCCACCGTCAGATCCGCGATGTCCAGTATCTTATAGGTAATATATACGCCGACGGCCATGACGCCCCAGATCAGGCCCTGGGACGCCGCCCCCGGCAGCGCGCTTAAAAATCCTGCCATAGTGGATGTTCCTCCCAAATTAAACTGCGCGAAAGCGGCGGGAAAGGGGGGCCCTTTCCCGCCGTTTACACTGCGTTGTGATTATTCGGCGGCAATGGCCTCGTAGCCGTCGGGCGGGGTGATGTTCAGCGCCTGGCAGGTGACGGGGTTGTACTTTTTCACAAACTGGGGCGCGTACTCAATGGGCATGCTGGCCACGTCGGCCTCGCCGGTGAGGATCTGGGCGGCCATCTCGCCGGTCTTATAGCCGATATCATAGTAGCTGATGGACAGGGTGGCGATGCCGCAGCCGCCGCAGATGCCCTCCTCGCCGGCGAACACGGGGACGACCCCCTGGCAGATGTTGTTGATGATGCCGGTGTTGTTGGCGGCGGTGTTGTCGGTGGGCACGTAGAGCACGTCGTTGTTATCGGCGGCGTCCTGCACCACGCTGGCCATGTCGTTGGTGTCGGAGAAGGGGTACTGCTTGCAGGAATAGCCCAGCTCCTCCAGCTTCTTCTGCACGTTGTCCACCTGGTACTGGCTGTTGGCTTCGGCGGAGCAGTAGATGAGGCCCACGGTCTTGGCGTCGGGATACCACTCCTTAATCATCTCGGCCTGCTGGTCCAGGGGGGCCAGGTCGGAGGTGCCGGACACGTTGGTGCCCACGGTGCCGGAGAAGTTCTCGATCCCCAGGGCCACGCCGTACTCGGTGATGGAGGTGCCCAGCACGGGGATGGAGTTGGTGGCGGAGGCGGCGGCCTGGAGGGGGGCGGTGGCGTTGGCCATAATCAGGTCCACCCCGTCGGACACGAAGCCGTTGATGATGGTGGCGCAGGTGGGGGAGTCGCCGGCGGCGTTCTTGTTCTGAATCTCCACCTGGCCGGGGAGCTTCTCGTTCAGCGCGTCGATAAAGCCCTCGGTGGCGGCGTCCAGGGCCACATGGGGGGCCAGCTGGCAGATGCCAACCACATATTTCGCGTCCCCGGCGGGTTCGTTGCTGTTTTCGGGGGCGGCCTTGGATTCGTTGGGGGCGGCGCTGTCCAGGTCAGTGCCGGAACAGGCGGCCAGGGACAGGGCCATCGCCAGCGCCAGCAGCAGCGCGGCGAGCTTTACGGTCTTTTTCATTCTCTATTCCTCCAAACGGTTTGCTTTACTGCTTTGCGCCGCCAAAGTGCCGGACACAAAGGAATGAGCCTTTCAGCTCACGGACGCTAGTATAACGCTTTAATGCGCTGGTGTCAAGGGCAAAATAGACAAAATTCAAAAAATAGGCGGGCGGTTTGACACCGGCCGCACAAAGTAGGATGAACAAACTATAAATACTGCCTGCCATGGGTGGACTTTTCCCAGGGATTGTGTTAAAATGCCAACAGAAAACCGGCGGCACACAAGACAGGGGAGGGATGCGCCATGCGCACCGACGTGCTGGGCGTGGCCTTTGACAATGTGACCTTGGACGAGGCGGTGGACCGGGCGCTGGCCATGCTGGAGGAGGACGGCCCCCACATGGTGGCCACCCCCAATCCAGAGATGGTCCAGCGGGCAAAAAAAGACCGGGAATTTGCCGGGATACTGTCCCAGGCGGAGCTGGTCATCCCCGACGGGGTGGGGGTGGTCCACGCCGCCAAAATCCTGGGCAGGCCGCTGAAGGGCCGGGTTCCGGGCATCGACTTTGCCTCCGCCCTGATGGGGCGTATGGCCGGGACGGGCAGGCGGCTTTACCTGCTGGGGGCGGCCCCCGGCGTGGCGGAGCAGGCGGCGGTCAATCTGCGGGCCGCGTATCCGGGGCTTGTGGTGTGCGGCGCCCGCGACGGCTACTTCCAGGACGACGGCCCGGTTATTGAGGATATCCGCCGGGCCCGGGCGGACGTGGTGTTCGTCTGCCTGGGCTTCCCCAAGCAGGAGAAGTGGATCGCCGCCCACGGCGGGGAGGCCGGGGCCCGGCTGTACATCGGATTGGGCGGGTCGCTGGACGTGTTCGCGGGCAGGGTGGAGCGGGCCCCGGAGTCCTTCCAGAGGCTGGGGCTGGAGTGGCTGTACCGGCTGGCGAAGGAGCCCTCCCGCATCGGGCGCATGGCCAAGCTGCCCCTGTTCCTGGTGTCCGCCGTAGGCGCGCGGCTGGGAAGAAACTAATACCATTTCATCATAAAGGAAGGAAAGGTAGATGCTCTATGGTCTATATCCTGTTGGGCTCGGGCTTTGAGGAGGCGGAGGCCCTGGTGGCCGCCGACGTGCTGCGCCGGGCGAACCTGCCCGTCACGCTGGCGGGTATCGGCGGGGAGTATGTCACCGGGTCCCACGATATCACGGTCAAAACCGGCCTGCCGGTGGGGAAGGTGTCCCTGGGGAAGGGGGACATGGTGGTGCTCCCCGGCGGCATGGGGGGCGTGGCCTCCATGGAGGGCAGCGGGGCCGCCATGGCCCTGATCCGCCGGGCGGCGGGGGACCCAGAACTGTGGCTGGCCGCCATCTGCGCCGCCCCTACCCTGCTGGCCCGGGCGGGACTGCTGCCCGAGGGGGTTTCCTGTGTGTGCTACCCGGGGATGGAGGGGGAGCTGGCCCGGGCCGGGGCTGTCCCCGCCATGGACCGGGCGGCGGTCACGGAGGGCAGGCTCATCACCGGCAAGGGGCCTGGAACCGCGTTTGATTTTGCCCTGGCCCTGGTGGAGGCGCTGGCGGGGGCGGAAGCGGCCGCCCAGGTCCGCGCCGGGCTGCACTACGGCGTATGACAGTCAAGGAGCGTAAGGCGGAGCTGCGCCGCCACGCCGCCGGCCTGCCCCAGATGGAGGCCGGGGCGCTGTTTGAGCGGTTTCTGGCCCTCCCGGAGGTGGAGGCGGCGGACACGGTGATGGTGTTTTACGGCACGGGCCGGGAGCCCAATACGGTCCCCCTCATCCGCGCCCTGCTGGAAAAGGGCAAGCGGGTGGCCCTGCCGGTGGTGCTGCCCCACCGGGCGATGGAAGCCCGGCAGGTGCTGGACGTGGACCAGCTTATCCCCAACCGTTTCGGCATCCCGGAGCCGGACGACTCCTGCCCCGTCATTCCCAAGGGGGAGATCTCCGCCGCCCTCATCCCCCACCTGATGGTGGACCGGGAGGGCTACCGCCTGGGCTGGGGCGGGGGGTACTTTGATCGGTGGCTGGCGGACTTTACCGGGTTTACGGCGTGTATCTGCCGCCCTGGGCGGCTGGCGGAGCGCATCCCCCGGGAGGAATTCGACGTGCCGGTGAAGCTTGTCCTGATTGAGGAGTAGGGCCGGGCGGAGGGATTCCCCTCCGCCCGTTGGGTATGTTTCGCGCTGTTCGCGGCGGTTCAACAACAACCGTCGTTGCAGCCGCAGCCGTTGTTGTTGCAGCCGCAGCCACAGCCGCAGCCGTTGTTGTTGCCGCCACAGCAGCAGCAATTGTTATTGCCGCCCCAGCTGTTCCCGCCGCAGCAGCAGCACAGCAGGAGGATCAGGATGATGATCCACCAGCAGCCCCCGCCGAAACCACCATTGTTGCCACAACACATGATTTGTCACCTCACTAATATTGTCCCGGCCTCAAGGCCGGCCGTGGAAGCGGCTTTCTTGCCGTTTCCGTGTCATACTATGTGGGGGGCCGGAAATTGGTTCCCCACCCGAAACCCAAAGGAGTGAGTCTCAATGGCAGAAGAGCATCGCGCCGCAAGCCGCGGCCAGTCCCAGCCCCGCCGGGAGCAGGCGGGGGCCCAGCGCGGCCAGTCCCAGCCCGCCCACCGGAGAAAGCCCGCCCGGCGGCGCAGCACTGCGGCCCGGGTGGCGGGCGCGTTTTTATATGTCCTGCTGGTCATCGGCGCGTCAGGCGTGCTGGCCACGGTGGGTTGGGTGTGGGCGTGCGATCTGCTGGGCCTGAACAAGGAGGCCGCCTCCGCCGAAATTATCATCGACGACAACACCGAGTTTTCCTCCGTGGTGGATACGCTGGAGGAAAAGGGGCTGATCCAGTACAAGTTCCTCTTCAAGCTGTACGCGTGGTTTTCCCACGCGGAGGACAAGATTGCCCCCGGCACCTACGAGCTGAACACCGAGATGGATTACCACGCCCTGGTGTCCAGCATGGGCTCGTCCTCGTCCACCCGGAAGACGGCGGATGTCACCATCAAGG
The DNA here is from genome assembly GCA_949494735.1 of uncultured Oscillospiraceae bacterium. Taxonomy (GTDB): domain Bacteria; phylum Bacillota; class Clostridia; order Oscillospirales; family Oscillospiraceae; genus Enterenecus. The sequence continues at coordinate 30,340 of CATABD010000012.1, forward strand.
AGGGGCTCACCATCGACCAGGTCTTTGAGCTGCTGGACGACCGGGGCGTCACGTCGGTGGACAAGCTCCGGGATATGGCCGCCAACTACGACTATGCCTTTGACTGGCTGCGGGAGCGCCCCCTGGGCGACTACCACCGGCTGGAGGGCTACCTGTTCCCGGACACCTATACCTTTGAGCTGGGGGAAAATCCCAAGTATGTCATCAATAAAATGCTGGTGAACTTCGACGCCAAGATGGACGAGTATATGGCCCAGTATACCGGGGAGGACATCCAGTATTCCCTCCATGACATCGTGACCATCGCCTCTATGATCGAGAAGGAGACCGACGGCACCAACAACGACGAGCGCAACGACTACCGGAGCATCGCCTCCGTCATCTACAACCGTCTGGAGAACCCTGCGGCGGAGACGGTGGGCTACCTCCAGATCGACGCCACCCTGGTCTACCTCAACGGCGGCAAGGTGCCCACGGTGGCGGACCGGGCTATTGACTCCCCCTACAACACCTACCTGTACAAGGGGCTGCCCGCCGGGCCCATCTCCAATCCGGGCATGACCTCCCTGCTGGCCGCCATGAACCCGGCGGACACCAATTACTACTATTACGTCCTCAATCCCGAGACCAAGCAGCACGAGTACAGCCGCACCTATGCCGAGCACGAGGCGCTGGTGCAGCGCTACCAGGGTAATGGCGGCTAAGCCGGAGCTGCTGTGCCCCGCCGGGGACCGGGAGAGGCTGGACATGGCCCTGGCCTATGGGGCGGACGCGGTGTACCTGGCGGGGGACGCCTTCGGGATGCGGGCCTTTGCGGGGAATTTTGACCGGGAGGGGCTGGCGGCCGCGGTGGAAGCGGCCCACGCCCGCGGGGTGCGGGTTCACGTGACCTGCAATACCCTGGCCCGCAACCATGAGGCGGCCCGGCTGCCCGAATACCTGGAATACCTGGATTCCATCGGCGCGGACGCGGTGATCGCCGCGGGCCCCGATGTGCTGGACCTGTGTAAGCGGCACGCCCCCCATGTCCAGGTGCACATGTCCACCCAGACGGGGATCACCAATTACGAGACGGCCCGGGTGTGGCATGAGCTGGGGGCGTCCCGGGTGATTTTGGCCCGGGAGCTGTCGCTGGACGAGGTGGCCGAGCTGAAAGCGAAAGCTCCCCGCGGGCTGGAGGTGGAGTGCTTCGTCCACGGGGCCATGTGCGTGAGCTGGTCGGGGCGGTGCCTGCTCAGCAACTATATGACCGGGCGGGACGCCTCCCGGGGGGCGTGCGCCCAGCCCTGCCGCTACCAGTACGCGCTGGTGGAGGAAAAGCGCCCCGGGGAGTACTTCCCCGTGTTCGAGGAGAACGGGGAGACCTTCATCCTGAACAGCCGGGACATGTGCATGATCGACCACATCCCGGAGCTGATCGCCGCCGGGGTAGACTCGCTGAAAATCGAGGGGCGGGCCAAGAGCGCCTACTACGCCGCCATGACTGCCGCCGCCTACCGCCACGCGGTGGACGCGGCGGCGGAAAACCGCCCGCTGGAGCCCGTCTGGCGCGCCGAGGTGGACAAGGTGAGCCACCGGCATTACTCCACCGGCTTCTGGTTCGGCCAGCCGGGGCAGTATACCGACTCCGCCCGGTACGTCCGGGACTGGCAGGTGCTGGCCGTGGTCACCGCCTGCGACGCCCTGGGGAACGCAAGGCTGTCCCTGCGCAATAAGTTTGCCGCCGGGGACGAGATCGAAGTGGTGGGGCCCGGTGTGCCCGCCTTTGCCATGGCCGCCCCCATGATGCGGGATATGGACGGCTTTGAGCTTTGCCAGCCACGGCGCCCGCAGATGGAGTTCCGCATGAGGCTGCCAAGGCCGGTGCCGCCCTTGTCCATTGTGCGGGCCTGCCGGCCCAGCTCATAGCGCGACGGCAGGCGCATAGGGGAGCTTGGGGCGCAGCGAAAGCGACCCGGCCATGCGCCCGGCCGGAGCGTGAATACAAAGCACCTGCCCAGGCAAGCGCCTGGGCAGTCTTTCAACCGATGAGGGGAGGAGATATGATGCGGGAGATGCGCAGATTCAAGCAGGCGCTGACCCGGGAGCAGTGCGACGAGATTTTGAACCGGGGGACCTCCGGCGTGCTGGCGGTAGCAGGGGAGGAGGGCTGGCCCTACGCCGTGCCGCTGAGCTATGTGTGGAGGGACGGCCGGTTATTCTTCCACTTTGCCCCGGCGGGCCACAAGCTGGACGCCATCCGCCGGGAGGAGCGGGTATCCTTCTGCGTGACCGGCCGGGATCAGGTGGTGCCGGAGGAGTACACCACCTATTACCGCTCGGTCATTGTCTTTGGCCGGGCGCGGGTGGTGGACAGCCCCGAGGAAAAGCGCCGGGCCATTGAGGCGCTGTGCGGGAAATACCGCCCCGGCTTCCCCGAGGCCATGGCGGCGGAGATCGATGGTTCCTGGGAGCGGTTTTTGATGGTGGAGCTGGTTCCTGAGAGGGTCACCGGCAAGCAGGCCAGGGAGCTGATGGGGCAGGCATAACGGGCGGGGTTATGAACCGCGCCGTTTTTGCGTATATTGACCAGATACCAAACGAACGGGAGGTTCTTTCATGCTGGACGCCATCCTTGGCCGCCTTATCCCCAATTATGGCAGGCCGGACGACCCGGAGGCCCGGAAAAGCTGCGGGCTGCTGGCCGGGGGGATAGGGCTGGGGCTCAACCTGCTGCTGTTCGCCGTAAAGCTATGCGCGGGGCTGCTCACCGGGGCTATTTCGGTGACCGCCGACGCCTTTAACAACCTGTCCGACGCCGCAGGGTCTGCGGTGACGCTGGCGGGGTTCAAGCTGGCGGCCCAGCGGGCGGACGAGCGCCACCCCTTTGGCCATGGACGAATTGAGTACCTGGCGGGCTTGGCGGTGTCGCTGCTCATCCTGCTGGTGGGGGTGGAGCTGGGCCGGGAGTCGGTGGCCAAAATCCTGCGTTCGGAGCCCGCCGTATTCAGTGCCCTGGCGGTGGCGCTGCTGGCGCTGTCCATCGGGGTGAAGGTGTGGATGGGCTGGTTCTATGCCGCCATGGGGCGGCGGGCCCAATCCCCCACCCTGGCCGCCGCCGCGGCGGACGCCCGGTCGGACGTGTTGGCCACCTCGGCGGTGCTGGCGGGGCTGGCCGCCTCCCACTTCTTCCACGTGCAGCTGGATGGCTGGCTGGGGCTGCTGGTGGCGGTGCTGATTCTGCGCACCGGCTGGGAGGCCGCCCGGGACACCCTGGACCCCCTGCTGGGCACTCCCCCCGACCCGGCTATGGTGGCGGACATCGAAAAGCTGGTGCTGGGCCACCCTCAGATTCTGGGCCTCCACGACCTGGTGGTTCACGACTACGGCCCAGGGCGGCGGATGATGTCCGTCCACGCCGAGGTGCCAGCCGACGGCTCTTTGGTGGAGCTCCACAACGTCATCGACCGGGCGGAGCGGGAGCTGAAGGAACGCTTTGGGCTGGAGGCGGTGATCCATCTGGATCCGGTGGAGATGGGCGACCCGGGCGCGGACCGGCTGCGGGCGCTGGCGGAGGGGCTGGCCCGGGAGATCGACCCCGCCGCCACCATCCACGACTTCCGCCGGGGCGGGGAGGGGGAGGTGTCCTTCGACGTGGTGGTGCCCTACGACGTGGCCCTGTCCGACCGGCAGGTACGGGAGGCGCTGGCGGAAAAACTGGCGCGGCGGGAGCCGGACTGCCGCCCGTCTATTGGGGTGGACCGGTCCCATGTGTTGTAATTTTCCGTTGTTCACAAATTTCTCTGGAAATTTTGCAGCGTTCGACGTATAATGGCAGGAGAATCATCTCATGGCGCTGCGCATTGCCTGCTCGCGGCGGCTCAGCGCAATTGAAAGGAAAGGGTGTATCCTAATGCCCCGCAGTATTCTCATCGTTGAGGACGACAAGAATATCGCCGACCTGATTCGGCTGTACCTGGAGAAGGAGGGCATGACCTGCCATGTGGCCGGGGACGGCCTGGAGGGTCTGGAAAAATTCCACGCCGTCCAGCCCGACCTGGTGATGCTGGACATCATGCTCCCCTCCATGGATGGCTGGTCCGTGTGCCGGAAGATCCGGGAGACCTCCAAGGTTCCCATCATCATGCTCACCGCCAAGGGGGAGCTGGAGGACAAGGTGTCCGGCCTGGAAATGGGGGCGGACGACTATATCACCAAGCCCTTCGAGACCAAGGAGGTGCTGGCCCGGGTTCACGCAGTGCTGCGCCGCTTCGGCGAGGAGGAACAGCCGGAAAAGCGGCTCAGCTTCGACAAGCTGGTGGTTAACCTGGACTCCTATGAGCTGGTGGTGGACGGCAGGCGGGTGGACACCCCACCCAAGGAGCTGGAGCTGCTTTACCATCTGGCAGCCGCGCCAAACCGGGTGTTCACCCGCAACCAGTTGCTGGATGAGGTGTGGGGCTTCGACTACTTTGGCGACAGCCGGACGGTGGACGTGCACATCAAACGCCTGCGGGAGAAGCTGGAGGGGGTTTCCGACCAGTGGAGCCTGAAAACCGTGTGGGGCGTGGGCTATAAATTTGAGGTGACCGCCGCTTGAAAACCATGTACGGCCGCCAGTTTGCCACCATGGTGGGCATGGTGCTGCTGTCCTTCCTTATGTTGGGCGCGTCCTTTGCCACGCTGAGCTACCAGTACACCATCCGGGAAAAAAAGGACACCCTGGAGCGCAACGCCAGGTATATTGCCCAGTTCACCTCCAAATCCCTCCAGTCGCCCATGGGGGGGGGCGGCCTCGTGTGGCAGACCTCCAGCTTCCAGGACTACCTGAGCTCAGTGGCGCTGGTGTCCGATTCCCACGTGATGGTGGCTACCCCGGAGGGGATCATCGTCTATGCCACCAGCGGCGGAGCCGACCTGTCCGGCTTCCAAAACGCCGCCCTGTCCCAGGAGACGGTGGACAGCATCGTGGATGGGACGTGCGTGGGCATGACCTATCTGGACGGGCTGTACCGCGAGCCCCGCTACCTGGTGGGGCTGCCCATCACCAATGGGGAGAGCTTCCTCCAGGGGCTGGTGCTGGTGTCCTCCTCCGCGTCCAATATCAGCGGGGTGTGGCAGGATCTGTTCGGCATCCTGCTGGTCACCACCCTGGCCGTCATCCTCATCGCCGCCATCATCAGTTCGGTGACCAGTATGCGCCAGTCCCAGCCAATCAAGGAGATTGCCGCCGCGGCCCGGCAGTTCGGCCTGGGCCGGCTGGACGTGCGGGTGGACGTGGGTTCCCGCCGGGACGAGGTGGGGGAGCTGGCTGAGGCGTTCAACGCCATGGCCGACTCGCTGTCCAAGAGCGAGCAGCGCCGCAGCGAGTTCATCGCCAATGTGTCCCACGAGCTGAAAACCCCCATGACCTCCATCGCCGGCTTTGCCGACGGCATTTTGGACGGCACCATCCCCCCCGACCAGGAGCGGCACTACCTGGAGATCATCTCCTCCGAGACCCGGCGGCTGTCCCGGCTGGTGCGATCCATGCTGGACCTGTCCCGGCTCCAGTCCGACGAGCGGGCCGCCCAGCAGCAGTTTGACCTGTGTGAGACCCTGGTGCGGGCGCTGGTCACCCTGGAGAGCAAGGTGAACGCCAAGCACCTGGAGGTGGACGCCCAGCTTCCCCAGGACGAGCCGGTCCCCGTGTGGGGGGACCAGGACGCCATCACCCAGGTGTGCTATAACCTGCTGGACAACGCCATCAAGTTCTCCCAGGAGGGGGGCGTACTGGGCCTGGGGGTCACCGTGAAGGGGGCCAAGGCCACCGTTACCATCAGCAACCAGGGGGAGACCATCCCTCCTGAGGAACAGCAGCTGGTCTTTGACCGCTTCCACAAAACAGACCACTCCCGCTCCGCCGACCGGGACGGGGTGGGTCTGGGACTGTATATCGTCAAAACCATCCTCAACAGCCATAAGGAGACCATCTCCTGTGTCAGTCAGGACGGGGTGACCAAGTTTATTTTTACCATGACAAGAGCGTAGGACCTGGCAGAGCCCGCCCGTGGACGAGAAATATGAATGCCAGCCGTTGAAACGGGCATGACCCGCTTTGATGGAGCCGGAAGGAGGAGCTCCCATGGACAATTACCTCAACTACCGCTGGCCCAAAGGGCCGGGCGTCCAGCCGCCCCCGGTGCCCAGCGCCCGGCCGCTCCTGCCCAGGCCAAAAAAGCGGGGCGTGCGGCGCTGGTTAGCGCCGGTTGTGGCCATTGCGCTATGCCTGGCGCTGCTGGGCGGGGTCAGCTTTTGGGCGGTGAACGGCATTGCCAATCTTATCGCCCAGGCCGAGCCCAGCGTACCCGAGGATCCCCGCCCCCAGATCAGCTGGGAGGTGTCCCGGGATTCGGATTGGTCCCCTGACGACCTGCCTTGGGGGGAGCCGGATCCATCGGTGGCGCTGTCCGCCCAGCCCCCAGGATCCGCCGTCACCGGGCCGGAGGTGTATGAGGCCGTTCTGCCCAGCATGGTGTGTGTGGAGGCAAGCCATTCGGGCAGGTTCAATGGCGGGCTTGTCAGCGTGGGCACCGGGGTGGTGGTGTCCGCCGAGGGCTATGTACTCACCAACTACCACATCATTGACGAGACGGTGAGCGTCCGGGTGCTGCTGGTGGAGGGCGATTACCGCTATTTCAAGGCCAAGGTGATCGGCTTTGACCAGGAGTTTGACTTGGCCGTGCTGAAATTTGACCCGGAGGGCTTGGAGCTGACCCCCGCCCGGCTGGGGGACTCCGATGCGCTCTCGGTGGGGGAGCGGGTATACGCCGTGGGCAACCCCATGGGCTACCTGCTGGGCTCCATGTCCACGGGCATTGTGTCCGCCCTGGGGAGGGACGAGCAGGAGTCGGGCAGCCCCTTGGGCATGATCCAGACCGATACGCCGCTCAACCCCGGCAATTCCGGCGGGGCGCTGCTCAACGAGGCGGGCCAGGTGGTGGGCATCACCAGCGCCAAGATCACCGGCCTGTCCCGGGAGGACGGGGAGGCGGTGGAGGACGCCGCCGTCATTGAAAACCTGGGCCTTGCCATCCCCATTACCGACGCCATCCCCTTCATTAACCACATCCTGGCCACCGGGGAGAGCTGGCGGCCCGCCATGGGCATACAGTGCAGCGCCGTCCAGGTGGATGGCCGCAAGGGCATCCAGGTGGCCGAGGTCACCGGCGCCGCCCCCAGGGAGGCGGGGCTGAAAAAGGGGGATCTGATCGTGTCCGCCAACGGCGTGCCGGTGGCCACGCTGGTGGAGTTGCGCCGGGTGCTCTACCGCACCGGGGCGGGGGAGGAGCTGACCTGCGCCGTTTTCCGGGGCGGGGAGGAGATGGAGATCTCCTTTGCCCTGATGGACAGCCTGAAAGGGGATTGAGGCGGCTGTGGAGCGCGATCAAGTGGCCGCCCTGCTGGCGGGGGCCGGAGGGTATCTCTCGGGCGAAGAGATGAGCCGCACCCTGGGGGTGACCCGGGCGGCGGTTTGGAAGGAAATCGAGGCCCTGCGGGGGGCGGGCTGGCCCATTGAGTCTTCCACCCGGAAGGGTTACAGGCTGGCGGGGCCGCCCCCCGCCCTGTCCGCGCCCTACATCAGCGCGCGGCTGGGCCCCGGCAATCTATTTGCCGGAAAGATTACGGTGGAACCCCTGGTGGACTCCACCAACACCCGGCTGAAGGCGCGCGCCCACTCCGCCCCCACGGGGAGCGTCCTGCTGGCCGAGGAGCAGAGCGGGGGCCGGGGCACCCACGGGCGCTCCTTCCAGTCCCCCCGCGGGGACGGGCTGTACCTGTCGGCGCTCATCCGGCCCCGGGTGGGGCTTGCCGACCTGCTCACCCTGACGGGATGGGTGGCGGTGGCCGCCCGGGAGGGAGTGGAAAAGGCCAGCGGGGCCCCGGTGGACATCAAGTGGCTCAACGACCTGTATTTGAACGGGAAAAAGCTGTGCGGCATCCTCACCGAGTTCGCCCTGCTGGCGGAGAGCGGCGAGCCGGACTACGTGGTCACCGGCATGGGGGTGAACATGAACCAGAGCGCCGAAACCTTCCGCGCCCAGGGGTTGGAGGGCGTGGCTGCCTCCCTGGCGGGGGAGGGCTGGCCGGTGGAGCAAAACCATCTGGCGGTGTGCCTGCTGGAGGCGCTGGATAAGCTGGTGCGGGATTTCCCGGAAAAGCGGACGGATTATCTGGAGCGTTACCGCGCCCACTGTATTACCCTGGGGCGGAGGGTGAGCTTTGACGGGGAGGGAAGCCTCCAGGCCGGCACGGTCACTGGGGTGGACGGAAATTTCGCCCTTGTGGTGGACGGGGACGACGGAAAACGGCATGTGGTGTCCTCTGGGACGGTGAAAATGATAGGATAAGAGCCGAAAAGCCTCGCAGGGTTTGCGCCCGCAGCCCATTCCGCCGGAAAAGGCAACGCTTTTTTCGATGGGGAGAGCCCCGCGCGCCGCGCGGGGCTCTCTTTCGCGTTTATTCAAAGCTGTCCAGAATCTGGTGGAGCAGGGTTTCAAGCCCGGCCTCGTCCAGCGGGCTCTGAATATGGCCGTACAGATCCACCTCATATAAAACGCCGTCCTTCATAAAGGAACCGATCAGATCGTGGGCCGCGCCCTCCTCGTAATCCACGCTCTGCATGACCACCTCCGCCACGCACCCGTTGGCCATGGGGTAGCTGTCCAAAATCTCGGCCTGGAAGTTGTCCCAATCCAACGGCCAGCCGCGCCCGGAAAGGATGTCTCCGGAATAGTCCGGCGTGTAGATATACGCATCCGTGGTATACGTCAACCCGTTGCTGAGCTTGGCGGCGTTGTATATGTTTACGTATGTGATTTTGCCGTCCCCGTACATCTCATACTTTGCCGAGACGCGGTATTCGTTGGTAAAAATGACGCCGTCCATGCTGTGCCAGACGAGGGGGATGCTGTCCCCCAGATAGGCCTTGGCCTGCTCCCAGGTGTCGAACTTCTGGTTGAACAAAATGCTGGGGTGGTCCCAGGCCGCGAAGTCGTCCTGAAACTCCTGGGTGAACTCCTCCAGGGCATGGGCGATGGGCCGGCCGTAAATGTGGTAGCCTGTGAAAGCATCGCCCCAATGCTCCTCCTCATAGGGCCGGACTGCCAGCCGGTAGACGGCGGTGGCGGCGAAGGCCGTCCCCACCAGCGCCAGGCACAGGCAGGCCGCGAGGAGCGCCGCGCGCAGGGGCCGGGTACGGGGCCGGGGCGTTCCGGCCTCCTCCACCGCCCGCGCCGTCCGCTCCCGAAGAGTGGGGGCGGGGGTGAAGTTCTCCATGGCCTGCCGGTAAATCTTTTCGTTCATGGTTGACCCTCCATTTCTTTGCGCAGCAGCTCCCGGCCCCGCTTGAGCCGCATTTTCACCGCTGACTGTCCCAGCTTCAGGATCTCGCCGGTCTCCGCCACCGAATAGCCCTCGCAGTAGTGCAGGTGGATGGGGCCCTTATACTGCTCGGGCAGGGCCACGATGGCCTCCGCCAGCCCCAGGCTTTCCGGGTTTCGGACAGGGAGGCCGGGCTCCAGCTCCACCGCCCGCCTGCGCCAGAAGCCCCGGAGCTGATCCCGGCACAGGTTTACCGCCACCCGCAGCAGCCACCGCTTCTCGTGCTCCCCGTCCGCAAAGGCGGGGGCGCGGCGGAGCAGGCGCAGGAAGGCCTCCTGGGTCACGTCCTCCGCGTCCGCCCGGCAGCCCAGGTATACCATGGCCAGCCGGTATACCATGGGGCCGTAGGCGTCATAGGCCGCCTCGAACCCCAGGGCGGCTTTGGGCGCGCCGTCCATAGGCAGTCCCCCCTCCTTGATGGGGGGCGCCAGTGCTGTGTCCGCCATATCCTCAACTCCTTTCACCTATTATAACGGTATGGCGGGGGCTTGGGTCACGCCTGAACCCAAAAAATTTTGCGCTGTGTTAACAAAAACAGGGCATCTGACGATATATTCCATAGGATAATCTGATGAAAGGGGTGTGGCATATGGAGCTGCGCACCACCCGGGAGATGCGGCGGAACGAGCGGCTTGCCAGGGCGATGACGAAGGAAAAGAAGGTGGAGGGCGCTGCGGCCCCCGCCCAATCCCAGCTTGCCCGGCAGCCCGCCGACAAGCTCACCCTGTCCCGGCAGGCGCTGAACTATTTGGAGGAGCAGAACCGCCTGGCCTGGGAGCGGGATCAGCAGAGGGAGCAGCAGCGCCAGGGCCGCATGAACGACAGCCTCAGCGCCCTGGACAGCGGGGAGAGCCAGCTGGACTCCATGGAGAAAAAACTGAAGGTGATGAACAAGTGCCAGAAAATCGCCGCGTCCATCATGCGGGGGAACCGGGTGCCGCCGGAGGACTTGGCATACCTGATGAATAACGACCCGGAGGGCTATAAGCTGGCCATGGCCATGCGCCGGGAAAACCCGGACCCGGAGGACTGCGAGAGCGTGTTGGACGAGGAGGATCGTGCCGGGGCCTCCGGCGGAGGGTATGGCGAGGACGCCGCCTCAATTGAGGGCGTGTTCGGAGGCGGGGAGGCGGTCGCCGGAGGGGAACCGGCCTGAAAGGCCTCCCCTCGATAAATTATGGGGTTTGAAATAGGACTGATTCAAGCGGCAAAATGCCGCCGATGGATTGAATCAATGCTTTCTCAACATGCAATTCCGCCGTTGATGGGGCCTGCGTGATCTGGCATAATAGACTGCGGCCCAAAGCGGGCCTGGAGATGTTCCATCGCGCCCGGCGGAAGAGAAAACTGTACAGGAGGAATGCGCCATGGCGGAAAACACAGAAAAAACCTGGAGGAACCAGGTAATCTACTCCATTTTTGTGCGTAACCACACCCAGGAGGGCACTTTTGAGGGGGTGCGTCGGGATCTGCCCCGCATCCGGGAGTTGGGTGCGGACGTGATCTGGCTGCTGCCTGTCCACCCCATCGGGGAAAAAGCCCGCAAGGGGGTGTTGGGCAGCCCCTACGCCATCCGGGATTATCGGGGGGTGAACCCGGAGTACGGCACGCTGGACGACTTCCGCCGTCTGGTGGACGAGGCCCACAGGCTGGGGATGAAGTGCATCATCGACGTGGTTTACAACCACACCTCGCCGGACTCAGTGCTGGCGGAGGAGCATCCCGAGTGGTTCTACCACAAGGAGGACGGCGCCTTCGGCAACCGGGTGGGGGATTGGTCGGATATCATCGACCTAGACTACAAAAACCGCGGGCTGTGGGCCTATCAGATCGAGACGCTGAAGTATTGGGCGTCTATGGTGGACGGTTTCCGATGCGATGTGGCCCCGCTGGTGCCGCTGGGCTTCTGGCGGGAGGCCAGGGCTGCGGTGGAGAGCGTCCGCCCCGGATGCCTGTGGCTGGCGGAGACGGTGGATCCAGGTTTCATCGCCCAGCTGCGCGCGGAGGGGTTCGGCTGCCTGTCCGACTGCCAGACCTACGAGGCCTTTGATATCTGCTACGACTACGACATCTACCACGTGTTCCGGGACTATCTGGACGGCACAGTCCCCCTGGCCCGCTACGCCGAGGCGGTAAACCGGCAGGAGGTGACCTACCCCGCCAACTACAGCAAGCTGCGCTTCCTGGAAAACCACGACCAGGCCAGGGCGGCCTTTCTGGTGCCGGACGGGCCCTCCCTGCTCAACTGGACTGCCTTCAGCTTCTTCCAGAAGGGAACCGGGTTCATCTACGCCGGACAGGAGGCGGGCTGCGCTCATTTGCCCAACCTGTTCTACAAGGATCCGGTGGATTGGACGGGGCCGGACCGCTCGGAGCAGTTCCGGCGGCTGTGCGCGTTGAAAAAGCACCCGCTCATGACGGACAGCGCCTACACCGTCCAGGCTCTGCCGGGGGACGTGCTGTACGCCGTCCACCGCAAGGGGAACCGCCGCCTGGCGGGGGTGTTCAGTGTGCGCGGAGCCAAGGCGCTGGTGCGGGTGGATGTGCCGGACGGATGGTACGAGAACCTGTTTGACGGCGGCCGGGTGGAGGTGAAGGACGGCCGGGTGAGCTGCCGGGGCGTCCCCATCATCATTGAGACGGCACAGTGACCCGCCCTGAATTCTTAAAAAAGCCTAAAGTCTGCCCCCGGCGTATGGAAACGCCGGGGGCGTTTATGATATGATAGAAGCGTGAGCTTAGCCGCGCAGGGGAGCTTGGACTGGAGCGAGGGCAGAAGCCCAGCCGCCGGGCAGCGGCGGCGGGGTATGCCCGAGACGAAAGGAAAGCGACCCGGCAGCGCGGACAAAGCGAGCGTGACAATGGAGAAGCGTGAGCTTAGCCGCGCAGGGGAGCTTGGACCGCAGAAAGCGCGGCAATACCACTGTTGATAGGAGAACCGCCATGGAAAACGCAAACATTCTGGTCGTGGAGGACGATGCCGACATCAACCGCCTGCTGTGCACCATTTTGGAGGGGGCGGGCTATTCCTGCCGCTCTGCCTTTTCCGGCAGCGAGGCCCTGCTTTGGGCGGAAAAATACGACTATGACCTGATCGTGCTGGATCTGATGCTCCCCGGCCTGACCGGGGAGGAGCTTATCGCCCGCATCCGCCGGGGCAAGACTATGCCTATTATCGTGGCTTCCGCCAAGGTGGGGGTGTCCGACCGGGTGAACGTGCTCAAGCTGGGGGCGGACGATTTCATCCCCAAGCCCTTTGACAATGCCGAGGTGCTGGCCCGGGTGGGTGCCCAGCTGCGCCGAAGCCGGGAGTTTTCCGCCCCCAGGGCAGATGTGCTTACCGCAGGGCCGCTTGTCCTGGACCGGGACAGCCATACCGCCAGCCTGGACGGGGAGGAGCTGACCCTCACCGGGCGGGAGTTTGATATCCTGGCCCTGCTGATGGAAAACCCCCGCCGGGCCTTTTCCCGGGCCCAGATCTATGAGGCGGTGTGGGGGGAGGATTTCCTGGGGGACGAGAACACGGTGAACGTCCATGTGAGCAACCTGCGCGCCAAGCTGGCCAAGGCCGACCCCGATAGAAGTTACATCAAAACGGTGTGGGGCATAGGCTTTAAGCTGGGGGAAGTGTGAGCTTGGGCGCGCCGCCCCGGGATTTAGACTTTCTTTATACTTCCTTTGAGGAGTTTTGGCCTTTCCGCGTTATGCTGTAAACAATCCAAACAGAAAGGCGGAAGCGCTATGAACGACAATTCAGCTGTCATGGCGGCCTATGGCCTGAAAAAAGCCTACGGCGGGTGCATGGCCCTGGACGGGGTGAACATGCAGGTGCGCCGGGGGGATGTCTACGGCCTGGTGGGCCGCAACGGGGCGGGCAAGACCACCCTCATGCGGATGGCCACCGGCCAGTCCGAGCCAACAGGGGGTGAGCTGGAGCTGTTCGGCGCGTCGGGAAAGAACATGCGCCCCCAGCGATGCCGCACTGGGGCCATGATCGAGATTCCCTCCTTTTCCCCCTTCCTCACCGCTCACGAGAACCTGGAATACTACCGGCTCCAGCGGGGTATCCCCGGGAAACAGGCGGTGGACGAGGTGTTGGAGCTGGTGGACCTGGCGGACGCGGGCAAAAAGAAGTTCAAGGCCTTCTCCCTGGGCATGAAGCAGCGGCTGGGGCTGGCCCTGGCCCTGATGAACCATCCGGACTTTCTCATCCTGGACGAGCCCATCAACGGCCTGGATCCGAAGGGGGTGGCGGAGTTTAGGCAGATCTTGCGCTCCCTCAACCGGGAGCGGGAGACCACGATCTTCATATCCAGCCACATCCTGTCCGAGCTGTCCAACGTGGCCACCCGGTACGGCTTTATGGAGCAGGGCAGGATTCTGGAGGAAATCTCGGCGGAGGCCCTCCATGACAAATGCCGCACCTGCCTGCGCATGGAGGTGGACGACGCGGCGAAGGCCGCCGCTGTCCTCCAGACCCAGCTGGGCACGGATAAATTCGAGGTGCTTCCAAACAATGTGGTGCAGCTCTACGACTGCCTGGACGACCCCAAGCGGGCGTCCTATGCCCTGGCCCAGAACGGCGTGGCCCTGCTGGCCATGGAGCAGAAGGGCGCGGACCTGGAAGCGTACTTCCTCAATCTGATCGGAGGTGGCCGCCATGCTTAACTACATCCGCGCCGAGGCCTATAAGCTGCTTCACCGGCCCTACACGTATATTGCCCTAGGCGTCCTGCTGGCGTTGGAGGCGCTGTACGCCTCCATGTTCGCCTTCCACAACAGCCATTCCTTGGTCACCCCCTTCGGCGCGGCTGTCGTCACCCTCGTGGAGATGGGAACCATCGGTTTCTGCATCTGCCTGCTTATCGGGGACATCGTGTTCGCCGGGCAGTACAAAAACTCCACCCTGAAAAACGAGGTGTCCTTCGGCCTGAGCCGTGCCCAGATTTACTTGGGTAAGCTCATCGCCCAGACGCTGCTGTCCATCGCCTATCTGGTGGTGATGATGGCTTTCTTCATCGCCCTGTGCGCAGTGTGCCTGCCTATGGAGGCGGGAACCTTCTATTCCGCGCCGGAGGCGCTGGTCATCGTGGGCTATTTCCTGGCGGCGGGCCTGCCCCTGTGGGTGGGCGCCCAGGCGGCGCTGTGCATGTGTCTGTTCCTGGTGAACGGAGAGATGGCGTCCTCTTTCTTCTATGTGGGCATCGTGTTTGTGCTGGAGGCCATTTTTGATGTGGCAGGCCTGCTCGCCGGTGGGCCGGTGGGGGATGTGTTGCTGACCATATGCCGGTACTTCCCCCGTAATATGCTGGATGGAGCCAAGGCAGTGGTGGGCGATTGGATGTACCTGGGCAAGGCGTGGCTGGTAGGGGCCTTCTGGGTGGTGGTGTGTACGGCCATTGGCCTGTATGGTTTTAGAAAGAAGGAGATCAAATGAGACGAGGGGGAAATCGGATGGGCATCGCCCTTGGTGTTGTAATCGCGGTGGCCTTTCTTGCCGGGCTGTGCTGCATCCTGCAAAAGCAGGAACATTGAAACGGCTTTCAGCCGGGCCGGGAGGCCCGGCGAAAGCCGTTTTCGGAAGCGCGAAGGCAGGCGCCCCTCCTGAACGTGGTGAAGAAGAGGTGTCCTATGAAAACGCTGTTTGTGGTGCTCCTACTTGACACGCTGCCTGCCGCTCTTTAGGTGGAGATGATGGATCTGTGGAATTTTTTGGTTCGGCTGGTGATGATGGGCCCGCTGGGCATTCTCGGCCCTGTCCTCCTGATCTTGGCGGGGCTGTGGGCCAGCCGGGGGGACCGCTCGCCCTGGTATGTGAAAGCGGTACTGCTGGTACTTTTACTGGTGCTTTTCCTCATCATGTTTAGAATCATTTGACGGCTGAAGGGAGGGCTTTTATGAAAACCGTCCTGATTGTCCTGTTGGCCCTGCTGTGTGCCGTCCTCATCGGGCGGCAGATCACGCTGGAGCGGGGGCTTCATCGGGCCGCCCGCCGGATGCGGGAGCAGATGGCGGACGTGACCACCGCCCGCCTCTCCCTGCCCTGCCCCAGCGCCGGGGCGGAGGAGCTGCTGGCCTGCCTGAACCAGCTTTTGGAGCTTCGCCAGGAGGAGCGGGCGGCCTACCGCCGGAAGGAGCGGGCCCTGCGCCAGCAGATCGCCAACGTGTCCCACGACCTGCGCACGCCGCTGACCTCCATCCTGGGCTATTTGCAGCTGCTGGAGGGGGAGGGGCTGTCCCCGGAAAAAAAGGGGGAGTATCTGGCGGTGATTGAGGGGAGGGCCCGGACCCTCCAGACCTTCATCGCCGCCTTTTACGACCTGTCCCGGATCGAGGGGGGCGAGCTGCCTCTGGAGCGGGAAAAGGTGGATCTGGGCCGGGCGCTGTCCGACCAGCTGGCGGCGGCCTACGAGCAGATTGAGGCGGCGGGGCTGGTGGTGGAGGTGGACATCGCCCCCGGCCTGCCCCCGGTGTGGGCGGACAGCGGGGCGGTGACCCGGATCTTCTCCAACCTGCTTACCAACGCCCTGCGCCATGGGGAAGACGCCCTGGCCGTGAAGCTGTACCGGGAGGGGAACGCCGTGGTGTCCGCCTTTTCCAACCGGGCGGGGGGGCTCTCCGAGGAGGACGCGGCCCATGTGTTCGAGCGGTTCTACACTGCGGACAAAATGCGCACCGGCCAGAGCACCGGGCTGGGGCTGGCCATCGTCAAGGCCCTGGCGGAGCGGATGGGCCACGCCGCCCGCGCCCGGTGGGAGGACGGGGTGTTCACGGTGGAGGTCAGGTGGACGGTCTGAGGGAAGTGTGGCTCACGGCGGCTTCGCGCTTCTCGTTGTCACGCTTCGCCTGTTCGCGACGCGCGGCTTCGCTCCGTCTCGGGCAAACCCCGGTCCGCCCTGCGGCGGCAGGGCTTTTGCCCTCGCTGCGCTCCATCCGCGCTGCTCACGGCGGCTCCGCGCTTCTCGTTGTCACGCTTCGCCTGTTCGCGACGCGCGGCTTCGCTCCGTCT
>CATABD010000013.1 GCA_949494735.1 uncultured Oscillospiraceae bacterium
CCGCCCCGCCCCCGCAGCCCAGGCCGCGCCGGAGCCCGTCCCCACACGCCCGGAGGAGCCCGTCCCCCAGGGGGCCGCGGGCGGCTGGCCGGGCTGGCCCGCCTTCCGGGACCGGCTTAAAGCAAAGCTGGCGGTGAGCGACTACAGCTTCATCAGCAACCCGGCCATGGCGGAGGGACGCTTCGACGGGCGGCAGCTCACCCTGTGGGCAGCCAACGATTTCCTGCGGGACATGCTGGACCGCCCCGCTATCACCCGGCCCATGGCGGAGCTGTGCCAGGCCCTCACCGGCGCGGCCCACACGGTGGCGGTGAGGGTGGGCCAGGCCCCGCCGGAGGCCGCCCCCGCGGCCCAGGGCGCCCCGGTGGACGCGCTGGACGCGTTTCTGGCCCGGGGCGGACCGAATATTACAGTGGAGTAAAAACGGGGCCCCCGCAAAGCCGCCCTTGGGCTTTGTGGGGAGAGGAGAAGCAAGGGAGCAAACACAGTTTTCGCCGCAGGCGGAAAAGTCATGGCGCGGACTTTGCGCCGACGAAGGAGGCAGACATATGGCAAAGGGATTCAACAGCCGCGGTATGGGCGGCATGGGGGGCGGGAACATGAACAACATGATCCGCCAGGCCCAAAAGATGCAGCAGGACATGCTCAAGGCCCAGGAGGAGCTGGAGGCCAAGACCTATGAGGCCGGGGCGGGGGGCGGCGTGGTCACCGCCACCGTGTCCGGCAAAAAGGAGCTGGTGAGCGTGGCCATCGACCCCGAGGCGGTGGACCCGGAGGACGTGGAGATGCTCCAGGACCTGATCGTGGCCGCCGTCAACGAGGCGCTGCGCAAGGCCGCGGAGGACGCCGCCGGGCAGATGTCCAAGCTCACCGGCGGGCTGAACCTGCCGTTCTAGCGTCCGAGCCGCCGTGAGCAGCGCGGGCAGCTCTAAATGGGGGCCCCCGCAAAGCCGCCCTTGGGCTTTGTGGGGAGAGGAGAAGCAAGGAAGCGAGCGCAGTTTTCGCCAAAAGCGGAAACAGAGCGGACTTTGCTTCGACGAAAGCCGCGCGCCGCGAACAGGCGAGGCGCGACGGCAATGGAAGGATATGGTAAACCGTGTATAACTCCACCCTGTGCTACCTGGAAAACCCCCGGGGGGAATACCTGATGCTCCACCGGGTGAAGAAGCGGGCGGACATCAACAAGGGCAAGTGGATCGGCGTGGGCGGCAAGTTCGAGGAGGGGGAGAGCCCTGACGAGTGCCTGCGCCGGGAGGTGCTGGAGGAGACCGGCCTCACCCTCACCCGGTTCCGCTTCCGGGGGGTGGTCACCTTCCTGTGCGGCGACAGCGGTTCCGACCAGTTCATGTACCTGTTCACCGCCACGGGCTGGACGGGGGAACTGGCCATGGACTGCGCCGAGGGCGAGCTGGCCTGGGTGCCCAAGGATGAGGTGACCCGGCTGCCCATCTGGGAGGGGGACGAGATCTTCCTCAAGCTGCTGGCGGAAAACCGGCCGCCCTTCCTGCTCACCCTGGACTACAGGAGCCCGGGGGACCGGCTGGTCCGGGCGGTTTTGGACGGCGAGGCCATCATTTGATCCGTTTCACGTGAAACGTTAGTTCTAATTCAATTGAGGAGGAATTGCGCTATGAAATTTTCCGAAATGCCCTATCAGCGCCCCGACCTGGAGGAGCTGAAGCAGCGCCTGTCCGGTCTGGTGGAGCGGCTGAAGGGCGCGGCTTCCTATGCGGAGGCCAAGGCCGTGTTCCTGGAGAAGGATCAGGAGCTAAGGCACCTGAGCACCCTGGCCTGCCTGGCCAACGTCCGCCACTCCATCGACACCCGGGACCAGTTCTACGACGGGGAGGAGACCTTCTGGAACGGCGCCATGCCCCAGCTCCAGGAGTACTTGCAGGCGTGGACCATGGCCATGCTGGCCTCCCCCTTCCGCCCCGACTTCGAGGCGGAGTACGGCGACCTGATGTTTGTCAACGCCGAGATCCAGCTCAAGACCTTCTCCCCGGAGATCATCCCCCAGCTCCAGCAGGAAAACGACCTGACCACCGAGTATGAGAAGCTGCTGGCCTCCGCCCAGATCCCCTTCGAGGGCAAGACCTATACCCTGTCCCAGCTCACCCCCTTCAAGACGGACGCGGACGACGAGCGCCGCCTGGCGGCCTGGAAGGCGGAGGGCCAGTGGTACAAGGACCACCAGGATGACCTGGACCGCATCTACGACCAGCTCACCCACCTGCGGGACGCCATGGGCAGGAAGCTGGGCTACGAGGGGTACACCACCCTGGGCTACTACCGCATGGGCCGCAACTGCTACACCAGGGAGGACGTGGAGAAGTTCCGCGCCGCCGTGGTGAAGTACCTGGTGCCGGTGGCCGACCGCATCTACAAGGAGCAGGCCAAGCGGCTGGGCAAGCAGTACCCCATGAGCTTTGCCGACAACGCCCTGGAGTTCCGTTCCGGCAACCCCCGGCCCCAGGGCAGCCCCGACGATATCCTGGCCCAGGGCAAGAAATTTTACGACGAGCTGTCCCCCGAGACGTCCGAGTTCTTCCAGACCATGCTGGACAACGAGCTGTTGGACGTGCTGTCCACCGAGGGCAAGCGGTCCGGGGGCTACTGCACCGACATTCCCGACTACAACGTGCCCTTCATCTTCGCCAACTTCAACGGCACCCAGGGGGATGTGGAGGTGGTGACCCACGAGGCGGGCCACGCCTTCGCCGACTGGATGAACCGGGATCGGGTGCCCATGGAGTACGTCTGGCCCAGTATGGAGGCCTGCGAGGTCCACTCCATGTCCATGGAGTTCATGGCCTGGCCCTGGGCGGAGGGCTTCTTCGGCAAGGACACCAGGAAGTTCCTGTACAGCCACCTGTCCGGCGCGCTGACCTTCATCCCCTACGGCGCCATGGTGGACCACTTCCAGCACGAGGTGTACGCCAACCCGGACATGACCCCCGCCCAGCGCCACGCGGTCTGGAAGGAGCTGCTGGGGGTGTATATGCCCTGGATGAAGCTGGACGGGGACATCCCCTTCTACGCCGAAGGGGAGGGCTGGCAGCGCCAGTCCCACATCTATTCCAGCCCGTTCTACTATATCGATTACTGCCTGGCCCAGACCGTGGCCCTCCAGTTCTGGGCGCTGCTCCAGACCGACCGCAAGGCCGCCTGGGAGAAGTACATGGCCTACACCCGCCAGGGCGGCAGCCGCACCTTCACCGAGCTGCTGGAAAACGCGGGGCTGGAGAGCCCCTTCGAGGAGGCGTGCCTGCGGGGCGTGTGCCAGACCGCCAGCGCCTGGCTGGACAGCTTCGACCTCACCGGCATCGAGTAAAACGCAAAGCGCCCCTCCCCCGCGCGGGGAGGGGCGCTCTTTATTCCTCCGGCGTGGTTTTGGCGGCGTACCGGGAGTAGACCGCCCCGGCGATGCCGGCGGCGGTGAGGGCCAGAACCGTCCATACCCAGCACCACGCCCCCTCCGCCAGCAGGGCGGCGGCAAGGGAGGCTGCCCCCGCCGCAGCCACGGCCCAGCCGCCGAACCGCTGGCACTTGCGCCAGACCGCCGTGCTTTTCATGCTCCAGGGGGTGCGCAGGCCCACAGGGCCCGGCTCCTTCAGCTTGGGGATCCAGTTGCCCATGGCGATGAGCCCCAGGCCGGTGGCGCCGCACAGCAGCCGGTTGAGGTCCAGCGGGACCAGGGCCAGGTTCTCCACCTGCCGGAAGTCAATGTACAGGAAATACGCGGTCATCAGGTCGAACACAGCGAACATGGCAATCCCCGACAGGAGCACGATCCGCTCCGACGCCGCCCCGAACTCCCGGCACAGGCGGCAGGTGCCCAGTATGAGCGGCCCAAAAAACAGCATGAAGCCGGGAAAGACCAGCGTCTCATATTTGCTCCCCCAGCGGTCCAGCTCCCCGGCGGAATTAAAGTGGGCGGGGATGGTATCAGGGAGAAAGGGCAGCGCCGCCAGCACCAGAATCAGGCTCAGCAGCATCGTCAGCGCCGCCGCGGCGTAAAGGCGCTTCAGCTTCATGGAATTCGCCTCCTCTCAACTCGTCCAGCCACAAAATGGCCTCGTCCAGCACCGTCAGGTCCAACTCGTAGAAGATGAAGTTCTTCTGCCGGGTCTCGTAGATCAGCTCCGCCTCTTTCAGCTTTTTCAGGTGGTAGGACAGGGCGGGAGGGGTCATGCCCACCGCCCGGGCCAGTTCGCCGGAGGAGATGCGGCCCTGCTTCAGCACGGCCAGGATTTCGCGGCGGTTTTCATCGGCCAGCGCCGACAGGATAGCGGACATGGGCATTGGGCTCCCTCCAAACTATTTCAAATTTTCTTGAATTATACTTTATCAGACTGGGGGCGCGCCGTCAAGAGGTATTTCAAAATAATTTTAAATAGCGGCCGGCCACAGAATGATGGGCAGCCCTCCGGGGCTCGACAGGAATACACACATAAAGACATATACAAAAAATTACAGCACAAGAAAATTTAGGAATCCTCAATATATCGAATTAAGTCATGTGATTATGCACAAAAATATCCAACTAAATATGGCT
Organism: uncultured Oscillospiraceae bacterium; assembly: GCA_949494735.1. Taxonomy (GTDB): domain Bacteria; phylum Bacillota; class Clostridia; order Oscillospirales; family Oscillospiraceae; genus Enterenecus. Next base: position 4,559 of record CATABD010000013.1, read on the forward strand.
AAAGAGACGAAAACGTCAAAATTATATCTTTATGTCGTGCAACATGCATCTAAAGTGTTTAAAGCAACATTTGGGTATATTTTTGAAAACACCGTCCATTTACAGCGCCGGGTTCCAAGCGGTATCATCTGCTTACAAACGCTGCCCTTGAGCGGCAGCGGGGAGAAAACGAAGCAGAGGAGTGGTGTTTATGAAAAAATTCCCCCGCATCATGGCGCTGGTCTTGGCCTTGACGCTGCTGCTGTCCCTGTTCGGCTGCGGCGCGGCGGACGGCAAGACCCACCTGAAGTTCCAGATATGGGACGTGGCCCAGCGCGAGAGCATGCAGGCCATCTGCGACGCCTACACCGCAAAAAACCCCGATGTGGTCATCGAGGTCCAGGTCACCAGCTGGAACGAGTACTGGACCAAGCTGGAGGCCGCCGCCGAGTCCAATACCATGCCGGACATCTTCTGGATGCACACCAACCAGATTTTGTACTACTCCGATTTCGGCATCCTGGCGGACGTCACCGACCTCTATGACGACGTGGAGGCCAATTATTACCAGAACCATTTCTCCGAGATCTCCATCGGCAACGCCAGCGGCTCCAACGGGCGGCTGTACGGCGTGCCCAAGGACAAGGACAACCTGGTGCTGGTTTATAACAAGGAGATGTTCGATGCGGCTGGGGTGTCCTATCCCGATGAGAACTGGACCTGGGACGACATGACCGCCGCTTCCGAGAAGATTTACGGCAGCACCGGCAAATACGGCTTCATGGCCTACGCCGAGGACCACCTGGGCTACTGGAGCTTTGTGTACCAGGCGGGCGGGTATATCCTGAACGACGACAAGACCCGCGCGGGCTTCGACCAGCCCGGCACCCAGAAGGCCATGAAGTTCTATATCGGGATGCAGCAGAACGACTGGTGCCCCAACCAGACCTACTTTGCCGAGACCCAGCCCGGCACCGCCTTCTTCTCCGAGGTGGGCTCCATGTACATCGAGGGCAACTGGGAGCTGATGAACAAGGCCACCAGCTACCCCAATATGAAGGACAAGTGGGACATCGCCCCCCTGCCCAAATGCCCCGACCCGGTGAGCGGCGACGGCCGGGCCACCATGTCCAACGGCCTGTGCTACGCCACCGCCGCCAAGGGCAGGAACCTGGAGGCCGTCAAGGATGTGCTGAAGTTCTTCGGCTCCGAGGAGGCCCAGAATATTGCCAGCTCCTACGGCGCGGCCATCTCCGCCTACAACGGCACCGAGCAGCCCTATTTCGACGCCTTCGAGAAGGCGGGCTATGACCTGAACCTCCAGGTCATAGAGGACCAGTTCGCCTACAGCATCCAGTGCGTCAACAACTCCGCCCGGCCCAAGTGGAAGAGCCCCGTGGGCGACGAGCTCATCCGCATCTACAGCGGCCAGGTGGACATCGACACCGGCCTTGCCAACATGCAGAACATTGTGGACACCGAGACCGCCAAAAAGCTGGCGGGCGACTGAGAGGAGGGTCAACTGTGAAAAAGAACAAGCTGTCCCCGGCGGCCCGCCGGGAGCAAAACTGGGCCTACCTCATGGTGGCCCCCACCATCATCGGCCTGGTCGTGCTCAACCTGTGGCCCTTTGTGCAGACCATCTACACCAGCTTCTGCGAGCACCTGGGCTTCGGCCACTACAAGTTTGTGGGCCTGGCCAATTACATTGAGATGTTCCAGAACGGCGAGTTCTGGCGGGCCACCTGGAACACCATCCTGTTTTGTATCCTCACCGTCCCCGTGGGGCTGTTCCTGTCCCTGCTGGTGGCCATGCTGCTGAACGCAAAGATCAAGTTCAAGGGCGGCTTCCGCACCATCTTCTTCCTGCCCATGGTGTGCGCCCCCGCCGCCGTCACCATGGTGTGGCGCTGGATTTTCAACGGCGAGTACGGCATCCTCAACCAGGTGCTGGGCGCCAAGATCGGCTGGATCACCGACCCCAACTTTGTCATGGTCTCCTGCGCCATCGTGGCCATCTGGAGCAATATTGGCTATGATGCCGTCCTCCTGCTGGCGGGGCTCCAGAACATCCCCAAAACCCTCTATGAGGCCAACAGCATCGACGGCGCGGGCAAGGTGAAGCAGTTCTTCACCATTACCCTGCCCATGGTGTCCCCTACCCTGTTCGTGGTGATGATTATGCGCCTGATGGCCTCCGTCAAGGTGTACGACCTGATCTACATGATGGTGGAGGAGACCAACCCCGCCGTCACCAGCGTGCAGAGCCTGATGTACCTGTTCTACCGGGAGTCCTTCGTGGCGGGCAGCCGCGGCATGGGCTCGGCCATCGTCATCTGGACCGTCCTGCTTATCGGCCTGGTCACCGTGATCCAGTTCTATGGCCAGAAGAAGTGGGTCAACTACGACGTCTAAGGGAGGGCTGAGAAGATGAAACGCAGTTCGATGGAATCCTCCAAAGCCCTGAACACCGTGCTCACCTATGTGTTCCTCATCCTGGGCGCCCTCATCATGATCTTCCCCTTCGTGTGGATGATCCTCACCAGCTCCAAGACCGTGCCGGAGAGTATGGCGGTTCCCCCCACCTTCTTCCCCAAGCAGATCATGTGGGACAACTTCGTCGAGGCCATCAAGAGCCTTCCCTTCCTCAACCTGTACGTGAACACCGGCCTGATGATCCTGTTCCGGGTGATCTGCGCGGTGCTGTTCAGCTCCATGGCGGGCTACGCCTTCGCCAAGCTGGAGTTCCGCGGCAAGGGGCTGCTGTTCGGCATCGTGCTGGTGCAGATGTCGCTGCCCAGCCAGATCTTCATCATTCCCCAGTACCAGATGGTGGCCAAGATGGGCCTCGCCAACACCATCTTCGCCCTGGTGTTCCCCGGCCTGGTCAGCGCCTTCGGCGTGTTCTTCCTGCGCCAGACCTATATGGGCATCCCCAAGGAGATCGGCGAGGCCGCCTACCTGGACGGCTGCAACCAGTGGCAGACCTTCTATAAGGTCATGTTCCCCCTCACCGGCACCTCCGTGGCCGCCCTGACCATCTTCACCGCCGTGTTCGCCTACTCCGACCTGATGTGGCCGCTGGTGGTGAACAGCGACCTGAACATGATGACCCTCAGCTCCGGCCTTGCCACCCTGCGGGGCCAGTTTACCACCAACTTCCCGGTGCTGATGGCCGGTTCCCTGCTGGCCATGCTGCCCATGGTCATCCTGTACCTCATTTTCCAGAAGCAGTTCATCGAGGGCATCGCCTCTACCGGCGGAAAGTAATCCTGTACCTCCCTCTTACAGACAGCCCCGGCCGTTCCAACGTCCGGGGCTGTCTGTCTAACCAACCTCTAATTTTCCCGCCGGGACTGGGTGCGGATTTGTGCGATATTTTTCCGATTCCCCCTTGCCTCCCAGTGAAAAATCCCGTACAATTACTGCGAAATACTTTACTAGGGGGTATCCCTATGATCGTACTCGATCAGGAAAACAAACTCTTCACCCTGCACACCCAGAACACCACCTACCAGATGAAGGCGGACCAGTACCGGGTGCTGCTCCACACCTACTACGGCCCCAGGCTCCGGGGCGGAGACCTGTCCCGGCTCATCCAGTTCGCGGACCGGGGCACGTCCCCAAATCCCAACGAGGCGGGCCACCGGCGTGACTATTCCCTGGACACCCTGCCCCAGGAGTATTCCACCTGTGGCGTGGGCGATTTCCGCCTGCCCTCCATCGAGTTTGAGCCGGCGGACGGCAGCCGGCTGGCCGACCTGCGCTACACCGGCTTTGAGCTGAAAAAGGGGAAACACGCCCTGCCCGGCCTGCCCGCCTTTTTCGGCGGGGACGAATGGGAGACCCTGGTGATCCACCTCACCGACTCCACCTGCAAAATGTCGGTAAAGCTGTACTACGGCGTACTGGAGCGCTGCGACCTCATCACCCGGGCGGTGCAGGTGGTCAACGAGGGGGGGCAGGCCGTCCAGCTGCGCCGGTGCGCCTCCCTGTGCCTGGACCTCCAGGGGGGGGATCTGGACTTCATCACCTTCGATGGCTGCCACGCCCAGGAGCGGAGCCTGAGCCGCTCCCCCCTGCGCCAGGGCGTGCAGAGCGTGGAGAGCGTGCGGGGCACCTCCAGCCACCACCACAACCCCTTCGTCATCCTGTGCGACCACAACGCCAATGAGGACTGCGGGACCTGCTACGGGGCTATGCTGGTATACAGCGGGAACTTCCTGGCCGCGGCGGAGCGCACCCACCTGGAAAACAACCGGCTGCTGCTGGGGATCAACCCCTACCACTTCTGCTATACCCTGGCCCCCGGGGAGTGCTTCACCGCGCCGGAGGCGGCGCTGGTATGCTCCCCCTGCGGCTTCGGGCAGATGAGCCGCAGCTTCCACCGGGCCATCCGGGAAAACCTGATCCACGACCCCCTGGAGGGGAAGCGCCGCCCGGTGCTCATCAACAACTGGGAGGCCACCGAGTTCGGCTTCGACGCGGAGAAGCTGGTGAGCATCGCGGCGGCCGCCGCCCCCCTGGGCATTGAGCTGTTTGTCATGGACGACGGCTGGTTCGGCACCCGGGACAGCGACTTCGGCGGCCTGGGGGACTGGACGGTGAACGAGAGCAAGCTGCCCGGCGGCCTGGGGGCCCTGGTGCCCCGCATCCACGATCTGGGCATGTCCTTCGGCATCTGGATCGAGCCGGAGATGGTCAGCGAGGACAGTGCCCTCTACAATGCCCACCCGGACTGGGTGCTGGAGGCCCCTAACCGCCCCTTTGCCCGGGGCCGGAGCCAGCTGGTGCTGGACTTCTCCCGCAAGGAAGTGCGGGATCATGTGTACGGCGCCATCAAGCAGGTGCTGGAAAGCGCTGAAATTACCTATGTGAAGTGGGACATGAACCGCAGCCTCACCGATGTGTGGTCCTCCGCCCTGCCTGCGGGCCGCCAGGGCGAGCTGTTCCACCGCTTTGTGCTGGGGGTGTACGATATCCTGGCGCGGATGCGCCGGGACTTCCCTGGCATACTCATTGAGGGCTGCACCGGCGGCGGCGGGCGGTTTGACGCCGGTATGCTCTATTACGTTCCCCAGTTCTGGTGCAGCGACAACACCGACGCCATCGACCGCCTGGCCATCCAGTACGGCACCTCCTTCTGCTACCCCGTCTCCACCATGGGGGCCCATGTATCCGCCGTCCCCAACGCCCAGACGGGCCGCAGCGTATCCATGGAAACCCGCGGCGTGGTGGCCATGGCGGGCACCTTCGGCTATGAGATGGATCTGAACCACACCACGGCGGAGGAAAAGCAGACCATCAAGCGGCAGGTGGCCTTCTTCAAGGAGCACTACGAGCTCATCCAGCGGGGGGACTATTACCGGCTCAGCGACCCCTTCCATGACCCCTTCACCGCCTGGCAGCAGGTATCCCCCGACCGGCGGGAGGCGCTGGTGTCCCTGGTGACCCACGCCAACCGCGCCGCCTCCCCCTTCCGCACCGTCCGGCTCAGGGGGCTGGACCCGGACGCCCAATACCGGGTGGACGGCGGGGAGACGTGGCCCGGCGACGTGCTGATGGCCGCGGGCTTCCCCCTGCCCATGCCCACGGGGGACTACCAGTCCATGCAGCTCTACCTGCAGGCGGAATGACAAAAAAGGGCTTCCCCCTGTGGGGGAAGCCCTGGCTTAAAGCGGGCCGCCGGGCCGGCCGCCCTTGCTCTGCATCCGCCACTCCCGGGGGGACACGCCGTACCGCTTTTTGAACGCCCGGGAGAAGTGGAGCTGGTTTGGGTAGCCGCAGGCGGCGGAGATGTCCCCAATGGAGGCGCGGGTGCCTTTGAGCCGTTCCGCCGCCTTGGACAGCCGCAGCCGGATGAGAAACTCCTGGGGCGGGCAGCCCATGCTCTCCTTGAACAGCTTGCTGAAATAGCTGCGGTTGAGCTTGCACACGTCGGCAATCTCCTCCACCGTCAGCTCCCGCCGGTAGTTGTGCTCCATGAAGGTCACCGCCTCCTGGATGTAGAAGTCCTGAAGCCGGGGGGAGGACGTCCCCCGCCGTGCGGAGGAGGATTGGATCAGCCCGTCCAGGAACAGGCACAGGTGGCCGATGAGGTGGAGGGTGGACGCCTGGGAGTGGTCGGCGATGTACAGCATGGTATCCCGCACCGGCCTGCCCTGCTCCGGCGCCCGGGGCTGGTAGATGGGCCGGAGGGGGCCCAGGCCCGCCGCGCCCAGATACTCCTCCGCCCGCAGGCCCCCGAACTCCAGCCAAACGTATTTCCAGGGGTCGTGCTTGTCGGCGAAGTAGGTGTTCACCAAGCCGGGGCAGATGAGGAACCCCTGGTCGGGGCCCAACTCATAGCGCCGGGTGGCGCCGTCGGGGCCGGTGGCGTCCAGCTGGCCATGGCCCGAGATGACGTAGTGGAACAGGAAATTGTTGCGCACAAACGGCCCGAAGGAGTGCAGGGGGGCGCACTGCTCCCAGCCGTATTGGAACAGCCGCAGGTCCAGAAAGTTTTCATTGGGGAAAACGGAAAAAGAGAACTCTTTCATATCCGGACACATCCTTTCTTACCTCAGAAGCTGTACCAACAGCCTCTCAAAGGATCCGATGGCTCTATCATAGCACAGGTTTTCGCAAAAACCAACCGGGAATAAGGAGGAATGAGCGATGTTTGACGTGATTGCCCTGGGCGAACTGCTGGTGGACTTTACCGGCAGCGGCGCCAGCGCCCAGGGAAACCCCATGTTCGAGGCCAATCCGGGGGGCGCGCCCTGCAACGTGCTGGCCATGCTGAAAAAGCTGGGCCGCTCCTGCGCCTTTGTGGGCAAGGTGGGGGACGACCTGTTCGGCCGGATGCTGCATGACGCGGCGGAGGTGGCCGGTATCTGCATGGACTACCTGGTGTTTGACCGGGAGGCGCGCACCACCCTGGCCTTTGTCAAAACCTTCGGCAACGGGGACCGGGACTTCTCCTTCTACCGCAATCCCGGCGCGGATATGATGCTCCGGGAGGAGGAACTCCCCCTGGACGGGATCGCCGGAAGCCGGATCTTCCACTTCGGCACCCTGTCCATGACCCACGAGGGGGTGCGCCAAGCCACCGTCAAGGCCGTGGAGCGTGCCAGGGCGGGGGGCGCGGTCATCTCCTTCGACCCCAACCTGCGCCCGCCCCTGTGGGACAGCCTGGACAACGCCAAACGGCAGATCGCCTACGGCCTGTCCCAGTGCGACGTGCTGAAAATCGCCGACAACGAGCTGGAGTTCATGACCGGGGAGCGGGACTTCGACAGGGGCGCGGCCATCCTGCGGGAGAGGTTCCCAAATATCCGGCTGTGCAACGTCACCGCCGGGGCGGAGGGCAGCTACTCCTATTATGAGGACAAGCGGGTGTTTGTCCCCGCCTGCAAGCTGGGCGGCGTCATTGAGACCACCGGGGCGGGGGATACCTTCTGCGCGTGCGTGCTGGACTTTGTTCTGGAACACGGCCTGGACGGGCTCAGCCGGGACGGCCTGGCCGCCATGCTCCGCTTTGCCAACACGGCGGCCTATCTGGTCACCACACGGAAGGGCGCCCTGCGCAGCATGCCGGAGGCCGACGAGGTGCGCCGCCTCATGGCCCGGAGGACAGAGGAGGCTGAGGAATGAACGCATTTGAGCGCCGCCTTGCCCAGCGGCAGGACGAGCTGGACTGGCTGTACATGGAGCTGTATCATGACCGGGACAGGCTGGACGGGCTGAAGGCCATGATGGCCCGGGCCTATGGCGGGCGCGGCGAGGGCCTGCGCCGGCTGGACAAAAAGCGGGAGGCAGGCCCGGAGTGGTTCCGGGCCTGCAAAATGCTGGGGGTCACCATGTACCCGGGGCTGTTCGCCGGCAGCCTCAAGGGCGTGGAGGAAAAGCTGGGCTACCTCAAGGAGCAGGGGATCACCTATGTGCACCTGATGCCCCTGCTGAAAATGCCCCACCCGGACAACGACGGCGGCTACGCCGTGGAGGACTTCAACCAGGTGGACCCCACTTTGGGTTCCAACGGGGATCTGGCCCGGCTGGCCGCCGCCATGCGCCGCCGGGGGATGAGCCTGTGCCTGGATTTTGTCATCAACCACACCGCCGACACCCACGACTGGGCCATGCGGGCCAAGGCGGGGGAGCGGGAGTATCAGGACCGCTATATCTGCTTTGACAGCCCGGATATACCCCGGGAGATGGAAAAGACCATCCCCGACGTGTTCCCCGAGACCGCCCCGGGCAGCTTCATCTTTGTCCCGGAGATGGGGAAATATGTGTGCTCCTCCTTCCACCCCTACCAGTGGGACCTCAACTACCGCAACCCGGCGGTGTTCCACGACATGGCGGACAGTATGCTCCGCCTGGCCAACCTGGGGGTGGAGGTGCTGCGCATCGACGCGGTGCCCTACCTGTGGAAGCAGATGGGCACCACCTGCCGTAACCTGCCCCAGGTACATACCATCATGCGCCTGATCCGCCTCATCACGGAGTGCGTGTGCCCCGGCGTCATCCTCAAGGGGGAGGTGGTGATGGCCCCCCGGGAACTGGCCCCCTACTTCGGCACGGCGGACAAGCCGGAGTGCCACCTGCTCTACAACGCCTCCACCATGGCCACCCAGTGGAGCGCCCTGGCCTCGGGGGACGTGCGGCAGCTGAAGCGCCAGCTGGACGACCTCCACTCCCTGCCCGCCCACTGCTGCTTTGTCAACTACCTGCGCTGCCACGACGATATCGGCTGGGGGCTCAACGAGGACTACGGCCGGGCCCTCGGCATAGACCCTGTGGCCCACAAGAAATACCTCTATGAATTCTTCGAGGGCAGCTTCCCCGGCAGCTTCGCCCGTGGGGAGCGGTATAACTATAACCCCGCCACCCAGGACGCCCGCACCTGCGGCACCACCGCCAGCCTGTGCGGCATTGAAAAGGGGCTGTACGAGGGGGACGAGGGGCAGGTCGCGCTGGGCGTCCGGCGGGATCTGATGATGCACGCCGCCGTCATGTGCATGGCGGGCTTCCCCATGCTGTCCAGCGGGGACGAGATCGGCCAGCTCAACGGCTACGGCTACCACGACGACCCCATCCTCCGGGAGGACAGCCGCAACCTCCACCGCACCCCCTTCAGCTGGGACAACGCCGCCCGGCGCACCACGCCGGGGACTGTGCAGCAGAGGCTCTGGGACGGGCTGCGGCAACTGGAAAAGCTGCGCGCGGGACAGCCCTGCTTCGGGCCCGGGGCCTGGGTGACCACCTGGGACACCCACAACAACAGCGTGCTGGCCATCGTCCGCCGGACGGGGGACGAGACCATGGCGTGCCTGTTCAATTTCTCCGGCCTGGCCCAGACGGTATGGCTGGACGGGCTGGAGGGGGAGTTTTCCGACCTGATTTCCGGTGAAAGGGCGTGCTGCCCGTCGGGGACGCTGGGGCCCTACCAGTACCAGCTGTGCCTGGGAGGAAAGTCCGGGCGCTAACATGAAACCGCCCTCCGGCGCATAAGGTGTAGGGACACTTGAGCAACGGAGGGGTCGGTATGAAGCAGACCAAGATTTTTTACCTGCGGCGGAAGGTGATTGCCGGGGCGGCCTTCGCCCTGGCCGCCGTGATGATGTTTTGGGTGGTGAACCACCCGGCGGTGGTGGGGGCGTCCGCCTCCACCCGGCAGCTGCCCATCTACTGCGTACAGAAGGACTATAAGGTGCTGTCCATCAGCTTTGACGCCGCCTGGGGCAACGAGGACACCCAGCAGCTCATCGACATCCTGGATAAGTACGGCGTCAAGGCCACCTTCTTTGTGGTGGGGGAGTGGGTGGACAAATACCCCGAGTCCGTCAAGGCCCTGTTTGACGCGGGCCACGAGGTGATGAGCCACTCCAACACCCACGCCCACTTCAACAGCCTGTCCGCCGATGAGATCGTGGCCGACCTCACCGCCTGCGGGGACAAGATCGAGGGGGTGACGGGGGTGCGGCCCACCCTGTTCCGCTGTCCCTACGGGGAGTACGACGACCATGTGATTAACGCCGTGCGCTCCATGGACATCGAGCCCATCCAGTGGGACGTGGACAGCCTGGACTGGAAGGACCTGTCCGCCGCCGACATCACCAAGCGGGTCACCTCCAAGGTGCAGCCGGGGTCCATTGTGCTCTTCCACAACGCCGCCCTCCACACCCCGGAGGCCCTGCCCGGTATCATCGAAGCCCTTTTGCAGCAGGGGTATACCTTTGTGCCCATCTCCCAGCTTATCCTGCCCGGGGAGTGCGGCCAGGACTACTCCATCGACCACACCGGGCGGCAGTGCCCCGGCGGCGCGTGAGGCCATGCGCCCAGACAAGGCTAAAACCGCCCGCCTGTCCAATTTTGGGCAGGCGGGCGGTTTTCTTTTTTCAGGAGGCCTCAAAGCAGCCGGCGGTAGATCCCCTCCAGCTCCCCGGCGTCCATGAGCACGGGGACGGGGTACAGGGGGTTGGCCTCCCGGTCGGCATGGCGGGCCAGGTCGGGGATGTCCTCCTGCCTCAGCTCCGGGATGGTATCCCCGATGCCGCACCGGGCCTTGAGGCCGTCCAGGCCGTCCAGGAAGGCCAGCGCCGCCGTCCGGCTGTCCAAGCCCGGCCCGGCCAGCCCCGCCGCCTGGGCCAGCCGGGCCAGCCGCGGGTAGACAGCCGGGCCGTAGGCGCGCAGCACCACCGGGAGGATGACGGCGTTGGCATAGCCGTGGGCCACGTTATACGCCCCGCCCAGGGAGTGGGCCACGGCGTGGACATAGCCCACATAGGACTTGGTGAAGGCGCACCCCGCCCGGAAGGAGGCGGTGAGCAGGGCCCGCCGGGCCCCCAGGTCGGAGCCGTTTTGATATGCCCGCTCCAGGTTGGCAAAGATCAGCCCCACCGCCGCCAGGGCGTCCTCCCTGGTGTCCGGGGTGGTGGAACGGCCGACGAACGCCTCCACCGCGTGGGTGAGGGCGTCCATACCCGTGGAGGCGGTGAGATGGGGAGGCAGGGAGAGGGTCATCTCCGGGTCCAGCACGGCGTAGTCGGGGATGAGGGGGAAATCGCTGACGGCGTACTTGTCCCGGGTTTTGGCGTCGGTGATGACGGCGGCGATGGTGGTCTCGCTCCCCGTCCCGGCGGTGGTGGGGACGGCGGCCAGCGGGGGCAGCGGGCGGCGCACCTTCAGCACGCCCCCCAGCTTGGACAGCGGCTTGTGGGGCAGCGCCGCCCGCACCCCCACCGCCTTGGCGCAGTCCAGGCTGGAGCCGCCGCCGATGCCGATGATGCCCTGGCACGTTTCGCGGAGGTAGAGCTCCAGGGCCTCCTCCACCGTGTCGGTGGTGGGGTTGGGGACGGTCCTATCATAGAGCGTCCAGCCTATGCCCTCCTGCGCCAACGCGTCCAGCAGCCGCCGGGTACCCGGCATTCCGGCCACGCTGGGGCTGGTGACCACCAGCACGCGCCCGCAGCCCCGCCGGGCCAGCTTGGCGGGCAGTCCAGCCACGTCGGCCAGCTGCTCCGGCCTGCGGTAGGGCAGCAGGGGGATGGCCAGCCGGAAGGCCCCCTGGAACGCCCGGCACCAGCACCGCCTGAATATGTTCATGTCTCCGCCTCCCTTGCGTTTTGGTACAGTATATCCCATTCCGCCCCCCTGCGCAAGGCGGAGGAGGGAAAAAAGCGCTTCCCCCGTTGCCTCTTGGGGAGAAGGGTGTTATAATGTGTCATACTTGCACCCTCCCTCTCCGTGTGGGGAGGCGGGAGCTGCCACTATGACATAAGATAAAAGGAGCCGCGCTATGGAAAGCCAGTTTGACCGGCCCGTCCCCGCCCGGGTGGGCGTGGAGGCGGAGAAGTGGGATCTGATGAAGCCGGGCCTCAGCCCCGATATTGTGCCGCTGTCGGTGGCGGACATGGAGTTTGCCTCCCCTCCCGCCATTATCAAAGCGCTGGAGGACACCGCCCGCTCCGGCCTGTGGGGGTACACCGGCTGGGGTGAGCGCTATTTCAGCGCCCTGCGCGGCTGGATGGCGTCCCGCCACGGCTGGGACATCCGGCGGGAGTGGGTTGTCCGGGTGAACGGGGTGGTGCAGGGGCTGAACGCCGCCGTCCGGGCGCTGACCAGGCCGGGGGACGGCATCGTCATCCAGCCCCCGGTGTACCCGCCCTTTTTCCGGGCGGTGCGGGACAACGGCCGCACCCTGGTGGAGAGCCCCCTCAAGCTGGAAAACGGCCGCTACGAGATGGACTTCGACGACCTGGCGGAAAAGCTGGCCCGGCCGGAGGTGGCCGCGCTCATCCTGTGCTCCCCCCACAACCCGGTGGGCCGGGTGTGGAGCGAAGCGGAGCTGCGCCGGCTGGGGGAGCTGTGCCTGCAAAACCATGTGCTGGTCATCAGCGACGAGATCCACTGCGACCTCATCCAGCCCCCCTTCCGCCACATCCCCTTCCCTTCCCTGGGCGAGGCCTTTGCCCAAAACTCCGTGGTGGGCTCCGCGTGCAGCAAGACCTTCTCCCTGGCGGGGCTGTGCTGCGCCAACATGCTGGTCCCCGACCCCGAGAAAAAAGCGGCGCTGGAGCGGGAGGTGGGGAGATCCGGCTGCGGCACCTACAGCATTTTCGGCGTCCGGGCGCTGGAGGCGGGCTATGAGCAGTGCGGCCCCTGGCTGGACGAGCTCATCGCCTATGTGGGGGACAATTACCGCTGCCTCCGGGACTTTATGCAGGCCCGCTTCCCCACCGCCTTTGTGGCCCCCATGGAGGGCACCTATCTGGCCTGGGTGGATTTGAGCTGCCTGGGAATGGGCGCGGAAGAGCGGGCCCGCTTTTTGGAGGACGAGGCCCAGCTGTACCTCAGCCACGGCGCCCCCTTCGGCGCGCCCGGCTTTGAGCGCTTCAACCTGGCCTGTCCCCGCTCCGTGCTGTCCGCCGCCCTGGACCGGCTGCTGTCCGCCGCCCAAAGGCGGGGGCTGGCCCGCTGAACTACCCTATATAGATCATGAAACGAGTTGATTTGACTTGACCATCATTATCGCGGGCGCCGGAAAGGTGGGCGCCACCCTGGCCGAGCATCTGGCCGGCGAGGGGCACAGCGTCACCATTGTGGACGTGTCCGGCGACACCCTGGACCGCCTGTCCAACCAGCTGGACGTGATGTGCCTGAAGGGCAACTGCGTGTCCCGGGAGGCGCTGCTGGAGGCGGGGTGCAAGGAGACCGACGTGCTCATCGCCGCCACCGGCTCAGACGAGATCAACCTGCTGTGCTGCCACATCGCCCACCGCCTGGGGGTGCCTTACACGGTGGCCCGCGTGCGGGGCACGGAATACGTCAGCGACCTGGACACCCTGAAAAGCGACTTCGGCATCACCATGCTCATAAACCCCGAGCTCACCGCCGCGGTGGAGATCTCCCGGCTGCTGCGCTTCCCCTCCGCGGCCAACATCGACTCCTTTGCACGGGGGCGGGTGGAGCTGGTGTCCTTCACCGTACAGGAGGGGGACTTCCTGGCGGGGCGCACCCTGGCCTCCCTGTCCTCCAAAATCCAGGGCCTGCCCATGCTGCTGTGCGCCGTGGAGCGGGGGGACGAGGTGTTCATCCCCAACGGCGCGTCCCTCATCCGCGCCGGGGACCGGGTGTCCATTGCGGGCACGCCCAGCGGCATCAACCAGTTCTTCAAGCTGCTGGGCCGCCAGACCCACCGTATCCGGGATGTGTTTATCATCGGCGGCGGGCGCATCGCCTTCTACCTGCTGGTCCAGCTGGAGCGGCTGGGCATGAGCTGCAAGGTGGTGGAAAAGGGCGAGGAACGGTGCCGGGAGCTGGCGGAGGAATTCCCCCACTCCCTGGTCATCCACGGGGACGGCACCGACCCGGAGCTGCTCACCGAGGAGCGCATGGCGTCCAGCGACGCCTTTGTGGCCCTTACAGACCGGGATGAGGACAACCTCATCATCTCCCTCTACGCCCACCAGGCTGGGGTGCCCAAGGTGGTGGCCAAGTCCAGCCGCCAGAACTACACCGCCATCGCCCGGTCCGCCGGGGTGGAGTCGGTGGTGTCCCCCAAGCTGGCCACGGCGGGGCTCATTCTCCGGTTTATCCGGGGCCTCCAAAACTCCAAGGGCACGGTGATGAACGCCTTGTACCGCATCGCCGGGGGGAAGGCGGAGGCCATGGAGTTCATCGTGTCTTCCGCCACCCGGAATTTGGGGGTGCCGCTGAAGGAGCTGCGGCTGCGCAAGGGCATCTTGATTGCCGTCATTGTCCGGGGGAACCACGTCATCATCCCGGAGGGCTCCACCTGTCTGGAGCAGGGGGACGACGTGATTGTCATCGCCCGGGACAGCGGCATTCTGGATCTGAACGACATCTACGAGGGTGGCGGCGTATGAATTTCAAATTGGTGCTGCGCATCACCGGCCTCACCCTGATCATTGAGGCGGCGGCCATGCTGCTGCCCATGGGGGTGGCCCTGCTCTATGGGGAAAGCCCCATTCCGTTTTTGAGCGCCATCCTCATCATCCTGGCGGCGGCGGCCGTACCGGTGTTCCTGTTCAAGCCCAAGCCGGACTTTTTCGCCCGGGAGGGCTTCTTCACCGTGGGCCTGATCTGGGTGCTGTTCGGGGTGTTCGGGGCGCTGCCCTTCTGGTTCTCCGGCCGGTTCGGGCCGTTTATCGACTGCTTTTTCGAGACCATTTCCGGCTTCACCACCACCGGGGCCACCATCCTCACCGCCATTGAGGGGCTGCCCATGGGGCTGCTGTTCTGGCGGTCCTTTACCCACTGGCTGGGGGGGATGGGGGTGCTCATCCTCACCGCCGCCCTGCTGCCCTTCCTGGGGATCAGCTCCAACTTCCTCATCCGGGCGGAGAGTCCCGGCCCCGTGAAGAGCAAGCTGGTGCCCCGGGCTTCCCAGTCGTCCAAGATTTTGTACGCCATCTATCTGGCGCTCACCGCACTGGAGGCGCTGCTGCTGCGCCTGGCGGGGATGAACTGGTACGACGCCGTCACCCACGCCATGTCCACGGCGGGCACAGGCGGCTTCTCCGACCGGAACGCCTCGGTGGGGGCGTTTGGCAGCCCCGCCATTGAAATCATTATCACGGCGTTCATGCTGCTGTTTTCCATCAACTTTTCCGTCTACTTCCTCGCCCTCACCGGCAAGCTCCGGCAGGCGCTGAAGAGCGATGAGCTGCGGTTTTTCTTTGTCATGGTGGCCGTGTCCACCCTCGCCATCGCCTGGAATATCCGGGATGTGTACGAGACGGTGGGGGATTGTCTCCGCTACGCCGCCTTCCAGGTGTCGTCCATCGTGTCCACCACCGGGTTCTCCTCCGACAACTACGACCTGTGGCCCGAGTTCTCCAAAATGCTGCTGGTGGTGCTCACCTTTATTGGGGCCTGCGGCGGCTCCACCGGCGGGGGCATCAAATGCGGGCGGATCTTGATTTTGATCCGCTCCGCAGCCCGGGAGGTCCGCTCCATCGTCCATCCCCGCGCGGTGTCGGTGGTCCGGCTGGACGGGGAAGCGGTGAGCGAGGGCGCCGTACGCACCGCCCAGTGCTATTTCATCGCCAACCTGTTCCTGGTCTTCGGAATGGCAATTGTGGTGGGGCTGGACAACTTCTCCTTCGGCACCACGCTGACGGCGGTAATTACCTGCATCAGCAATGTGGGGCCCGGCCTGGAGCTGGTGGGGCCCGCGGGAAATTTCGCGGACTTCTCGGTGCTGAGCAAGCTGGTGCTGTCCTTTGCCATGATTCTGGGGCGGCTGGAGATGTTCCCGATCCTGGTGCTGTTCAGCGGCAGCGCGTGGAAGCGGTCGTGAGCGGCGGGCACAGGCGCCTTTTTCCTTGGCCGGCTGACGGACGGGCAGCCGGCCAAGTTTTTTTGCTTAGAAACGAAAAAAAGTGTTGACAAATGCCGCCCTATCTGTTATCATTCTCCTTGCGTTAGGCAAGAGCGGCACAAATATGGGGCGTAGCTTCGTTGGGAATCCAGCCCCAATCGCGCATTTCAGGGATTGCTCAAATTGAATAAATGCTCTTTTCCGCATCTGGGGGTATAGCTCAGCTGGGAGAGCGCTTGAATGGCATTCAAGAGGTCAGCGGTTCGATCCCGCTTATCTCCACCATATCAGGGAAAGGGCTTTATTACCCGCCGCTTTTTTGCGGCGGGTGTTTTTTTACCGCCTTGCCTTTTCCCCTGGTTTCTGCTACAATGCCCGGGAATCTGAATTCCCCGGAGGAGGCGCGCGCCATGAAGGAATTTACCATCGGCCCCAACGATGCGGGCCAGCGGCTGGACCGCTGGCTGGCCAAGGCCGTCCCCCTCCTCCCCGCCGCCCTGGCCCAAAAGTACATCCGGCTCAAGCGGGTGAAGGTAAACGGCAGGGGCTCCAAGCGGGACGCCCGGCTGGAGCAGGGGGATGTCCTCCAGCTGTACGTCAACGATGAATTTTTTGAAACCCCCACCCCCGACAACGCCTTTTTGCGGGTGGAACGGCCCCAGCTGGACATTCTGTACGAGGACGGGCACCTGCTGCTGCTCAACAAGCGTCCCGGCATGGTGGTCCATCCCGACGGCAGGGAACAGATCAATACCCTCATCACCCACATCCAGGCCTACCTGTACCAGAAACGGGAGTGGTCCCCCCGGTGGGAAAGCTCCTTCGCCCCCGCCCTGTGCAACCGCATCGACCGCAATACCGGGGGCATTGTCATCGCCGCCAAAACCGCCGAGGCCCTGCGGGTGATGAACCAGAAAATCCGGGACCGGGAGCTGCAAAAGCTGTACCTGTGCGTTATACACGGGGAGATGTCCCCCCGGGCAGGCCAGCTGAAGGGATATATTTTGAAAGATGAGGGCAGGGCCCAGGTACAGGTATTCGGCCACCCTGTCCCCGGCGGCAAGACGGCGGTGACGGTTTACCGCACGCTGGCAGCCCGCAGCGGGCTGTCCCTGGTGGAGTGCGACCTCATCACCGGGCGCACCCACCAGATCCGGGCCCAGTTCGCCGCCGCGGGCCATCCCCTGCTGGGGGACGGCAAGTATGGCCGGGAGCGGGACGGCAAGCACTTTGACCGCAGGTTCCAGGCGCTGTACTCCTATAAACTGAAATTCCAGTTCACCACGGACGCCGGGTGTTTGGAGCATTTGAACGGCCGGGAGTGGGCGGTGGAGGATGTGGATTTTGTCCGCGAATACTTTCCAGAGGGGTGAGGGGTTTGGCCTGCGAAATTTTAAACATCAGGGAGCACCCCGGGCTGCGGGACAAAGCGGCGGCGTGGTTCCATGCCAAATGGGGCGTCCCCCTGGACGCTTATCGGGAGAGCATAGGGCAGTGCCTGGCGCACAGGGGTTCCGTACCCCAGTGGTATGTCGCCGTGGACGGGGAACAAATCACCGGCGGCCTCGGGGTGATTGAAAACGACTTTCACAACCGCAAGGACCTCGCCCCCAACGTGTGCGCCGTCTATGTGGAGGAGGCATACCGCTGCCGGGGGGTCGCCGGGGCGCTGCTGGAGCACGCCTGCGCGGACATGGCGGAGCTGGGGGTAGGCACCCTGTACCTGCTCACCGGCCACACGTCCTTTTATGAGCGGTACGGCTGGCGGTTTCTGTGCATGGCCCAGGGGGACGGGGACACCTGCCCTTCCCGGATGTACGTCCGCCGCTGGAGCAGGCCATGTGGAGCGTAAAATGTTACAGGTTCGGGTTCGACCCATGGGGGCTGGGGCTGTTCCTGCTCATCATGCTGCCCAACCTGGCGTGGTTCGCACTTCCCGCCCCCAACGATATCCTGCGGGCTGAATCCGCCGCGCCCCTGCTTGACGGCCTGGGGCAGTGCCTGCAAATTATCATGGTGGCGGCTCTGTGCCTGCTGGTCAATGTCTCCCGGGACAGGCCCATAAAGCGCGGCTTTGCCGCGGGCGCCGCCCTGTGCGCCACGCTGTACTTCGCCGGGTGGGCGGGCTATTACGCCGGGGCGGCAAGCGCCGGCGTGATCCTGACCCTCTGCCTCGCCCCCTGCGGGGCGTTCCTGCTCTTCTCCCTGGCACGCGGCAACGCCCCCGCCCTGCTGGCGGCGGCCGGCTTTACCCTGTGCCACCTGGGCTCCACCATCATCACCTTCATCCTGTAAAAAGGCCCCGGCCCAGTCCTTGAGACTGGGCCGGGGCTTTCCTCTTCCCCCGCTCAGGAAATGCCGGCTACCTGATACCCGGCCCCCTCCACGGCGGCGCGGATGGCCTCGTCGGTCACATCTCCCGTGACCACGGCGGTCTTGCTGTCCAGGTCCACGGTGGCGGACACGCCGGGGATGGCGTTGAGCGCCTTGTCCACATGGGCGCGGCAGTGCTGGCACATCATGCCCTCAATAACGACCTTCTTTTCCATGGCTTTTTGAACTCCTTTCACTTCAGCGGCGGGTTCCCCGCCGGATTTCACATGGGAATGGGGCTGGAGGCTGGGCTTGAAGAACCGCAGCCGCAGGGCGTTGGCCACCACGCACACCGAGCTGAAGCTCATGGCGGCCCCGGCGATCATGGGGCTGAGCTGGGGCCCGCCCCAGATAGCCAGCACCCCTGCCGCCACCGGGATACATACCGCGTTGTAGAAAAACGCCCAGAACAGGTTCTGTTTCACGTTGCGGATGGTGGCCCGGGACAGCTCCACCGCCGTCACCGCGTCTGCCAGGTCGGACTTCATCAGCACGATGTCGGCGCTCTCAATGGCCACGTCCGCCCCCGCGCCGATGGCAAGGCCCACGTCCGCCCGGGCCAGGGCGGGCGCGTCGTTGATGCCGTCCCCCACCATGGCAACCTTTTCCCCCTGTTCCTGGAGGGCGGCGATCTGCCGCTCCTTGTCGGCGGGGAGCACCTCGGAAACAACCTGGGTCAGGCCCAGCTCCCTGCCGATGGCCTCGGCGGTGCGCTTGTTGTCCCCGGTGAGCATGACCACCTTCAGCCCCAGCTTCTGGAAGCCCTGGATGGCCGCCCGGCTGGACCGCTTTACCGTGTCCGCCACGGCGATGATGCCGATGGGCCTGCCGTCTTCCACAAAGAACAGGGGCGTCTTGCCCTGCTTGGCCAGTTCGTCGGCGATCATGGCGTCCTGGCCCAGCTCCACCCCGGCGTCCTTCAGCATGGCGGCGTTGCCCGCCAGATAGTCCGCGCCCTGGATGCTCCCCCGGACTCCCTTGCCGTGGACGGCCTCAAACCGCTCCACCGGGGCCAGGGGGATGGCCCGGCTTGCCGCCTCCTCCACAATGGCCGCGCCCAGGGGATGCTCAGAGGGCTTCTCCAGGGAGGCGGCCACGCACAAAAGCTCCTCGGCGTTGGTCCTGCCCAGGGGGTACAGGTCGGTGACACGGGGCTTTCCCTCCGTCACGGTGCCCGTCTTGTCCAGCACCACCGTGGTGACGGCGCGCAGGTGTTCCAGCCCCTCGGCGGACTTCACCAGGATACCGTGCTCCGCCCCCTTGCCGGTGCCCACCATAATGGCCACCGGGGTGGCCAGCCCCAGGGCGCAGGGGCAGGAGATCACCAGCACCGCCACGCCGGAGGTGAGCGCGCGCTCAATGGAGCCGGTGGCCAGCATCCAGGCCACGGCGGTGACCAGGGCGACAGCCATCACCACCGGGACAAACACCCCCGCCACCTTGTCCGCCAGCTTGGCGATGGGGGCTTTGGAGGAGGCCGCCTCGTCCACCAGCCGGATCATCTGGGCCAGGGTGGTGTCCTCCCCCACCCGGGTGGCCCGGAGGGTGAGCACGCCGGACTTGTTGATGGAGGCGGATATCACCGTGTCGCCGGGGCCCTTGTCCACCGGGATGGATTCGCCGGTGAGGGCGGACTCATCCACGCTGGACGCGCCCTCCACCACCACCCCGTCCACCGGCGCCGACGCCCCAGGGCGCACCAGCACCAGATCCCCGGCCCGCACCTGCTCCACCGGGACCTCCACCTCCCCGCCGTCCCGGAGGACGGCGGCGGTCTTGGGCGTCAGGTCAATAAGCCGGGCGATGGCCTGGCCGGTCTTGCCCTTGGACCGGGTTTCCATGTACTTGCCCAGGGTGATGAGGGTGAGGATCATCCCCGCCGACTCAAAGTACAAATCCATGGAGTAGTGCTCCACCAGGGCCGTGTCCCCATGGCCCAGCCCCCAGCCGATGCAGTACAGGGCGGCCACGCCGTACACCACGGCGGCGGCGGAACCCACGGCGATCAGGGAATCCATGTTGGGCGAGAGATGCCAGAGGGTTTTAAACCCCACCCGGTAATACTTCTGGTTGATGACCATAATGGGCACGGTGAGCAGAAACAGGGTGAGGGCGTAGGTCATGGCGTTCTGTGTCCCGTGGAAAAAATGGGGGATGGGCCAGCCCATCATGTGGCCCATGGACAGGTAGAACAGGGGGATGAGAAAGACAAAGGACCAGACCAGCCGGGCCTTCATGTTTTTCAGGTCGTCCTCCATAGCGTTGGCGGCGGGCCTCCCTTGGGCCTGTGCCGCGCCCTGTCCCGGTGCGGCGGGTAGGGACGCGCCGTATCCCGCCTTTTCCACGGCGGACACGATCTGCTCCGGGGTGAGCCCCCCCTCCCAGTCCACCGTCATAGAGCCCCCCAGCAGGTTCACGTTTACCTCGCACACGCCGTCCAGCTTCCGCACCGCCTTGTCCACATGGGCGGAACAGGCGGAGCAGGTCATGCCGGTGACGTTGAATTTTTGTTTCATATACGATTCACCCCATTGAAAACACAGCTATAGTATTTTTCCCAAGGCGCTTACCAATTCGTCGATCTTTTCCGCCCGTTCCCTGCCGTCCTGCGCATTTTCCACGCAGTGCTTCAGGTGGGCGGTGAGGATTTCCCGGTTGGCCCGCCTCAGCATGGCGTCGGCGGCGGTAACCTGCTGGGAGATATCCATGCAGTACCGGTCGTCCTCCACCATTTTGATAATGCCGTCGATCTGGCCCCGGGCGGTTTTCAGCAGCCGCAGCACCGCTTTCTGGTCTGCCATCATGAAGCGTCCCCTCCTCGCCGTTAATACCCCCCTGGGGGGTAGTGTTATCCTATCATATACGGCGGGCTTTTGTCAACAAAAAAAATCCCGGCTCACGCCGGGAATTTTTCCGCTTCAGAAGCTGTACCAATAGGCGCCGTTTGAAAATTGGCAATATGCCCAGCGGCGAGGAATTTTTTCGCCGGGCAAGGCGGTTTGGCGCAGAAATACTTTGTGTATTTCAAGATTGTTCAACGCCGCCAGCGGCGATTTTGGCCGTAAAGATGAGTGCTGAGGCTATTGGTACGGCTTCTCACTTCGCCTGGGCCTTGGCGAGAAACTTGTCCGCCTCAACAATAAACCGTTCATGGGCCCCGCCGCCAATCCTCCCCCTGCCGTCGCAGGCGGACACGGCAAAGGTGATTTTACGCCCCTCTATGGCGGTGACCTCCGCCCACGCCTCCACCTTCATCCCCACCGGCGTGGCGGCGTCATGGGTCACGTCCAGCCGGGTGCCCACCGTGGTGCTCCCCGGCATCAGGGCGGACTGCACCGCGTTCACCGCGGCCTCCTCCATCAGGGCGGCCATCCGCGGGGTGGCCAGCACGGGCAGCGAGCCGGAGCCCATGGCCTGGGCGGTATCCCCGTCCGCCACCACCGCTTCCGCGCGGCCCTTCATTCCAAGTTCAACAGACATCATTGATCCCTCCATCCTTTGGGTTATTTTCAGTATACGCCATTTTAAGAATTTCTTCAACCCTTTTCCCTTGCGTCCCTCCCCCGCTGTCCGTATAATAGAAAAAAACAGGAAACGGAGTGCGGGATATGAGCCACATCCTGGTCGTCGACGACGACATTTACATCGGAAACCTTCTTCAGGAGGCGCTGGAATCCGAGGGCTACCGGGTGAGCCGGGCCTATTCCGGCACCGAGGCGGTGCTGGCCCTGGAGCGGGGACGGCCCGACCTCATCCTGCTGGACCTGATGCTCCCCGGCCTGTCCGGCGAGGCCGTTCTGCCCAAGCTGGCCGGCGTCCCCGTCATCGTAGTCAGCGCCAAGGCGGATGTGGACAGCAAAGCCGCCCTGCTGCTGGGGGGCGCTGCGGACTACGTGGCCAAGCCTTTCGCCCTGCGGGAGCTGCTGGCCCGGGTGGCGGTGCGGCTGCGGGAGGCCCCCGCCCGGGCGGGAAGCCCCCTCGCCTTCGGCCCCCTGCGGCTGGAGCCGGACGCCCGCTCGGTCTGCGTGGACGGCGCGGAGGTGCGCCTCACCCGGACGGAATACGCCATTTTGAGGCTGCTCATGGCAAGCCCCGCCCAGGTGGTCACCAAATCCCGGCTGCTGGACGAGATTGGCCAGGACACCCCCGACTGCACCGAGAGCTCGCTGAAAACCCACGTCAGCAACCTGCGCCGCAAGCTCCGGGACGCCGGGGCGGGCGACCCCATCGAATCCGTATGGGGGATCGGGTTCAAAATGCGTACAGAACAGGAGAGATGAATATGGCGGCATTGACCACTATGAGGAATATTGGGTCTGAGATGGCCCGGAAGCTGGCCGCTGTGGGCATACACACCCCGGAGCAGTTGGCGGCGGAGGGGGCAGAGGGGGCGTTTTTCCGGCTGAAAGCCGTATTCCCCCAGGTCTGCCTGGTCCACCTCTACGCCCTGGAGGGGGCCATTCGGGGCGTGGAGTTCAACAGCCTTCCCCCGGACAGGAAGCGGGAGCTGAAGGCGTTCAGCGACCAGCTGAAGTGAGCCCCGAACCAAAGCCCAGCCACCCCCACCACAAAATCTCAACCATTTCTCAACGGTTTCCTTGACCGCTTTCTGGACGGTTCCATGCTACCATGGGCGCATCCAAGGAAACGGAGGTCTTTTTATGGACTATGTACTGGTCACCCAGGGCCTGTCCAAGCGCTACAAGGATTTCAAGGCCCTGGACAGCCTCACCATGCACGTGCCCAAGGGCAGCATTTACGGCTTCGTGGGCCGCAACGGCGCGGGCAAAACCACCCTCATCCGGCTCATCTGCGGCCTGCAATCCCCCACCGGCGGCTCCTACGCCCTCTACGGCGTGGACAGCGCCCAAAAGGACATCGCCAAGGTCCGCCGGAGGATAGGCGCGGTGGTGGAAACCCCGTCCATCTATCTCGACCTCACCGCCCAGGACAATTTGAAGGAGCAGTTCCGGGTGCTGGGGGTGCCCTCCGACGAGGGTGTCGGCGAGCTGCTCAAGCTGGTGGGCCTGGAGGACACAGGGAAGAAAAAGGCCCGCAACTTCTCCCTGGGCATGAAGCAGCGGCTGGGCATCGCCGTGGCCCTGGCGGGGGACCCGGACTTTCTGGTGCTGGACGAGCCGGTGAACGGACTGGACCCCCAGGGCATCATCGACATACGGGAGCTGATCCTCAAGCTCAACCGGGAGCGGCGCATCACCGTGCTCATCTCGTCCCACATTCTGGACGAGCTGTCCAGGCTGGCCACCCACTACGGCTTCATCGACTCGGGCCGCATGGTCAAGGAGCTGTCCGCCCGGGAGCTGGAGGCCGCCTGCCGCAAGTGCCTGCGCATTGAGGTTACCGACACCCGGGCCCTGGCCCGTGTGCTGGACGGCATGGGCGTGGAGTACAAAATCCTGGACGACGGCAAGGCGGACGTGTTCGCCCAGGTGAACATCTCCCAGCTGTCCAAGGCGCTGGACAACCAGGGCTGCGAGCTGTTGAGCGCCCAGGAGCGGGACGAGAGCCTGGAGAGTTATTTCGTCAACCTGGTAGGAGGTGGTTCCCATGACTGAGCTGCTCAGCGCCAACTTTATGCGGCTGTGGAAAAACAACACCTTCTGGGGCTCCCTGGGGGTATGCGTGGGCCTGGGGGCGCTGGCGGCCCTGGGGGAGTTCCGGTTCCAGGTGGGCATGGGCGCCGACCTGAGCCTGCCGGAGGTGGCCCAGGCCAAGGCCCTGCTGGAGGGGCAGTTCTTCGAGTACGCCGCCTTTATCGGCATACTCGCGGCGGAATTCATCTCCCTGTTCATCGGCACCGAGTACAGCGACGGAGCCATCCGAAACAAGATTGTGGTGGGCCGGTCCCGGCTGTCTATCTATTTCGCCAACCTCATCACCGGCTTTGCCGCCTCCCTGCTGTGCATGGCGGGCTATATGCTGTCCTGCCTTGCGGTGGGCGCGCCCCTGCTGGGCTGGTTCACCAAACCCGCCCCCCTGCTCCTCTGGGCCATCGCCGGGTCAGTGGTAATGCTGGCGGCGTTCTGCGCCATCTTCACCTTTGCCTCCATGAACTGCTCCAAAAAGTCCACTTCGGCGGTGATCTGCCTGCTGGGGGTGTTTGTGCTGCTGTTCGCCGCCGTGTATCTCAACGCACGGCTGGAGGCCCCGGAGTTCATTAGCGGCTACGAGCTGTCTGTCGGCGGGGAAATCTCGCAGGCCGTGCCGGAGCCCAACCCCCATTATCTCACCGGGCTGGAGCGGGAGGTCTACCAGTTCCTCTACGACCTGCTGCCCACGGGGCAGTCCGTCCAGTACACCACGCTGGGCTTCACCGACCCGGCCAAGCTGATGGGGCTGTCGGCGCTGGTGGCGGCGGTATTCTCCGCCGCCGGAGCCGCGCTGTTCCGGCGGAAGGACTTGAAATAGGTGGGTGGGATGGGGAATCTGCTGGCGGCAAACCTCTTCCGTCTGCGAAGGAGCGCCCTGTTTTGGGGCCTGCTGGCGGCCAGCGCGGGCTTTGGGGCCCTGGTCGCCTTCAATTACTACGAGATGAGCCAGATAGAGCCCATCGCTCTGGACGGGGCGTTTTTCATCTATCCGCTGACGGCGGCCATTCTCACGGCGGTCTTTATTCCCCTGTTTCTCGGCCGGGAATACAGCGACAGGGCCATCCGAAACAAGGTGGCGGCAGGGCACCTGCGCCCCCATATATATGGGGCCGGCCTGATAACGGCTCTGGCGGCGTCCCTGCTGTTCTGCCTGGCCCACATAGCGGCGGTGGCTGTGGTGGGCGCGCCGCTGGTGGGGTTTATAGAAATGGCCCCCGCCGCGGCCCTGTCCCTCATACTGGGCTCGCTGGCGGCCATGGCGGCGTTCTGCGCCCTGTTCACCCTCATCGCGATGAACTGCGGCAAAAAGAGCGTGTCGGCTGTGGCGTGCGTCCTGGGCGTGTTTCTCCTGCT
The DNA here is from genome assembly GCA_949494735.1 of uncultured Oscillospiraceae bacterium. Classification (GTDB taxonomy): domain Bacteria; phylum Bacillota; class Clostridia; order Oscillospirales; family Oscillospiraceae; genus Enterenecus. The sequence continues at coordinate 29,705 of CATABD010000013.1, forward strand.
GCTGGCCGCCGTCTACGTCAGGAGCCGCCTGCTGGCCCCCGAATATCTGAATGGGGTCTGGAACACAAAGGGGGAATTCATCCCGGGCGGGCCCACGTCCAATCCCCAATACCTGGGCGGCGCACAGCGGGCCGTTTTTGAGCTTCTCTATGCCCTGCTGCCCAGCAGCCAGGCCGTGGAGTACGCCAGCCGCGAGACACAGAACCTGAACTGGTTCCCGCTGTACTCGCTGGCAGTCATTACCCTGTCCACCGGGACTGGCATCCTCCTGTTCCGCAAAAAAGACTTGAAGTGAGGCGATTCCATGCTCCCCTGGCTGCTGTGCGGCGGGTTTGCCGCTCTGGCCCTGGCCCTGTTTATCCGCGTCCGCCTGCTCCAAAAAGGCCTGGACGGCATCACGGACCAGCTGGGGGAGCGGCTGGATTCCGACACCAACAACCCCATCTTCCTCCCCACCCGGGATACCCACGCCCGCAGGCTGGCGGCGGCGCTGAACGTCCAGCTCAAGGAGCTGCGCCGCCAGCGCCAGCGGTATGAAAACGGCGACCGGGAGCTGAAGGAGGCGGTCACCAACGTCTCCCACGACCTGCGCACCCCGCTGACCGCCATCTGCGGTTATCTGGAGCTGCTGGACAAGGAGGACAAGACCCCCCGGCAGGCCCGTTACCTTGCCCTGATTGCCGGGCGGGCGGAGGCCATGCGGCAGCTGACCGAGGAGCTGCTGCGCTACTCCGTGGCCGCCGGGATGGATGGCGGGCTGGATTTGGAGCCGGTGGATCTAAACGGGGCGGTGGAAGAGGCGGTGGCCGCCCTCTACGGGGCGTTTGTGGAGGCGGGGATAATCCCCCGCGTCTCCCTCCCTGCGCAGCGGGTGGCGCGCAATCTGAACCGGGCGGCCCTGTCCCGCGTGCTGGGCAACCTGCTCACCAACGCGCTGAAGTACAGCGGCGGGGATCTGGACGTGGCCTTGTCCCCGGACGGCGCCATTACCCTGTCCAACGCCGCCCCGGCGCTGGACGAGGTGCAGGTCGGGCGGCTGTTCGACCGCTTTTACACCGTGGAGACGGGGCGCAGCTCCACCGGGCTGGGGCTGTCCATCGCGCGGGCCCTCACGGAGCGCATGGGCGGGACCATCAGCGCCCGGTATGGGGCCGGGCGGCTGACGCTGGAGGTCCGCTTTCCGGGAACGTATTGAAAAAGTCCGCCCCCAGGCGGACTTTTTCTTGTTCAAAGTGCGCCTTTTCTTCCCTCCCCTTTGGTGATATAATCAGAAACTATACCAATGGCCTCAGCTCACATCTGAATCCTCCGGCTATTGGTACAGCTTCTAAGGTTTATTGATTATTTTACGAAATTGAGGGACACCCATGGAAGACGTGAAAAAAGCGGAGCTGTTTGAGCGCACCCCCATCCCCAAAGCGGTGCTCACCCTGTCCGTCCCCACCGTGCTCAGCTCACTGGTGATGGTGCTCTATAACCTGGCGGACACCTACTTCGTGGGCATGCTCCAGGACCCCATCCAGAACTCCGCCGTCACCCTGGCCGCGCCGGTGCTGCTGGCCTTCAATGCGGTGAACAACCTGTTCGGCGTGGGCTCCTCCAGCATGATGAGCCGCTCCCTGGGCGCAAAGGACTACGACACCGTGCGCCGCAGCTCCGCCTTCGGCTTCTACTGCGCCCTGCTTTGCGGCGTGCTGTTCTCGGTGCTCACCGCCGCGCTGCGCGCGCCCCTGCTGGCCCTGCTGGGGGCGGACGCCTCCACCGCTCAGGCCACCCTGGGCTACCTGCGCTGGACCGTCTTTTTCGGCGCGGCGCCCGCCATACTCAATGTGGTGCTGGCCTATCTGGTGCGCTCGGAGGGGGCCACCCTCCACGCCAGCATCGGCACCATGAGCGGCTGCCTGCTCAACATCGTGCTGGACCCCATCTTTATCCTCCCCTGGGGCCTTGGCATGGGGGCGGCGGGGGCCGGGCTGGCCACCTTTTTGTCCAATTGCTTTGCCTGCCTGTACTTCTTCGTGCTGCTCTTCGTCCGGCGGGGCACGACCTACGTGTGCCTTCTGCCCGCCATGGCCCGGCCCCGGCGGGAGCTGGTGCGGGGGGTGTTCGGGGTGGGCGTGCCCGCCTCCATCCAAAACCTGCTCAACGTCACGGGCATGACGGTGCTCAACAACTTCACCGCCGTGTTCGGCCCCGACGCCATCGCGGCCATGGGCATTGCCTACAAAATCAACATGATCCCCATGTACATCGCCATGGGCGTGTCCCAGGGCCTGATGCCGCTGGTGAGCTACAACTATGGCAGCGGAAACGCCCCCCGGCTGAAAAAGGCCGTGCTGTTCGCGGCAAAAATCTCGCTGTCCTTTATGGTTGTGGTGTCGGCAGGCTATTTCTTTGCCTCCGGCCCCCTCATCGGCCTGTTCATGAAAACGGAGGCGGTGGTGGCCTACGGAACCCGGTTCCTGCGGTACATGTGCCTGGCCCAGCCGTTTTTGTGCCTGGATTTCCTGGCGGTGGGCGTGTTCCAGGCCTGCGGCCTGGGGCAGTACTCCCTGGTGTTCGCCCTGCTGCGCAAGATCGTGCTGGAGATCCCCGCCCTGTATATCCTCAACTATTTCTCCCCCCTCTACGGCCTTGCCTGCGCCCAGACCGTGGCGGAGGTGGTGCTGGCCGCCGCCGCGGCGGTCATTCTCACCCGCCTGTTTCGCCGCATGGCGGCGGAGGGCACCCCCCTGCCCCCCCGAACTGGGAAAAAATGATCCCGCCCCCCTTTCCTTTTCCCCTCCCTTGGCCGATATAAAGGGTAGAGAAACTGGAAAGGGGGGTAATCTATGGCTATCCAGCCCATCGCCGCCGTGGGGCGGGAGGACGGGGAGGAACAGCAGCAAAGCAGCCTGCTGGCCCAGTCGCTGAAAAAGCAGGAGGAGAGCCGTATCTCCCTCACCGAAATGATCCGCGACGCCAAGGAGAAGGCGGACGCTCAACGGGAAAAGTTCAAGCTGGCCAAGACCTCCCCCCGGTATGGGGACGCCCCGCTGGAGGCTTACGCCCGGCTGAGCCGCGCCCGCACCCCGGCCCAGGCCGGCTCCGCCGCCGGGTACGCCCGCCGCCGCATTGTCCAGCTGGAGGCCGCCCGGCGGTCCGACCCGGACCACGCCGACCAGATCAAAGCCGCCGTAGGGCAGCTGAGAAAGGCGGTGAGCCGGGCGGGGCGCAAAAAGCTGGAACTCACCAGGGAGCAGCTGTCCCGGGCCCGCCAGAAACGCATGGCCCAGGAGAACAAGCGCCGGGAGGAACAGCGCATCAAGCAGGAGCTGCGCCGCAGCCAGGCCATGCGGGCCGTCCGGGAATCGGGATATTTCCGGGAGACGGACATCGCCAACCGCCATGCCGACCAGCTCACTGCCACCAAAATGGAGCTGCGCCACCAGGCCGAGCAGCTGGGCTCCATCGCTTCGGTGGACGCCGCGCTCCAGGGCTATTCCGCCGGCGTCCAGCTGGCCGCCGCGGATGTGGACGCCCCCATGGAGGCCCCCCAGGTCAACGTTCAGGCATGACAGACAGGACAGAAAACGGCCCTGCCGGAACTCCGGCAGGGCCGTTTTACGCTGTCACGAACCTCTCCGTTCCCCGATAAAACGCCGCATCCGCAGGCAGGTTACGCCCCCAGCACCTTGGCCGCGTTCTCCTCGGCGAACTGCTTGCTATACAGGGCGTGATAGTAGCCGTGGGAACGCAGCAGGGACTGGTGGGTGCCCTGCTCCACGATTTTGCCGTCCCGCACCACCAGGATCAGATCCGCCTTGCGGATGGTCGACAGGCGGTGGGCAATGAGGAAGGAGGTGCGGTCCTGGAGCAGGTGGTCGATGGCGTTTTGGATATACTGCTCCGTCTGGGTGTCGATGGAGGAGGTGGCCTCGTCCAGCACAAAGATGCGGGGATCGGCCAGCACCGCCCGGGCAAAGGAGATCAGCTGCTTCTCGCCGGTGGACAAACGGTCGCCCTCTTCGCCCACGTTGCTGTCCCAGCCCTGCTCCAGCTTGGCCACCACCTGGTCCGCCGACACCGCCCGGGCCGCCGCCTCGATTTCAGCGTCGGTGGCGTCCAGCCGGCCGTAGCGGATGTTTTCCCGCACGGAGCCGGAGAACAGGTGGGGGCTTTGCAGCACATAGCCGATATTGGAGTGGAGCCACAGCTGGCTGCGCTCCCGGTAGTCCCGGCCGTCGATCAAAATCTGTCCCTCGGTTGGTTCAAAGAACCGGCAGGCCAGGTTGACCAGGGTGGATTTGCCCGCCCCGGTCTCCCCCACAATGGCCACGGTGGTGCCCGCGGGTATATGGAGGCTGAAGTGCTCCAGCACATTGTCCCCGCCGTCGGGATAGCGGAAGGTCACGTCCTTGAACTCAATCTCTCCCTTGAGGGGCTCCCAGTTCTCCCGCTTGGGGTTGAAGGAGTCTCCGTATTTTTCTATGACCTGGGGGGTATCGGTGATCTGGGGCTGCTCATTGAGCAGGTCGGTGACCCGCTCGATGGACGCCTGGAGGGCAATGAACTCCGCCAGGTTGGCCGCGGTGACCTGAATGGGTTCAAAGATGCCCATGGCATAGGAGATAAAGACCGCCAGGGTGGAGATATCCAGCGCCTGCTCCGCCGTCAGGTAGCCCCCCCGCAGCAGCACGATGGCCACCGCCAGGGTGGAGAAGAACAGCGTCAGCGGAATATACACCGCGTTGAGCCGGGAGGCCCGCACACCGGAACCCCGCATGGTGTCGGTGAGCTCCCGGAAGCTTTGGATGCTCTGATCCTCAATCACCAGGGTTTTGGACGTCTTGGCCCCGGTGATACCCTCGTTGAAGGCCCCGGTGATCTTGGAGTTGAGCTTGCGCACCTTGCGGTTCCAGTGGAGGATGCGGGGCTGGAACCAGCCCGTCAGCGCCGCCACCACCGGCACGATGAGGATGACCACCAGCGCCAGCCGCCAGTTCAGGGCCAGCATGGCTGCAAAACTGCTCAGCACATACAGCATCCCCCACGCCATGTCCGTCAGGTTCCATGCGATGTTGCCGGCGATGCGGTTGGTGTCGTTCATCACCCGGGTGATGAGGTAGCCCACTGGGGTGACGTTGTAAAAGGACAGGGACAGGGTCTGCAAATGGCCGAAGAGATCCCTTCTCATGTCCCGGCCCAGGTACATCTCCACGTACATGGCCCGGCGTGCAAAGCCCACCACCATCAGCGCCTCCAGTGCAATAGCCCCCAGATAGGCCGCTGTGTAGGCAGGCAGGCCGTCCAGCGTCCCCCGCTCGATAAAGTGGCTGATGGCGTACTTCTGGAACAGGGGAAGGATCACGTCCATCAGGGCGGTTAGGCCGTTGATGGCCACCATCAGCACAATGATTTTCTTGTAACGGGCCAGGATAGGCAGCAGCCGCTTCCAGATCTTCAGGTCAAAGGATTTGGTATACTCTTTCTCGTCAAAAGCAGCCATTACGCCCCGCCCCCCTTCTCAACCAGCGCCCGGTCGTCGCTGCTCATTTGAATGTCGTAGATTTCCTTATACATGCCGGGCCGGGAGATGAGCTGGGCATGGGAGCCCACGTCCGCCACCCGTCCCCCATCCAGCACCAGGATGCGGTCGGCCTGCATCAATGTGGTCACCCGGTGGGAGATGAGGATGACGGTGGCGTCCGCCATGCGCTCCTTCAAGGCGGCGCGGATCTTGGCGTCCGTCTCCGCATCCACGGCGGACAGCGAGTCGTCGAACACCATCACCGGGGCGTTTTGCAGCAGCATCCGGGCGATGGCCACCCGCTGCTTCTGCCCGCCGGACAGGGTAACCCCCCGCTCGCCCACCACCGTGTCCCAGCCGTCGGCCAGCTCGGTGATGGCCTCGTCCACGCAGGCAATCTGGGCGCAGGCGCGCAGCTCCTCCTCCGTGGCGTCCGGGCGGGTGGCCGCGATGTTCTCCCGGATGGTCTGGGAGAACAGGAAGGGCTCCTGGAGCACCAGGCCGATCTGGCGGCGCAGCTCCTCCCGGGAGATATCCCGGATGTCCGTCCCGCCGATGGTGATCCTCCCCTGGCCCTCCCCCAGGTCGTACAGGCGGTCCAGCAGGTGGACCAGGGTGGATTTGCCCGACCCCGTCCCCCCCAGGATGGCGAAGGTGGAGCCCCAGGGGATGGTGAAGGACACATCCCGCAGCACCTCCTGGCCCTCGTAGCCGAAGGTGACGTGGTCGAACACGATGTCGCCGCCCAGGCGCACGGCCTTGGCCTGGGGGCCGTCCCGCTCCTCGCCGGCCTGGAGGATGTAGCCCACCCGGTCCATGGACACCCCCGCCTTGCTCATGTCGGACAGCACCCGGCCCAGAGACCGCACCGGCCAGGCCAGCGCGGCGTTGTAGGTGACAAAGGCCAGGAAGTCGCCCAGGGACAGCCCGCCCTCCACCGCCGCCACCGTTCCGGCCACCACCACCGCCATCACCTGAAGGCAGGTGAGAAAGGCCCCGGAGGCCCAGTAAATGCTGAGCACCTTGCCCAGCTCCACCCAGAGGGCGGAAAACCGGTCGTTTTTCTCCCCGAAGCGGTCGATCTCAAACCGCTCCCGGCCAAAGGCCCGCACCACCCGCACACCGGTGAGATTCTCCTGGGCACAGGTGGTCAGCTCCCCCTCCGCCTCATCGGCGGTCTTGAACCGGGTGGAGATCTTGCCGTAAAACACCCCGGAGGCCGCGCCGGTAATGGGGATGAACGCCAGCGAAACCAGGGCCAGCTGCCAGTTCATTTGCAGCATGATGACGGTGTAAAGCGCGATGAGAAACACTGTGCGCACCACCTCCATCAGCTGGTTGCAGACGAAGGTGCGGATGACCTCCACGTCGGAGGTGCACCGCTGGATGATGTCGCCGGTGGCGTGGGCGGTGTGCCATTCAAAGCTCAGGCGCTGGATGTGGCCGTACAGGCCGTCCCGCAGGCTCTTCACAAAGCCCTCGGAGCCCTTGGACAGGTTGACGCGCATGCCGTAAATACACACGCCCCGCACCGCCGCGGCCAGCACCACCGCCCCCGCCGCCAGCCACAAAAAGGGCAGGGGATCGGCCCGGAGCCGGTCCAGGGGCGCCAGCGGGCGCAGAAAGCCCGGCAAATCCGGGGCTTCGCCCCCCAGCACCGAGTCCACGGTGAAGCTGATGATCTGGGGCACCAGCGCGTTGCAGGCGGTGTTCATCCAGGCCAGCGCAATGGCCCCGGTGAAAAAGCCCCAGCAGCCCCGCAGATGGCGCATAACCATGCCGGTCTTCTCCCGCCGGGACAGTTTTGTCTGTGATTCCATACTCTACTCCTTCCCAATGGACGCAAAAAGCGCCCCTTCTGGACAGAAGGGACGCCGCGTACCACAAAATGACCGGGAATGGAAACCCGATTACTCCATCCCCCAGGCGCGCAAATATCCCAAAAGTCCCAAATTCCCCGCGTTCTTCCCACCGAAAAATAGAGTGTTCAGCATGTTGCGCGCCTCCTTCCAAAGAAATTTTTACAGCGATGCCAAGTATATCCCTTTTGGCCGGGATTGTCAAGCCCTTATTTTTTCATCTCCGCCGCCACGCCGGATACATACGCCCTGTCCACCACCTTGTAGCAGTCCTCCGGGGGGTACAGGCAGCCGCCGTAGTGGATGCCCCGGTCGTTCCGGGCGGAGGGGTCGGTCCGGACGGTGTGGCCGGACATGTGCAGCTGGGCGCACCCGGTCTGGGCGGCCACCCACTCCAGGTTCCGGGCGTTGACGCCGCCGCCGGGGAGGATCTCCATGCGCCCGGCGGCATATTCCACCATCTGCCTGATGGTGTCCGCCCCCAGGGGCACGCTGGCCTGCTGGCCGCTGGTGAGCACCCTGGCCACCCCCAGCCCCATGAGGGCGTCCAGCGCCGCGCGCCAGTCCGGGGTCACGTCGACGGCCCGGTGGAACACCGCCTCCTTCCCCCGCTCCCGGCACAGCTCCGCCAGCGCCCCGGTGCGCTCCACATCCACCGTGCCGTCCCCGTGGAGGAAGCCGAAGGCCAGCCCGTCCGCCCCGTGGTCCAGCAGGAGCTTCGCGTCCTCCACAGCGGCGGCAAACTCCGCCCGGGTGTAGCAGAAGCCCCCCTCCCGGGGGCGCACCATGGCGATGATCTTCATCCCCGTCTCCCGCTTGGCCACCAGCAGGGAGCCCAGGGTGGGAGTGAGCCCCCCGTGGAACAAATCGCAGTTCAGCTCCACCCGGTCCGCCCCGCCCCGGTGGGCCTCAATCACGTCGTCCGCGCTGCCGCAGCATACCTCAAGCAGAATGTTTCCCATGTCCCCGTCCCCCTTCAGTTCTTTCCCGGTTATTATATATTTCTCCCCGCCCGCTGTCAACAAGGGCTTGTCATCCGACCGGGAACCCGGTAAAATAGCCTGGAGAGGAGGCGGTTTGATGTCCTTTGTATTTGACCGGGACGCCTATGAGCGCCGGACGGCCTGGTTCGTCCAGGCCCGGTTCGGCCTGTTTCTCCACTGGGGGCTGTACGCCATCCCCGCCCGGGGGGAGTGGGTGCGCAGCGTGGAGCGAATCCCCAACGGGGAGTACGACCCCCTCATGACAGAATTTGACCCCAGGCACTGCGACATGCGGGAGTGGATGGCGGCGGCCAAGGGGGCGGGGATGCAGTACGCCGTCCTCACCGCCAAGCACCACGACGGCTTCTGCCTGTTCGACAGCGCCTATACGGATTTTAAGTCCACCAACAGCCCCGCCGGGCGGGACTTTGTGCGGGAATTTCTGGACGCCGCCAGGGAGGCCGGGCTGAGGGCCGGGCTGTACTTCTCCCTCATCGACTGGCGCCACCCCGACTTCCCCCACTACGGCGACCGCAACCACCCCATGCGGGACGACCCGGCCTATGGAAACGGGGGCCGGGACTTCGGCCGCTACCTGGACTACATGCACGCCCAGGTGCGGGAGCTGTGCTCCAACTACGGAAAGCTGGATCTTCTGTGGTTTGACTTCTCCTATGATGAGCTGCGGGGGGAGGCGTGGCGGGGGACCGAGCTGATGGAGCTGGTGCGCGCCCTCCAGCCCGATGTGGTGGTGAACAACCGCCTGGAGGTGAGCGGGGAGGGCTTCGGCTCGCTGGCCGCCTGCGCCCCCACTCCCTTCCACGGGGATTTCGTCAGTCCCGAGCAGATCGTCCCGCCCGACGGCCTGCGCGACGCCCAGGGCCGCCCCCTGGTGTGGGAGAGCTGCGTCACCATGAACAACCACTGGGGCTACTGCGCCCACGACCGCTTTTATAAAAGCGCCCCCATGCTGGTCAAAAAGCTGGTGGAGTGCGTGTCCAAGGGGGGGAACCTGCTGCTCAACGTGGGGCCCGACGCCCAGGGCCGCTTCCCGGACCAGGCCTTGGCCATCCTGGCGGAGCTGGGCCGTTGGATGGACAAAAACGGGGAAAGCATTTACGGCTGCGGCGGCGCGGGGCTGCCCAAGCCCGACTTTGGCCGCTACACCCGCCGGGGGGACACGCTGTACGCCCACATCTTTGAGAACACCGTGGGCCCCCTGCCCCTGTTCGGGGTGGATCCGGCGGACATTTTGTCCATCCGCCGCCTGGCGGACGGCAGCCAGGTGAAGCTGTCCCAGAGCTGGGTGCACAGCGACTACCCCGCCCTGGCCTTCGCCGACCTGGGGCCCGACCCGGAGCTGCCCGACCAGACCGACACGGTGCTGGAGATCCGCCTCCGGCCCGGAACATAACAAATTCACATGGAAAAGGAGGGTCACGCGATGAAAGCAGTCAAGCGCGCCGCGGCGCAGCTTGCGAGGGCCTGTGCCCCCGCGTTCCTTCTCTTCGCCCTGCTCCTGTCCGGGTGCGGAGAGACCTCAGAACCGAAACCGGCGCCGGACGCGTCCCCCGCGCCCACCCCTGCCGCCACCGCCTCCCCGGCGCTGCCCACCGGCGAAGAGACGCTCACCAGCATCCTGGACCGGGACGGCAGCGACGGATACGCCGGCGAGCTGGTGCTGGTCTACCACCCTGCCCTGTGGGACAGCGGGTCCAAGCCCATGGGCTCCCTGGACGGACTTGTGGAGACCACCCAGCACCGGGTCCCCACCCGGCCCGATACCTACCTGAAAACCGCCGGGCTCTACGACGAGGCGGATCCCTATCTGACCGACGCCGCGCGGCAGGCGGACCCCTGCTACGAGCTGACTGACGGGGACCGCTGGCAGACCGGCTTCCAGTACATTTTCCATGTTGGGGACCAATGCCCGGATCCTCTTCACGGAGTTCCTGGCCACCGCCGCCCAGGAGACCGTCTATCCCGGCGCGTACATTTCCCATTTCCTCCCCTGGTGGTATTCGGACAAGGCCGTCTGGGAGGACCTGGCCGGGGACGGCGCAGACCTATACCTGCGGGAAAGCGGTTTCTCGCGTCAGGACGGCTTGTCCATCTTTACCTGGGGGAATATGCGGCACGACTACCCGCTGGCGCTCCTCCTGGCCTGTTTTGTGGAGAACCGGGGCGGCAGCGAGGCGTTTGCCCACCTGGAAAACGGGGAGGGCACAGAGCTGCGCCAGGTCGTGCCCCAGATATGGGAGGAGCTGGGCTATGGGGACTACGCCGCCTTTATAGAGGACTTCCTCTTGTCCATCCTCCTCCACGAGGAGGACGGGCCCTACCGTCTGCGCCCCTTCGAGGGATATGACCCCGCGCTCTGCGGCGGGGAGGAGGACCCCTTCTCCCATCTGGCGCCCATCATCACGGACAAGGGGCTCCGCATCCGGGCGGGCGGCTATACCGTGATACGGCCTGTGGGCGGGGTGTATGTTCCCCCCGCCAGCGCGTCCGAGGAGCTGTGTTATGTGGGGATCACCTGGAAAACCGACACATAATAAACAAGGAGGAGATATTGATGGTCAAACCTTGGCAAAACGAAAACGCCCAGTGGCGGATCGAATTGGAGCTTGACGGGCCGGGCGGGGCCCTGTCCCTGCGCGCGGGGGCCCAGGGCCGGACGCTCATCCTCGGCCTGGGCAAGGCCCCCGGCACGGAGACCGCCCGCCGCGCCGCCGCCAAGGCGGTAAAGGTCCTGCGGGAACTGGGAGTCGAGAGCGCCGTGCTGGACGCCGCCCCGGCAGTCGAGGCGCTGGGGCCGGAGGGGGCCGCCGCCCTGGCACAGGGGGCCCAGCTGGCCTGCTACCGCCAGCCCAGCTGGAAGGAGGGGGAGGACAAGCCCTTTACCCTCCACCTCGCCGGGGCGGAGGGGCTGGAGGACGCCCTGGCCCGGGCGGACGCGGTGACCCGGGCGGTGTGCTTCGCCCGGGATCTGGTGAACTGCCCCGCCAACCTGCTCACCCCGGAGGACATGGCCCGGCGGATGGCCGAAGCCGCCGGGGAGCTGGGCATCGAGGTGGACATCCTGGACGGGGAGCGCACCCGCGCACTGGGCATGGGGGCCTACCACGCCGTGGCGGACAGCGCCGCCCACCCGCCCCGGCTCATCGTGCTGCGCTGGCGGGGCGGGAAGGAGGGCGCGCCCCCCATCGCCCTGGTGGGCAAGGGCGTGTGCTGCGACACCGGGGGCTACTGCCTCAAGACCGCCGCAGGCCTCAAGGGAACCCGGGGGGATATGGCCGGGGGCGCGGCGGTGTGCGGCGCGCTGCTGGCCCTGGCGGAAAACAAAATCCCGGTGAACGCGGTGGCGGTCATCCCGGCGGTGGAAAACCGCCTGTCGGCGGACAGCTTCCTCCCCGGCGACGTGATCCGCTCCATGTCCGGCAAGACCATCCAGGTGAACAACACCGACGCGGAGGGCCGCCTGATCCTGGCCGACGCCATCACCTACGCCATCCGGCAGGAGGGCGCGGCGAAGATCGTGGACATCGCCACCCTCACCGGGGCGTGCGTGGCCGCCCTGGGCTTCACCACTGCGGGGCTGCTCACCAATCACGAGGGGCTGTTCCTTGCCCTGATGAACGCCGCCAAGCGGGCCGGGGAGCAGTACTGGCGCTTCCCCGATTTCCCCGAGTACCACAAGATGATCGAAAGCCCGGTGGCCGACCTGTGCAACCAGTCCAGCGACGGCTGCGGGGCCATCACCGCGGGGCTGTTCGTGGGCGCGTTCGCGGAAAACCGCCCCTGGGCCCACCTGGACATCGCGGGCACCGCCTGGGTGGACCGCCCCCGCTGGGAGTACCAGACCGCCGGGGCCACCGGGGCGGGCGTGTCCACCTTGTATGAGCTGTGCCGGGGGCTGGCGGATGGGGCGTGACCAATACTGGGCGGAGGAGCTGGCCGCCCTGGACGGGGAGCGGCGCCGGGCCATGGAGTTCCTCCGGAACCACCTGCCATGCAGCGACCTGGACTGCTACCCCTTCTCCCTCTTCCTGCGCTTTGCCGCCCACGCCCTGGCCCTGCGGGACGAGGCCCCCTGGTGCGGGGAGCTGGAGTGGGAGCTCTTCGCCCACTACGTCCTCTTCCCCCGGGTGAATGACGAGGACCTGTCCTTCCACCGGGCGCTGTTCCACCGGGAGCTGTGGCCCCGTGTAAAGGATCTGGCCTCTGCGGAGGAGCGGGTGCTGGAGGTCAACCGCTGGTGCTGCGAGCACGCCTCCTACCAGGCCCAGGACGAGCGCACCGCCTCCCCGCTGACGGTGTACCGCTGCGGCAGCGGGCGGTGCGGGGAGGAGTCGGCCTTCCTGGTGTCCGCCCTGCGCAGCGTGGGCGTCGCCGCCCGGCAGGTATACGCCCCCCGCTGGGCCCACTGCGGCGACAACCACGCCTGGGTGGAAGCGCTGTGCGGTGGACGGTGGCGGTTTTTGGGGGCCTGTGAGCTGGAGCCGGTGCTGGACCGGGGCTGGTTCAACACCGCCGCCTCCCGGGCAGTGCTGGTGCACAGCCGCCTGTTCGGGGACGGCTCCTCCCCCCTCCACGGCGCGCCCCTGGGCCGGGACGGCGGGGTGGGCTGGTATAACCAGACCCCCCGGTACGCCAAAACCCGCCCCGTCCTCCTCCAGGCGCTGCTGGGCGGCGGGCCCGCCGCCGGGGCCCGGTTTGAGGTGCAGCTGCTCAACGACGGCTTCTTCCACACCATCGCCGTCCTCACCGCCGGGGAGGACGGCCGGGTCGAAATAGAGCTGGGTCTGGGAACCATCCACGTGCTGGCCCGCCTGGACGGCCTTATGGCCGAGGGGGACTGCGATGGGGATTCCCTCGTGCTGGAGCTTTGCCCCCTCCCGGCGGGGGATACGGGCTGGGCGGACCTGGATGTATGCGCCCCGGAGCCGGAGCCGTCCAAGGCCCTCCCCCTCGCCCCGGAGCAAAAGCGGCGGCGGGCGGAGGAGCTCTCCCGGTGCGCCGCCCTTCGGGAGGCCCGGCTGGCGGAGCAATACGATCCCGGCCAGGCCCTCCCCGGCCGGGAGGACCTGCTCCGGGGGGCGCGGGGGAATTTCAGCCAGATCGCCGCCTTCCTCTCCCGGGACGGCGGCCCCCGCCGGGAGGCGCTGGCCCGCACCCTTTCTCCCAAGGACCTGCGGGACGCCCTCTCCGCCGTCCTGGAAGACCACCTGCAAGCCCTCCCTCCCCCGCCCCCCGGCGTGCCGGAGGAGGTCTACTGGCGGTATCTGGCCTGCCCCCGGGTGGCCCTGGAGCCGCTGACCCCCTGGCGGGGGGTATTGCAAAGGCTGCTGCCTCCCCTGGGGGACGACCCCGCCACCCTGGCCGCATGGCTGGAGGAGCGGGTGGGCTCCTGCCCTCCCAGCGCCTCCTACCGCCCCCTGTACTGGCCGCCGGAGGCGGCGCTTCGGGCGGGGCGGTGCGATGACAAAAGCCGCCGGGTGCTGCTCATCGCCGCCCTGCGCGCCCTGGGCGTCCCCGCCCGGCTGCGCCCCTTGGACGGCGCGCCGGAGTTCTGGCGGGACGGCGCCTTCCGCCCCGTCCGCCCGGAGCGGACGGGGACGCTGCGCCTCACCTGTCCCGGCGCACCCCCCGCCTATGGGCAGGACTGGACCCTCTCCCGGTGGACGGGGAAGGGCTGGCAGGCGCTTTTCCTGCCCAGCGGGGACTGGGTAGAGGGCGCGCTCGCCGTCCGGCTCCCCGCCGGGCGTTACCGCCTTACCACCTCCACCCGCCTGCCCAACGGCAACCAGCTGGCCGCCCGGCGGGAGCTGGACGTCCCTCCCGGCGGCACGGCGGACGCCCAGCTGCGCCTGCGCCCCTTTGATCTGGCCCAGGCCCTCACCCGCCTGCCCATGCCCCCCACCCCCGCCCTCACCCCGGACGGCGGGCAGGTGGACGACATCTTCCGCCTGGACGGCCGCCCCACCCTGCTGGTGTGGGCGGAGGAGGGGGCCGAGCCCACCGAACACCTGCTGTCCGAGCTGGACGGCCAGCGTCCCGCCCTGGACGGCCTGGGGATAAGCATGCTGTTCCTCCTGCGCCGCCGGGAGGCCCTCGCCCAGCCTACCCTGGCCGGGGTTCTGGGCCGCTGGCCCTCCGCCCGGGTTTTGCTGGACGACTGGGCCTACGACCTGGAGGACTTTGCCCGGCGGCTGGGCTGCGACCCGGACGCCCCGCCCCTGGCGGTGGTGTGCGACGGCGCGGGCCGGGCGGTCTACGCCGCCAGCGGCTACCGGGTGGGGGGCGGGGCCATGCTGGCCCAGGCCGCCGCCTGCCTGAAATGAATAGAGGGCCGGACGCTTTGCGTCC
>CATABD010000014.1 GCA_949494735.1 uncultured Oscillospiraceae bacterium
GGGGACCGTCGGGATCGACGGTCCCCGGGGCTCCTGCTTTCCCCCGTTCGGGTTCGGGCGTCAGCACTTGGGATGGGCCAGCGCCTCGCCTCGAAGCAGCCGTTCCACGTCGGCCACGATGATGTCCAGGGAGATGGCGGCCAGATTGCTGCAATTCCCGGCCCGGTGGGGCGTCAGCGTCACATTGTCCAGCCTCAGGATGGGGTGCCCTGCGGGGATGGGCTCCACAGAGAACACGTCCAACCCGGCCCCGCCAATCTTTTTCGCGGCCAGGGCTTCTACCAGGGCGTCCTCGTCCACCAGCCCCGCGCGGGCGGTGTTGATGAAGAAAGCGTGGGGCTTCATCATCCCGATCAGCTCCCGGCTCACCAGTCCCTGGGTGTCCTTGGACAGGCGGGCGTGGACGCTGACGTAATCGGCGGTGCGCATCAGCTCGTCCAACGGCACACTGCGGCAGCCGGTCCGTTCAAAGACCTCCGCCGGACAGAAGGGGTCGTAGGCGATCATTTCACAGCCAAACGCCGCCAGCTTGGCCGCCACCCGCTGCCCGATGATGCCGTAACCCACCAGGCCCACCACACAGCCCCTCAGGCTTTTGATGTACGAGGCGTTGGGGCAGTCGTTCATCCACGCCCCGCCGTGGTCGGTGATGCTCATGCGGGCTATGTTCCGGGATTCAGCCAGGATCAGCCCCACCGTGTAGTCGGACACCGGCTCCGCCAGCCGGCCGGGGGCCACCGCCACCTTCACCCCCGCTTTTGCCGCCGCCTCCAGGTTCACATTTTCCGCCCCGCTCCGGGTTACGCCGATCATCTTCAGCTTCTTCGCGGCCTCTATGACCTTCGAGCCCACCGGGGCGAAGTTCACCAGGATGATGTCCGCATCCGCCGCTTCGCGCAGCAGGTCCTCATTGACCGGGAAGGGCTCTGGCCCCATTTTTTCCACCTGGGAGGCATATTCCACGAACTGTCCCCGGTCCCAGCCCTTCTGCGCCTCCACGTATACCAGCTCAGCGCCGTATCCCTCCAGGCGCTTCAACACACGCTGGGCATCCTCCGCCATCACCTTCTCATAGGTCATGGAGGCGTCCACCAGCATCACCACTTTATATTTTGCCATCGCTTTGTCATTGCTCCTTTCAAATACCTTCCCGCGGGCCGATGAGCCGCCGCACCCCGTCCGCCGTAGACGCCCTCAATGCGAGCCCAGCCAGGGCTTGGGCGTCGGAGAGATACATCTCCCGCAGCTGTTTTTTCACTCCCGGAATGGAGGACGCAGTCATGCTGAACTCGTCCAGCCCCATTCCCGCCAGCAAAACGGCGGCCCGGACATCACCCGCCAGCTCGCCGCACATGCCCGTCCATTTCCCCGCGGCGTGGGAGGCGTCAATCACCCGCTTGATAGAGCGCAGCACCGCCGGATGCAGCGGATCATAGCGGGCGGCGATGCGGGGGTTCCCGCGGTCTACCGCCAAGGTGTACTGGGTCAGATCGTTGGTGCCGATGGAAAAGAAATCCACATGCTCCGCCAGCACGTCCGCCATCATGACGGCGGCGGGCGTCTCCACCATGATTCCCACCTCGATGTCCGCCTGGAACGGGACGTCCCGCGCCCGCAGCTCCTCTTTACACTCCTCCAGAAGCCCCTTGGCGGCCAGCAGCTCATCCAGCGAGATAATCATGGGAAACATGATCCTCAGTTTCCCGAACACGCCCGCCCGCAGGATGGCCCGCAGCTGGGTCTTGAACAGGTCCGTCCGGTCCAGGCACATTCGGATGGCCCGCCAGCCCAGAAAGGGGTTCTCCTCCGGCTCGAAAGCATAGTAGGGCAGCGCTTTATCCCCGCCGATGTCCAGTGTGCGGACAATCACCGGGCGCTGCGCCCCCATTTCGGCGGCCACCTCCCGGTAGGCGGCAAACTGCGCCTCCTCATCGGGGAAGTGGGTATCGTTCATGTACAAAAGTTCTGTGCGGTACAGTCCAACGCCCTGTGCGCCGTATTTTACCGCCCCGGCCAGGTCGCCGGGGCCGCCGATGTTGGCGCACAGCTCGAAGCACTTCCCGTCGCGGGCCTGGGCGGGCAGCTCCCGCAGAGCGCCCAGGGCCTCCCGCCCGCGCAGGAACTCCTGCCGCTTCTGCGCATAGCGCTCCAGCTCCTCGGGCTCCGGGTTCACCACCACACAGCCGTCCAGCGCGTCCAGGATCACCGTCTCGCCGCCGGCGAGATGCTCCAGCACGCCGGCCGTCCCCACCACCGCCGGGATCTCCAGACTGCGGGAGATGATGGCGGTGTGGGAGGTCCTCCCCCCCAGCTCCGTGACGAAGCCCAAGGTGTGGGCAAAGTCCATGCTCACCGTTTCGGAGGGCGTCAGATCCCGCGCGGCGACAATGCAATCCTCCGGCAGGCAGCTCAGCTCCACCCGGGCCACCCCCGCGGCGTTCTCCAGGATACGGCGGCCCACGTCCCGAATGTCCGCCGCCCGCTCCTGGAGGTAGGGGTCGCGCAGCTGGGCGAACAGGGCCGCGATCTCCTCAATTCCCTCCGCGATGGCGTAGGGCGCGTTGTGCCGCTCCTGGGCGATCTTATCCTGTATGGTCTCCTCCAGCACCGGGTCCTCCAGCACGGAGAGGTGGGCGGAAAAAATCTCCGCCTGCTCCTCCCCCAGCCGCCGTGCGGCCTCTCCGGCCAGCGCCTCGATCTGCTCCCGCGCCGCCGCCAGGGCGCCCGCAAAACGCCCCAGCTCCGCCTCCACCTGGTCCGGCCCGATCTCCGCCGGGTCGGGCGCGATGTCCACCGGACGCAGGACCACCGCCCGGGCGATGGCGATGCCGTCGGAAACCGGGACGCCCTTATATTCAAATCTCATGGCGGCTCTCTCATTCATCCAAGCTGGAGATGAACCGGACCACAGCGGCCAGGGCCTCCTCCTCGTCCTCTCCCTCCGCCCGGACAGCGATCCGGCTGCCTGCGTTCACGTCAAGGGTGAGGATACGGATGATGCTTTTGGCGTCGCCGGTCTTGTCCCCGTGGATCAGGGTAATCCTGCTTTTGAACTTTTTTGCCAGCCCGGCCAGGCCGGAGGCGGGGCGGGCGTGGAGCCCGGTCTTGTTGACCACCTGAACGTTTGCTTCGATCAAAGTAATTACCTCCTGTCAGGCCGGGCCCCTGGGCCCGGCCTTATCCGTGCCAAGTGAACGTGTACTCCATCACCTCAGTCACCTGGAGCGACTCGGTGTATTTGACCACCCGGCCCCCGGTGTCCACGATGCTGCTGCTCACAGCCACCAGCGGCCTTTTCGTGGAGAGATTGAGCAGCTCCATTTGCTGCTTCGAGGGTATCTGGGGCGTCAGCGTCTGATTGGAATAGGCGATCTCCACGTGAAACTGCTCCTGCATGATGCGTACCAGGGACTGGTGCTCCAGATCCCACGGGTTGATGCCGAAAAAAATATCATCAGGCAGATAGATGTGTTCCAAGGATACCGGCGTGCTGTCCGCAAACCGAACCCGGTAGATCATCACAAGGGGGCTTTCCGGCTCGATGCCGAACAGGTGCGCCAGGGCGGAGGTGGCGGGCTGCGTGGCCATGGTGATGATGCGGGAGGACGGCACCTTGCCCGACGCCTGGATGGCGCTGTACATGCTCCGGCTGTTGGTCATCTGCCGGTTTTTGATCTTGGCCACGAAATGCCCCTTGTTGGGCTCCCGTTTGATGATGCCCTGGGCACACAGCTCCTCCAGGGCGTTGCGCACAGTTACCCGGCTGACCTGATAGGACTGGCACAGGGCGCTCTCCGCGGGCAGCTTGGTGCCAGGCTTGAGGATGCCGTCCTGGACCTGCTGCTTGATGTCGGTGACGATCTGATAGTACAGGGGCATTGTGGAATTCAGTTTCATGATGGACACCACCCAAATCAAAATGTTGGATACTTTTGTCTCTATTTTATCACCGGTGCGACATCCCTGGCAACCAATGCCTGACAAAAATATTCAACTTTTTGTGGGCCCTTACAGCATGGTGCCGCCGCTGCAATCAATGGCCGCGCCGATGATCTGACCGGCGCAGTCGGAGCACAGAAACGCCACCACGCGGCCGATCTCGATGGGCGTGGTAAACGCCCCTGTGGGCAGCAGCTGCCGCATCCGCTCGGTGCGGGGCTCACCGTCGGGGTAGGTGCGTTCTGTCTGGACATAGCCGGGCACCACGCCGTTCACCCGGATCTTATAGGGCGCCATCTCGTTGGCAACGCCCTTCGTCAGCCCGTAGGCTCCTGATTTTGCGCAGATGTAGGATGTATTGTCCTTGCTGTTGGTGGTGAAGGCGGACTTGGACAGCACGTTGACGATGGCCCCCGCCCTGTCCCGCTCCCTGCACAGCCGGACGAAGGCCCGGCTCATGAAGAACTGGCTGTTAAGGGTGATCTCCTGCACCGAGCGCCAGTCCTCTGTGGTCAGCTCATGGAACGGCTTGCGGATGGCGCCGCGCCCCGCGTTGTTGACCAGGATATCCACCTGTCCGAACCGCTCCAGGGCGGTGCGAAAAATTTCCTCCACCGCCTCCTCGCGGCTCACGTCCCCGTCCACCGGGACCAGGGCGGCGCCGGTCCGCCTGCCGAGCTCCTCCAAAAAGGCGCGGGTCTCGGCGTTATGGCTCAGGTCGGCGACCACCACATTGCAGCCCTCCTCGGCCAGCGCGGTGACGCAGCCCTTTCCGATCCCCCGGCCCCCGCCGGTCACAATGGCCGTTTTCCCCTTCAGTTGAAGATCCATATCCTGTTTTCCCTCCTTTGCGGTCACATATGATAGAGTTTTTTCATCAGTGCGGTCAGGTCGGTGTCCATTCCGGCGCAGTTCTCCGCCACTCGGGCGGCCAGCTCGTCCCCGGCGCACTCCTCCCGGTCGGAGAGGACCTCAATGAGCATCGGAACGCTGACCCCCGCCACCGCCGACAGCCGCCGGGTCTTGGCGAGCTTGGCCATGCACTTGAAAGGGGTTCCGCCCATAATGTCCACGCACACAAACACATTGCCGTCATATTTCTCCACGAGGGCCCTCAGCGCCGCCTCATAGGCATCCGGGTCCATCCCCTCCTCCAACGGCAGCGCCTCCAGCCGCTGGGCGTCGCCAAAGATCATTTTCACTGAATCAATGAGGGCCTGGCAGAAAAAGCCGTGGGATATCACCAGGACCGCCGGGATATTCTGCTCCATTGAAAACCGCCTCCTTACGCCTTCCCGCATTGATCCACCAGCTTCATGTAGTGGGTCAGCTTGGCCTTATATCCCTCGCTGAGCAGGCGGTAGCCCAGGTGGGCCCGCTTCAGCTCACCGTGATGGGCCAGCAGGTTGTCAATCCCGGCCTGGAACAGATCCGTGCCGATATTGACCTTTGTGATCCCCTCCCGGGTGGCGCGAGCCAGGTTTTCGTCGCCAGAGCCGGAGCCGCCGTGAAGGACCAGCGGCACCTCCACCTCCTCATAGATGGCGCGGAGCAGGGCGAAGTCCAGATGGGGCGTGCCCACGTATTTGCCGTGGGCCGTGCCGATGGCCACGGCCAGCGCGTCCACGCCGGTGCGCTCCACGTACTCCCTGGCCTGCCGGGGATCTGTGAGGCCGGTGTCCCGGTCGGCGGCGTAACTCTCCCCGCTCCCCACATGGCCCAGCTCCGCCTCCACGCTCACCCCCACCGCATGGGCGATCTTCACCAGCTGCGCCACCTCGGCCACATTCTCCTCATAGGGCAGGCTGGATCGGTCCACCATGATAGACGAGAACCCGCAGCGTATGGCGGTGATTGCCTGCTCGAATGTGCCGCCGTGGTCCAGATTGAGGGCCACCGGCACCGGCGCCCTCCCGGCCATCTCCGCCGCCGCCCTGGCCAGCAGGGGCACGTCCTCCGCCGCATTGAAGATCAGATCCAGGATCATAGGAGCGCGGTTCTCCACCGCCGCCTCAATGGCCGCGCGGGCGGTGTCCTCGTTGCAGATATTGGGCGCAATCACGCCGTACCTGCCCTCCCGGGACTTTTTCAAAATATCTGTCATGCTCACCAGCATGGGCTGCACTTCCTTTCCACTTGAATGGAGCGCCGCCGCAGGGCTGTCACGCCGCGCGGCGGCGCTTCGGCCGGCGCGTCCTTTTTATACGATCCCGAAGAAGGACAGGGCCAGCGCCGCGACCAGGGTAATGACGATCAGCTTCAGATACTTCCCACCCTTAGAGAAGTAGCGATAAGTACCCAGCAGCAGGAGGAAGGGGATCAAGCCGGGCATGATGCCGTCCAGCAGGCTCTGAATAACATAGGTCTTGTCGATGGCGTCCGTGGCGATCTCCAGGGCCACGTTGAGCTTGCAGTAGCTGGAACCCATGCAGCCCAGCATGAACATACCCAGCACACCGCCGCCGGTCATCAGCTTCTTCATCCAGCCGCCTTTGAGCAGGGCCATGATGGAGCGGCGGCCCATCTTGTAGCCCAGGTCAAAGGAGAAAATGCTGGCGATGCAGGAGCCCAGGCGGATCAGGGGCTCCATCAGCAGGCCGGCCACCACAGACCCTCCCAGCGCAAAGGGCAGGAACACCGTGCGGATGACCGGGGCCAGGGTGGTCCACAGGATGCTGTCGCCAAACCCGGCGAAGGGCCCCATGAGGGAGGACTTCAAGGTGACCACATCCTCCCCGGTAATGCCCTCCTCACCCAAGGCGATCTGCTCCTCCATGGCCAGGGCCGCGCCCATAATGCAGTTGCCCAGGGACATCTCGGAGATGTACGGGAGCAGGTGGCGCTGAAGGGCGGCGGAAAGCTCCTCGTCGTTGTTTTTATAGAGCTTGCGCAGCACGGGCGTCATGGCGTGACCCACGCCGGTGCCGTACATGGCCTCCAAGCTGTTTCCGAAGCGGTGGAACAGGATGACGCGCCATGCGGTCTTGTGGCAGTCAGATTTGCTGACCGATCCGTCAAAGCCCTGTCCCCCTCCAAAGAGCTCGGAGAAGTTGAAGGACTCCTCCCCCTCCGTCTTGGGGAAGGCCAGCTGGACGTAAAGGATGCCCAGGACCAGGCCGAACATAGTGGCTACCAGCATGGGCATGCCGGACAGCTTCATCACGAAAAAGCCGGCGATGAAGAACGGGAACAGGTGCTTCCTGCCGATGAACGTGGCGCACAGCACCAGGCCGAAGCCGGGCAGCACGCCGCCCACCACCGACAGCGCGTTCATGATCCAGGCCGGGATCACGTCCATGATGGCCGCGGTGCCGGTACTGACGCCGACCATGATGGCGGTGACAATGGGGACCCGGATGATGAACTGCACCGCCCAGGGGCCCAGCGTATTGCAGATGGTAATGCCCTTGAAGTTCAGCTTCTCGGCGTAGGCAAGCGCCTTCCGGTTCCACACACCGTTGACCATCCGGCGCAGGTTATCCATAAAGGTGCCCAGGATGCCAAAGGGGACCGCCAGAAGCACCGCGGTCTCCGGGTCCAGCCCGGAGCTGAGGGCGATGGGGATGGCCACGCAGGCGGCCAGGGAATCGTCGGCCGGCATATTCGCACCCACCGCCGCCACCGAGATATACATGATATTGATGCTGGCGCCCAGGATGGTTCCGGTCGTCACATCCCCATAGATCAGGCCGAAGAGTACGCCGATAAATGTAGGGTTCATCAGCGCGCGGCCCAGGTTTCCCAGGTCGAGGTTGCAGAGCCAGTAGTATACCGCGACCAAAATACAAACACCGATGGACAATTGCATGTGCTTTTCCTCCCTTTATTCTGTTCTTTTGTTACATACATGGAGGTGCGGCGGCGTTCTCGCTCAGCCGCGCAGCTTGTGGACCACGGCATCCAGCGTGACCAGCCGGTCTTCCGGCGTGGGATGGAAGTAGACGTTGACGCCTGCGTCCTTCAGGCCTATGAGCGCGTCCAGCTCCGAGTCGCTCAGATGCACGGTGTTGTTGGCCTGCTTGCGCCCCGGAGCCTTGGGCACCTGTCCGATGTTGATGGAGCCGTAAGCAATCCCCGAATCATAGGCGCGCTTGGCTGAGTCCACGTTTTGAAACAGCAGGATGGTGTTGGCCGAACCATATCCGTTCTCGTTCCATTTCTGGAGCGCCTGCGCTTCATCGTAGACCACGACTTTGACCCCCTGCGGCGCCGCCATATAGAGCAGCTCCGTCAGGAAATCATCCGCCGCGGTCTTGTTGTCCACCACGACGATCTGCTGCGCCGCCAGCACCTTGGTCCAGCGGGTGGCTACCTGCCCGTGCACAAGTCTGGCATCCACTCTGGTCATGACGATATTGCCCATGCTTTCCCCTCCTTTCTTTGTAAGATGGCAGCGCTCCCGCCGGGAAGGGCCGCCGCCTTTATGGTCCGGCGTTGGGTTCGTTCTCCCATGTGCCGGCTGCCATGCGTAGTATGTGGCGCTTTTGCTAAAATTAACAATACAGTATTGCATCTAATTTGTCAATATATTTTTTCAAATTATAATAAAATTTGTCTTGACATTGATCTCAAAAAAGATACAATATTATTGGTACATGGAGCGTACAAATTGCGGCGACCACAAAAAATGCCAGCTTTCTATCAAAAAAAGGAGTGAATGCTTATGGATCTAGGGCTTCGCGGAAAAACAGTGATCGTGACAGGGGGTTCGAAGGGAATCGGTGCCGGAATATGTGAAGTCTTTGCCAGAGAAGGCGCGAATCTGGTGGTCAATTATCACAGCGACCCCCAAAGCGCAGAGGAACTCATCGCCCGGCTGACCGACAGCTATGGCTGCAGCGCAGCGGCGGTGAAGGGGGACGTGGGGCGCGAGGCGGATGTGCAGCAGATCTTCGACACGGCGCTGGATGCCTTCGGCCAGGTGGACATCCTGGTGAACAACGCGGGACGGGGGTACACCATCGACTTCCGGGAAACCACCCTGGAGCAGTGGAACCAGGCCCTGAACGACAATCTCACCGGACAGTTCCTCATGTCCCGGGAATTTGCCCGGCGGGTCATCCCCACCGGGCGCAGGGGCTGGATCGTCAACATCCTCTCCAAAGCGTCCATGACCTCCACCACAAAGGGCCGGGTCTGCTACGTCGCCAACAAGGCAGGCGAGGTGGGGCTGACCCACTCCATGGCGGTGGACCTGACGGAGTATGGGATACACGTCAACGGCGTAATGCCCGGCTTCGTCCTGGCCAACACGCTGCTGGCCCAGCGGGAGCATAACCCGGAGGAATTCGCCCGCCGGGTGGAACGGGTCCCCATCAAACGAGTGGGGGAACCGTGGGAGATCGGCACCATGGTCGCTTTCCTGGCCAGCGAACAGTGCCAGCTCGCGGTGGGGACCGTCGTTGATATGACCGGCGGCCTGCTGCTGGGGTTCTGACATGGGGCCCTTCACCCTGATCTGCTCCGATCTGGACGGCACCCTGCTGGACAATTCCAGCCGGATCTCCCTGTACAGCGCGGAGATGATCGCCAGGGCGCGGGCGGAGGGCGCCATATTCTGCCTGACTTCCGGCCGCCCGCCGGCCATGATGGCGGCCTATCAGGCCCGCCTGGGGCTGGACTCGCCCCTCATCGCCAACAACGGCGCCATTGTCTGGCTGCCCCAGGCCGGGGTCTGCCTGCACCGCCGCCCCATCCCGCCGGCTCCCGCCCTGGATTTTTTGTCCTTCTGCCAGAGATCCGGCCTGGATTGGGCCGTCTTCACCCAGGAGAGCATCTATACTCCGGGCAGTCCCGCCCGGCTCCGGCGCTACGGCGAATACAATGCCCTTGCCAAGGCCCAGGGCGTCCAGCCTATCCGGGTACACACCGCCACGGTGGAGACGGCGGTCCAGATCCTCCTGACGCAGTGCGGCCTGCGCATCTCCGTGGTGTTCCGGGATGGCCGGGAAGAGCTGCTCCTCCAGGAGTATTTCTCCCAGCCCCGCGGCCTGACTCACGTGCATTCCACGCCGGAGTCCTATGACGTGCTGGCTCCCGGCGTCAACAAGTGGGACGGCATCCTGGCCGTTAGCCGGTACTACGGCATTCCGGAGGAGCGCATCTGCGTGTTCGGAAACGATATAAACGATATGGAGATGGTGGCCCGGGCCAGGACCGCCTTTGCCGTCTCAAACGCGGAGCGGCCCCTGCTCGATCTGGCCCCCATCGTCATCGAAAGCAATCAGGACGAGGGCGTGGCCCACGCCATCCGGCGGTATATCCTGGGCAATATCGTCCCGCCTCCCAAAAACAGACAGAAAGGGGAACGACCATGAACAATTTCAGCTTTTGCAGTCCCACCAGGTTCATATTCGGCCGGGGCGAGGAGGCCCGGGTCGGGGAATATGCCGCATCCTTCGGCGCGAAAAAAGTCCTCGTGCTCCACTACGGCACCGGTCAGGACTTTGAGAACCAGCTGATGGACCGCGTGTTTGCCTCGCTGCGCAGCGCCGGCCTCAGCTGGGTGGACTTCACCGGCATCAAGCCGAACCCCACTGTGGAACGGGCCGAGGAGGGCGCCGCCCTGGTCCGGGCGCAGGGCATCGACTTCCTGCTGCCCGTGGGCGGCGGCAGCGTCATCGACACCGCCAAATACATCGCCGTGGCCGCCCTGTACGGCGGAAGCGTCTGGGATGACTTCTTCCTGAAAAAAGCCCCGGTCGGGGCCGCGCTGCCCGTAGGCGCCATCAACACCTTGCCCGGCACCGGCAGCGAAGGCTCCATGAGCGCGGTCATCACCAACGGCGTGCTCAAGCGCTCCCTGAACGACGACAAGATCCGCCCGGTTTTCGCCGTAATGAATCCGGAGCTTTCCTTTACCCTGCCCCCCTTCCAGACCGCCAGCGGCGCGGTGGATATCATGGCCCACGTACATGAACGGTACTTCACCCGGGGCGGGGACAATTACCTCACCGACAACCTGGGCGAGTCGGTATTCCGCACCGTCATCAAGTACCTCCCCATCGCCCTGCGGGAGCCGGACAATTACAACGCCCGGGCCCATCTCTTGTGGGCCAGCGTACTGGCCCACAACGACAGCTGCGGGGTGGGCCGGGTGGTGGACGGCGCCGTCCACGGCATCCAGTCGGAGATCGGCGGCATGTATGACTCCGCCCACGGCGCAGGCGTGGCGTGCGTCACCCCCGGCTGGATGAAATATGTCTACAAGGAGGATCCCCGCCGCTTCATCCGCTACTTCACCCAGGTCTGGGGGATGGAAAACGATCCCTACGACCCGGACGGCATGATTTTGGCCGGGATCGAGCGGCAGAAGGATTTTTACCGCTCGGTGGGCATCCCCGTTCACTACGCCCAGCTGGGCGTAAAAAAGGAGGACATCCCCACCCTGGCCTCCACCGTCCGCCGCGGTCCCGACGGGCTGGCCGGCAACTTCAAAAAGCTGACCACTGAGGATATTATCAACATCTACGCACTGTTTGAATAAATATTTGCATTTCAACCCACGATCCGCTATAATGATAAGGAGGAAATCCCATGCCGCTGGTTACACTGAAAGAAATTCTCGCCCCCGCCAAGGAACACAACTATGCCGTCGCCGCCTTCGACACCATGGACTTCACACTCACTGAGGGTATTATCCAGGCCGCCGAGCAGACCGGCAAGCCCGTCATCCTCATGCTGCCCGGCTTCATTTTTGACCGCCCCGACGCCCAGTCCATGCTGGACTTCAACCTGGACCGCATCGCCAAGTCCCCAGTGCCTATCTGCTACCACCTGGACCACGGTAAGGCCGACGAGTGCGTCAAGGCCATTCACGCGGGATGCTCCTCGGTGATGTACGACGGCTCCAGCCTCCCTATGGAGGAAAATATCGCCGTCACCAAGGAGATCGTGAAAGTGGCCCATACTTGCGGGGTCAGCGTGGAGGCCGAGATCGGACACGTGGCCGCCCCGGAGGGCAGTGTGGAGGGCAGCGTGGCCGACGCCTCCAAGTTTACCCGCCCCGAGGACGCGGCCCGCTTCGTGGAGCAGACCGGCGTTGACGCCCTTGCCATCGCCTTCGGCACCGTTCACGGCGTGTACAAGGGAACGCCCCATCTGGACCTGGAGCGGCTGGCGGAGATCAAGCGCCTGGTGGACGTGCCCCTGGTCATGCACGGCGGCAGCGGCCTGCCTGAGCGTGATTTCCGCAACGCGGTGAAATACGGCATCAACAAGATCAATTTCTTCACCGGCATGTCCTTGGCCACCATCGCGGCCATGCGTAAGCTCATTGAGGAGACCGATGGCCGTGTGCGGTACATCAAGCTCTATGACACCGCGCTGCAAACCGTCATTGAGTGCGCCAAGGAGCAAATGGAGATTTTCGGCACCCAGTCGATCTATTCCTGAGTCAAAACGGCCG
Organism: uncultured Oscillospiraceae bacterium; assembly: GCA_949494735.1. Lineage (GTDB taxonomy): Bacteria > Bacillota > Clostridia > Oscillospirales > Oscillospiraceae > Enterenecus. The sequence goes on from CATABD010000014.1 coordinate 12,347, forward strand.
GCCTTCCGGCCCGCATGTGGGAGGGGACGCTCTTTGAAACAGACGGCGTCGTCGGGTTTGAGATACACGGAGGCTGTCTCTGCCCTGGAAAAAATGATTGAGTCCGGCACATTCCCCTATGGGGAGCGGCTGCCCAACGAGAAGTGGCTGTGCGAAAAGCTCTGCGTCAGCCGGCCCACACTGCGCAAGGCGGTGGATGAGATCATTGCCGCCGGTCTGGCCGAGCGCCGCCCAAACAGGGGAGTTTATGTGACCCACTCCAAGTTCGGCGGCAATTTCGACCGGCCCTACAGCGTCTATCAGGAGCTGCTTCGGGCCGGCATCCATCCCTCCTCCAAGATTCTGTCCTTCTCCCGGACCGAAGCGGACAGCGCCCTCAGCGAGGTCATGCGCTGCCCGGTGGGCGAGCCCCTGCTGGAATTTTTCCGGGTGCGGTACGCCGACGGCCGGCCGTTCAACATCAACCACATCCGCCTGATCGAACGCTTTTTCCCCCAATTCAACCCCTGGCTCCTGACCGAACGCTCCCTCCATGAGATCATGAAAACCGACTACAAGCTGGACATCGCCCAATCCGTGCAGTATGTCAGCGCGGCCCTGGCCACCAAGGAGCAGGCCAAGCATCTGGAAATCCCCATCCGCACCCCGCTGTTGACCACCTCCAGCATCGTGACTGCGGAGGACGGCTGTGTCATCTCCCACCAGTTTTCCTGGATCAACACCAATGTGGTTCCCTACTCGTATAAATGCGTCTGGCGGTAACAGAAAAGAGTGCGCTGCGGATCGTCCGCGGCGCACTCTTTTTTCCTGTTCACTGGCCGGCGCCGGTCTGCCCCTTCCCCCGCCGGCAGCCATACAGCGTCCCGCCCCGCCCCTCAAACGCGGGGCAGTCCCAAACTTGAGGGTTACACACCCCCCGCTCCATGGCCTCCCCCTCCAGAAAGCGGGAGAGCAGCCCACAGAGCATTTCCGACTGGTACACGACCCGCTCCACGCTCAGCCCCGCCAGATGGGAGGTCATCAAGAGCCGGTCCTCCGGGATGGAATACCAAGGGGAGGCGGGCCCTACCGGCTCCTCGTCAAACACATCCAACGCCGCCCGGAGCCGCCCGGAGCGCAGCTGTTCCAGCAGGGCGCCGCTGTCCGCCAGCGCCGCCCGGGCGGCGTTGATGAAGCAGGCGCCGTCTTTCATCCTGGCAAACTCCCCGGCGCCTATCATCCCCCTGGTCTCCTGCGTCACCCTGGCCGCCATCACCAGATAGTCGGCGCTTGACAGCACCTCCTCCAAGGCGCACAGCTTCACGCCCAGTTCCCGGGCCTTTTCCGGCGGCGCGTATGGGTCATAGGCCATCATCTCCATCTCGAATCCGGCCGCCCGCTTCGCCACCCCCCGCCCGTTGCGCCCCAGGCCGACAATGCCCAGCGTTTTCCCCGCCAGTTCGGTGGACGCCTCGCAGATCCGGCGCAGGCAAAGGTCGTTCTCCTTTGTCCAGCCCTCCGTGCGGATCACCTGCGCAGAGCGCAGCGCAGGCTTGGCCATGAGCAGCATGGCCAAGAGCGTGAATTCCGGAACGGAGCGCTCACACCGCCCGCCGCTGAACAGTACCGGTATCCCCATCTGCGTGCAGGCAGCCACGTCGATATTCTCTTCCGGCCCGTCCCGGACGCTCAGGATGAGCTTCAGCTCAGGACAGGCCTCCAGCACCTGCCGGGTCACCTTTTCATAGCCGCAGAAGAAAATGTCGTACCCCTGCAGGCTCGCCCCAATCCGCTTCTCGTCCATCCTGCTGGCAGGGTTCAGGTCCAAGCTGAACCCGACCCGTTGGAAGCGCACCAGCTCCCCGGCCTTTTCCGCCCATTTTGGGTCGAATTCCGCTGTGCAAAGCGCTTTGAGCATACAAATTCCCCCTTCCTGTCCATTATAAATTATTGTATTAATTTTGTCAATTAAATATTTAAATTTATATTGCAATCTTCGGAAATATTCGATATAATAGCAATACATAAATATGAAAGGGGATCTGTTCATGCGCTACAAACAATTTGGCAGTACCGGCCTCTCCCTCTCTGAAATTTCGGTGGGAACCTGGGCCCTGGGAGGAAAGGACATGGGGCCTGTGGACGAAAAGGACGCCATAGAGGCCATCCACGCCATGATCGACAACGGGGTCAATTTCATCGACACCGCCCCCACCTACGGAAGGGGCGCTTCGGAGGAGATCGTGGGCAAGGCGCTGAAAGGCCGCCGGGATCAGGTGGCCCTTCTGACCAAATGCGGGATACGCTGGGACGAGGGCCCAAAGGATTTCACCAAGGGAGCCATACGGGACAGTAGCCGCGCCAGCATCCTCAGGCAGATTGATGACTCCCTCCACCGCCTCCAGACCGACCACGTGGACTTTTATCTCATCCACTGGCCCGACGTGAACACTCCCCTGGAAGAGACCGCAGATGTACTCAAGGAGCTGAAAAAGGCGGGAAAGATCCGCTATACCGGCGTATCCAACTTTGAACCGGCGCAGCTGGACGCGCTGTACCGGCTGGGCGTCCTGGATGTGGTACAGTATCCCTATTCCATGGTCAACCGAAGCAAAGAAGCCCTCCTCAAGCAGTACCACGACAAAGGGGTGGCCGCCATGGGTTACGGCTCCCTGGGCGCGGGCATCCTCACCGGCGCCATCCGCCAGCTGCCCCATTTCGACTCCCACGACGCCCGGCTGGGCTTTTACGACTTCTTTGTAGAGCCCAGATTCTCCCAGGTCATGAAACTCCTGGCCGCGCTGGACATCATCGCCCAGCGGCGGAATGTCCCCGTGGCCCAGGTCGCCATCAATTGGACCACCCAGTGCGGCGTTGTGGACACTTCCCTCACGGGTGTCAGAAACGCGGCGGAGGCCGTGGAAAACACCGCTGCCATGTCCTGGTCCCTTGACGCGGAGGAAATCGCGCAGATCAATGCTGCCATCCACACACATCTGGATTCTGCGGACAAGGATGGCCGCTGAAGCCTTTTACCCAAACCGCACGGGAATCCCCTGACAAGCGCAGCGCTGGAAGTACCTTGACGAAACATTTATTGGAAGCGCCATTTGGTTGATTGGTTTTTCCAAAAGCCAACATGGCTTCGCAGAACAGCCATCAGATATGACAGCTGGGGCTTGTTTGATATCATCGCTTTAATTGCGAAACGCTTTGTCCGGAACATGATTCAAGGCGCGGCAATCATAACTGACTGCCGCGCCTTGAATCATGGTCCGGACGGTTATTTTGTTGTCGTCTTTGCACGGGGTGGCCCTTCGCGTCCGCCGGATTTTGCGCCGGGATTACTCCTCCACGATGGCGACCACGTTGGTGGCGCGCACGCCCTTGGCGCCCCGGGGATCAGGCTCGGTCTCAAAGGTGACCTTCTGGCCCTCCAGCAGCTTCTTGTAGCCCTCGGCCACGATGGCGGAGAAGTGGACAAACACGTCCTCGCTGCCGTCGTCGGGAGTGATGAAGCCGTAGCCCTTTTCCGCATTGAACCATTTGACAGTACCGCTCATTTCCTATATCCTCCTTATTTGTAAAAATTTCGTTTTGAAAGTAGAAGAAAAAAGTCCGCCCTTTCATGTACGAAAGAGCGGGCACAAATCAGTTCATACATCAAAACCATTGTCAGTATAACACTGCGTAAAACAGCTGTCAAGCACACTTTGAAAAAAAACTGAAAACCGATACAATTTGGAACAAATTTTCACCAGCTTCCACAAAAAACCACGTATTTCTTTGTTCTTCCAATTCATACCTGGATATGGAAGAACCTGCGCCCATTTCCCTGGGTTATTGTGGAACATTCATCCGCCGGAATCCCTTTCAGCTCCGCCAGCCGTTCACAGACATGGCACACAAACCCCGAGTGGTTCCGCTCCCCCCGGTGGGGGACGGGGGCCATGTAGGGGCTGTCCGTCTCAATCATGATATGGTCCAAGGGGACGGCCTGGGCGGCCTCCACCGCCTTACGGGCGTTTTTGTAGGTGAGCACCCCGGTAAAGGAGATCATCCAGCCCAGGCCCACCAGCTCCCGGGCCATCTCGGCGCTGCCGGAGAAGCAGTGGAACACCCCCCGCACCTCCGGGAATTCCCTCACGATGGCCATACTGTCCCCATGGGCCTCCCGGTCGTGGACGATGACGGGCAGGCCCAGCTCCCGGGCCAGCGCCATCTGGGCCCGGAACACCCGCCTTTGCAGCTCCCGGGGCGGGTTTTCCTCCCAGTAATAATCCAGGCCGATCTCCCCCACCGCTACCACCCGGGGCAAGGCGGCCAAGAGGCGCAGCTCATCCAGCTGCGCCTCCTCCCAGTCCCCGCACTCCTCCGGGTGGACCCCCACGGCGGCATAGACGAAGGGATAGCGTCCGGCCAGCTCCACCGCCTGGCGGGAGCTGGCCAGGTCGCAGCCCGGGTTGACCACCAGCTCCACCCCCTGGCCGGGCAGGGCGGCAAGCACCTGGTCCCGGTCAGGGTCGAACTGGCGGGCGTCGTAGTGGGCGTGGGTGTCGAACAGGCCCCTCAGCACAGCTTGGCCCCGGCGGGGATGGCGTCGTCCACCATCAGCAGGTGGAGGACCTCCTCCCCCTTTTCCGTGTGGACGGCGGAGATGAGCATCCCCTGACTCTCCCGGCCCATCATCTTCCGGGGGGGCAGGTTGACGATGGCCACCAGCGTCTTGCCCACCAGCTCCTCCGGCTTATACCACTTGGCAATGCCGGAGAGAATCTGCCGGTCCGTCCCTGTGCCGTCGTCCAGGATGAATTTCAGCAGCTTGTCCGACTTGCGCACGTTCTCGCAGCTCTTCACCTTCACCGCCCGGAAGTCAGACTTGCAGAAGGTGTCAAAGTCCACCTGCTCCTCAATAAAGGGCTCCACCTCCAGGGCAGGCAGGGCGGCCTTTTGGGCCTCCTCCATGATGGCGTCCAATTCACTCAGCTCCTTTGCCATGTCGATACGGGGGAACAAGTTCTCCCCCTTGGAGACGGGCACACTGGCGGGAAGCACCCCCCACTGCGCCGCACTGTCCCAGCCCCGGGCGTCCCCGCCGGCCCCGATCTGGGCAAAAATCCTGTCACAGCTGGCGGGCATGAAGGGGGTGAGCAGCACCGCGCAGATGCGGACGGTCTCCAGCAGGTTGTAGAGCACCCGGGCCAGCCGGGGGCCGTTGGCCCCCATATCCTTGGCCAGCGCCCAGGGGGCGTTCTCGTCGATATACTTGTTGGCCCGCTGGATCACCTTGAACACCTCTTCCAGGGCGTTCTGGAACTGGAACTTCTCCATCTGCTCCTCATAGCGGCAGCGCAGGCCGCCGGCCAGAGAGATGAGGCTGTCGTCCAGCGCCGGATCGGCCTGACCACCCCCGGGCAGCGTGCCGCCGAAATACTTCTCCGCCATGGCGGTGGTGCGGCTGACCAGGTTGCCCAGGTCGTTGGCCAGGTCGTTGTTGATGGTCTGGATGAGCAGCTCATTGGTGAAGTTCCCGTCGGAGCCGAAGGGGAAGGAGCGCAGCAGGAAGAAGCGCAGGGCGTCCACCCCGTACCGCTCGGAGAGCAGGTGGGGGTCCACCACATTGCCCTTGGATTTGGACATCTTGTCGCCGTTGAAGTTGAGCCAGCCGTGGCCATACACCTTTTTCGGCAGGGGCAGTTCCATGCTCATCAGGAAAGCGGGCCAGTAGATGGCATGGAAGCGGACGATCTCCTTGCCCACGAAGTGGGCGTCGGCGGGCCAGAATTTCTCCACATCGTTATATTTCTCGTTTTGATAACCCAGCGCGGTCATATAGTTGAACAGCGCGTCCAGCCACACATAGACCACGTGGCCGGGGTCGAAGTCCACCGGCACCCCCCAGGTGAAGGAGGTTCGGGACACGCACAGGTCCTGGAGGCCCCCCTCGCAGTCGATGAAGTTGTTCACCATCTCGTGCACCCGGCTCTTGGGCTCCAGGAAATCGGTATTCAGCAACAGCTCCCGCACCTGGCCGGCATACTTGGACGCCCGGAAGAAGTAGGCCTCCTCCTCCGCGTCCATCACCTCCCGGCCGCAGTCGGGGCACTTGCCGTCCCTGAGCTGGCTTTCCGTCCAGAAGGACTCGCAGGGCTTACAGTATTTGCCCTTGTAAGAGCCCTTGTAGATGTCGCCCTTGTCGTACATCTTTTTGAAAATCCTCTGGATGGCCTCCACGTGGTAGCCGTCGGTGGTACGGATGAAGCGGTCGTAGGAGATGTTCATCAGCTTCCACAGATCCAGCACCCCGCCGGGGGCGGCCACAATGTCGTCCACGAACTGCTGGGGGGTGACCCCGGCCTCACGGGCCTTATCCTCAATCTTCTGCCCGTGCTCGTCGGTGCCGGTTAGGAACATCACCTCATAGCCGCACAGCCGCTTGTACCGGGCCATGGCGTCGGTGGCCACGGTGCAGTAGGCGTGGCCGATGTGCAGCTTGCCCGACGGGTAGTAGATAGGGGTGGTAATATAGAATTTTTTGTCAATCATAGGTGGTCTCCTCCTGTGTGCTCTCCCCCCCAAAGGGTCTGGGGCGGGGCTTTGCTTTGGTTTTGGGCGGATTTTCCAGGCTGGGGGACAGCCGCCACAGCACCCCGGCCGCCGCCAGCATCTGGGACAGCAGCAGCAGTGCGTCCGCCCAGCCGCTCCCCACGGCGGACACCAGCGCGGCGGCGGAGAGGATCAGCGTCATCCCCGCCATCCACAGCAGCCTGCGGGGCCGGGCCGCCCCGGCGGAGATGCCCGCGAAGTCCATATAAAACAGCATCCCGCAGACGATGGAAAGCAGCAGCGGCGCGTAGTCCCACAGCACCGGGTTGGCGGCATGGGCCCGGAAGCTCTCCATCAGCCACACGCAGCCGGCCACGCCGGGCAGGGCGGCGGAAAAGCCCCCCTTGCCCCGTTTGCCGGGGCGCAGCCCGTCCCGCCCCAGCTGGAGCAGGCCCAGGAAAGACGCCAGCGCCCCCGCCGCCGTGGCCATGGCCAGCATCCCATTATTGCTGGGCAGCTGGACCTCTATCCCCTGGGCCAGCATCGCCTTGGCCTGCTGGTAGGCCTCCCATTGCCCCCAGCCCATCCAAAGCAGGCAGGGCGCCGCGGCCAGCGCCAGGAGGGCCGCCAGCACCGCCAGGGCGGGATACACCCAGTCCCCCGTTCCCAGGAACACCAGGTCCCACCGGCAGCCCTGCCCCTCCGCCCTGGAGTATCCGGACAGGGCCAGGATTGCCAGCCACGCCGCCGCCATCAGCAGCACACACACCAGGATCACACTGGCCTGGGCCCCCGGCACGGACAGCCCCAGCGGCGGCTCAAAGGCGGAGGCCAGCTGCCAGCGCCGCAGGGCCGCCGCGGCCAGCGCCGCGGCCAGCGCGCACACCAGCCAGCGCGTCCGCTCTGAAATATTGTCTTTCATGCCAAACCTCCCCGTCCGCGCCTTCGCTACAGTTTCTTCCAATGCTCAAAGGGGAACATCACTGCCAACCCCCGGCCAATGACGCACCGCGTGTCCACAATGCCGATGTTGGGATACCGGCTGTCCGCGGACTGGTTGCGGTTGTCCCCCATGACGAAGAGGCATCCCTCGGGCACGGTGACGTGGTTGATCCCCTCGCCGTAGCTGGGGACAAACATCTGCTCTTTGATATAGTCTTCCTCCAGAAGCTCCCCATCCACCCGGACAGAGTTGGCGCTGTAGTCGATATCCACCCGCTGGCCTTCGGTGGCGATGACTCGCTTGACAATGGAATCCTCCTGGTAATTTTCCTGGGTGAGCACCACAATATCCCCCTGCTTTGGAGTATAGCCCAGCCCCCACACCAGGATCAGGTCGCCCCCCCACAAGGTGCTCTCCATGGATGGGCCGCTGACCACGATGATGCGGGCCACAAAGGTGAACACCATGACAAACACCGCCATCATGCTCACCAGCACCCGCACATTCATATACAGCTCCCGCCCGCCGGAGGTGTCCTTATGCGCCTTTCCCCCGGACAGCTCCCCGCCCTCCTGGGAGGGGTATCCGGGCCGGGCCTGCGGGTTGTTCTCCTCTTCCGATTTCCAATGCTCCATGCTCAGCTCTCCCGCATTCCGCCGGCGGCCTCCAGCGCCGCCGGGTCGTCATATACCAGCTGGAACTGCGCGGCGTTCATCGTCTCGTGTTCCAGCAAAAACCGGGCTACCAGCTCCAGTTTGTCCCGATCCCGCTCCAATATCTCCCTGCATTTGGCGTAGGCCCCGTCCAGCAGCGCCTTCACCTCCTGGTCGATCAGGGCGGCGGTCTGCTCGGAATAGGGCTTGGCCTGGGCCATGGAGCGGCCAATAAACACCTCGTCGTGGCCGGTGTTGAAGGTGGCGTGGCCCAGCTTTTCGCTCATGCCGTACCTGGCCACCATGTTCCGGGCGATCTGGGTTGCCCGCTCCAGGTCGCTCACCGCCCCGGTGCACACAAAGCCTAGGGCGGTCTCCTCGGCACACCGCCCGCCCAGCAGGGTGGACAGGGTTTCCCGCAGCTTTTGGCTGGACACATGATCCCGGTCCTCCTGGGGGCGGTTGATGGTCATGCCCGCCGCCTCCCCCCGGGGAACGATGGTGATCTGCTGCACCGGATCCTGGGTGGGCAGGGCGTGGCTGACCACCGCGTGGCCCGCCTCGTGGTAGGCAGTGATGCGCTTATCCTCCTCCAGCTTGATCCGGCTGCGCTTTTCCGGCCCGGCAATCACCTTGATGACCGACTCCTGTATGTCCGCCAGGGTGATATAGGGCTGGTTCCGCCGCGCCGCCAGCAGGGCGGACTCGTTCATCAGGTTCTCCAGATCGGCCCCGGTGAAGCCTATGGTCTCCCGGGCGATCTCCTTCAGATCCACGTCGTCCGCCAGGGGCTTTTTCCGGGTGTGCACCCGCAAAATCTCCTCCCGGCCCCTCATGTCCGGCCTGCCCACATACACCTGCCGGTCAAACCGGCCGGGGCGGAGCAGGGCGGGGTCCAGAATATCCTGCCGGTTGGTGGCGGCCAGCACAATGACCCCCTCGTTGGCGGCAAAGCCGTCCATCTCCACCAGCAGCTGGTTCAGGGTCTGCTCCCGCTCGTCGTGGCCGCCGCCCAAGCCCGCGCCCCGCTGGCGGCCCACCGCGTCGATCTCGTCGATAAACACAATGGCGGGGGATTCCCGCTTGGCCTGGTCGAACAGGTCCCGGACGCGGGACGCGCCCACGCCCACGTACAGCTCCACAAAATCGGAGCCGGAAATGGACAGGAAGCGCACCCCGGCCTCCCCCGCCACCGCTTTGGCCAGCAGGGTCTTGCCGGTGCCCGGCGGGCCCACCAGCAGCACCCCCTTGGGGATGCGGGCCCCCAGGTCGATGAACTTCTGGGGCTCCTTGAGGAAGTCCACCAACTCCTGGAGCTCCTGCTTCTCCTCGTCCGCCCCGGCCACGTCGGCAAAGGTAACCGCAGTGTCCTTGGCCTCCACGGTGCGGGCGCGGCCAAACCGGCTCACCCCCGGCCCGCCGCCGCCACCGCCCTGAGCGCTTTGCTGGTGGGCGCCCAGCATCATCCAGATGACCATGGCCAGCGCCGCCGACGCCACCGCCGGCAGCAGCACCACCAGCCACATGGGCAGCTCGAAGCCCTGCTCAAAATCGTAGTTGCGGATGATCCCCCGCTTGTGCTGCTCCTCAATGAGGGGGCCCAGCTCCTCGCGGAAGGCGTCCACATCCGCCAGGGCGTGGCGGCGGACGGCACCGTCGGCGCCCTGCATGGTCAGCAGCCCGCCGCTGTCCACCACAAAATAGACCACCTGCTCCTGCTGGAAGCAGTCCACCACAGCGGCGTAGCTCACCCGGTCCTTCCGCCCGACGCCGGTGAAAACGGCCAGCCCCCACAGCAGCGCCAGCAGCACCGCGGCGTAGAGGACCAGTCCCCTGATTTTATAACGGTTCAAAATAGTCGTTCTCCTTGGTCGCGGCCCTGCCGCTTATTTTCGCCGGGGGCACCCCCGCGCAGCCCCCTCTATTGATTGTAGACGGAGGGCTTGAGCACCCCAACGTAGGGCAGGTTGCGGTAGCGCTCGTCATAATCCAGCCCGTAGCCCACAATGAAGGCGTCCGGGATGGTGAAGCCCACATAATCCGCCGTAATGGGCTTGGTGCGCCGCTCCGGCTTGTCCATCAGGGTGCAGATGCGGATGGAGGCGGGTTTACGCGCCCGCAGCACGTCCATCAGGTAATACAGGGTGTTGCCCGAGTCCAGAATATCCTCCACGATAATGAGATCCCGCCCCTCAATGGAGTCGGATAGGTCCTTTTTGATCTCCACCTGCCCCGAGCTGACGGTGCCAGCCCCGTAGGAGGACACCACCATAAAGTCCACCGTCACGTCCAGGCCGATGGCCCGGGTCAGGTCGGCCATGAAGATATAGGACCCCCGCAGCACCGACACCAGCATGGGCTGCCGCCCGGCGTAATCGGCGGTGATCTGTCCGCCCAGCTGGGCAATCCGGCTGCGCAGCTCCTCTTCGGTGTACAGTACCCGTTCTACGTCTGGATGGATCATAACACACTCTCCTCTGTTTTTATCATGATATGCAAAGCGGGCGCGCCCGGCTCTGCCAGACAATCCCTCTCCGGGCCCAGCCCCCCTACGGCGGCCACCCGATCCCCCAGGGCCAGCACAGGGATATGACCCCGGCGGCGAACGGGGACCTTCCCCTCTATCATCAGCTTTTTTACCGTTTTGGCGGGCCGCTTCCCCAGGGTGAGCGTATCCCCCTCCCTGCGGGAGCGGATGAAATACTCCCCCGGCCTCAGATAAAATTCCCAGGGGCTGATATACGCCTTTTGGGGGCAGGCCGCGGGCATACAGCGGATTCGCCAATTCCCCCAGCGGCCCTCCCCCCCCCTCAGTGGCTCCGACGCGGGGAGCTCCGGCTCCCCGGCGGGGGAAAACACCAGCAGCTCATACTGCCGGTATGCCCGCCCTCCAGGCAAGTCTATCCCGGCGGAGGGATTCTCTCCCAGGGCCAGGGCCAGCACCCGCTCCAGATGGACCGCCTCCGCCCCCAGCCCCGCCCGGTCCAGCGCCATGGCGCACGCCCGCAGGGCCAATGGCCGGGGGGCCTCCCGCACCACCCGGACAGGGAGGGCCACGCCGTCCGGGATCTCCAGCCCCTCCGCCGCCAGGGGGGCGGCCTGCCGGGCCAGCTCCTCCTCGTCCTCCCGCAGGCGGCGGGCGGCGGCGGCGATGTGGACGGCGGCCTGGGGGTTGATCTCCTCCAGCAGGGGCAGCAGCCGGTGCCGGATTTTATTCCGGGTGTAATTCAGCCCGGCGTTGGTTTCGTCCTCCACATGGGGGACGCCGTACCTTTGCAAATAGTCCTCAATCTCCTGGCGGGACACCTCCAGCATGGGCCGAACGATGTTCCCCCGGCGCTGCGGGATGCCGGTGAGCCCCTTGAGGCCGCATCCCCGAATCAGGTTCATCAAAACCGTCTCCGCGTTGTCCCCGGCGTGGTGGCCGGTGGCGATGAGGACCGGGTGCTCACAGTCCCCCTTCTCCCAAGCGGCATCCTCCAGAAAACGGTAGCGCAGAACCCGACCCGCCTCCTCCACGGAGAGTTTATTTTTAAAAGCGTACTCCGCTACGTTTTCATGGCGGAGGGACAGAGGAACGTCCCGGCTTTCGCACCAGCTGCGGACAAATTCCTCGTCCCGCCCGGCGCTCTCCCGTAGGCCATGGTTCAGGTGGGCGGCGCATACCCTCCAGCCGTACCGCTCCTGCCCCTCCAGCAGGCGGCACAGCAGGTACATGGAGTCCGCCCCGCCGGACAGGGCGCACAGCACCCCGGCCCCGGGGGGGATCAGGCCGAATTGGAAGCTGTCCCCCATGCTACTCCTCCTCGTCGTACTGGTAGGCCAGGTTGCGGAAAGTGGTGAATTCAGGCCGCCACTCCAGCATGACGGTTCCCGTCTCGCCGTGGCGGTTTTTGGACACAATGCACTCGGCCACGTTGGGGTTTTCCGCGTCGTCCTCGTAGTAGCTCTCCCGGTAGAGGAACATCACGATGTCCGCGTCCTGTTCGATGGCCCCCGAGTCCCGCAGGTCGGACAGCATGGGACGGCGCTGGCCGGACGCCCGGCTCTCGTTGGCGCGGGAGAGCTGGGACAGGCAGATCACCGGAACGTTGAGCTCCTTTGCCATCAGCTTCAGGGAGCGGGACATGTCGGACACCACCTGCTGGCGGTTGTCGCTCGCCTTGGGCGTCCCTCCGGCGGAGGTCATGAGCTGGAGGTAGTCCACAATGACCAGCCCCAGGTCGCTGATGCGCCGGCACTTGGCGTTGATGTCCGCCACCGACAGGGAAGCGTCGTCATCGATATACATTTTGGCCTGGCTGAGGCTGGCCACCGCCATGGCCACCCGGCCCCACTCGTCCTCCCCCACAATGCGCCCGGTGGACAGCTTTTTATTGTCTATCAGGCACTCGGTGGACACCAGGCGCAGCCCCAGCTGGGCCCGGCTCATTTCCAGGGAAAACACCGCCACGCTCTTGCCCGAGTGCTTGGCCGCCTCCACGGCGATGTTCATGGCGAAGGACGACTTGCCCACACCGGGCCGGGCGGCCAGGATGATGAGGTCGGAGTTGTTCAGGCCGGAGATGCGCCGGTCCAAATCCACAAGGCCGGTGGAAATGCCCGGGAACTCGTCCCCCGATGCCTGACGCTCCTTGATGGTGTCCCACACCTCGTTCATCACGGCGGAAATGTGGCTCATCCCCTGGGCGGAGCGTCCCTGGCGGATGGCATAGATGCGCTGCTCCGCCGCCTCCAGCACCTGGGCGGCGGTGCCCGCCTCGGCGCGAACCATCTCGGAAAGCTCCCCGGCGGCCTCCCCCACCCGGCGCAGCACCGCCTTGTCCGCCACAATGTCCACGTAGTCCATCACGTTGGCGGCAGTGGGGGTGATCTCCATGAGCTGGCGCAGGTAGGGGACGGTGGCGTTCTCGTCGTACAGCCCCGCCTGCTTCATCCGGTCCACCACCGTCACCGGGTCGATGGTATCAAACCGGCTGAACATGGTGTAGAGCACCTGGTACAGCTCCCGGTTGGCCCGCATATAGAAGTCCTCGGGCGCCAGCCGCTCAATCACAGACGGCACGCACCGCTCGTCGATGAGCATGGAGCCCAGCACCGCCTGCTCCGCCATGACCGAGTGGGGCAGCTGCAGTTCGCTCAGTTCCTCGCCGGGCATGGCCTACTTATCCTCAATGACGAGCAAATTGATGGCCCCGCTGACCTCGCTGCCCAGCTTGCACTTCACCTCAAAGCTGCCGAAGGACTTGATGGGCTCGCCCAGTACGATCTTGCTCTTATTCACGTCGATCCCAAACTGTTTTTTCAGCTCCTCGGAGATCTCCTTATTGGTGATGGAGCCGAACAGCTTGCCCCCCTGGCCCGCCCGGGCCTTGATGTTCACCTGCACGCCCTTGAGCTTCTCCGCCAGGGCCAGGGCCTGGGCCTTTTCCTCGGCCAGCCGGGCGGCCTTGGCCTTGTCCTGCATCTTCATGGTGTTCACGTTCTCCGCGGTGGCCTCCACCGCCAGCTTCCGGGGCAGGAGGAAGTTGCGGCCGTAGCCGTCGGACACCTCCACCATCTGGCCCTTCTTGCCCTGGCCCTTTACGTCCTGCTGTAAAATAACTTTCATAATTGGTTTCCTCCAAATCTCACACGGGCCGCAGGCCCGGAAAATTGTCACGCTGCGCCTGTTCGCAACGCGCGGCTTCGCTCCGTCTCAAGCAAAACCCAGTCCCGCTGTGTGGGCCTTGGGCTTTTGCTTTCGCTCCGCTCCATCCGCGCTGCTCACGACGGCTCCGCGCCTCTATCGTCAAAATACTGGTCAAGCGCGGCGTGGAGCTCCTCCAGGACCTGCCCCACCGACTTGCCGGGGATCTGGGCGCCTGCCGCCCCGGCGTTCCCGCCCCCGCCCAAGGCCTCCAAAATCACCTGGACGTTGGTGTCGCTGAGGCTGCGGCCGGACACGACCACCCGCTCCCCGTCCGGGTAGAGGACGAACGACGCGCCGATGCCCGCAATATTCAAAAGCTCATCCGCCGCCTGGGCGGCGGTCACCCGGCCCACCGAATGCTCGGATGCGGCGATGGCAATGTCCCTGCGGTACATCTTGGCGTTCTGGATCAGGCCGTACTTGGCCACCGCGTCGTCCAGGTCGGTCTGGAACAGCTTGCGCACCTCGCCGGTGTCCCCCCCCGCCCGGCGGAGCATGGCCGCCGCCTCAAAGGTTCGCCCCCCGGTGCGCATGGTGAAATTTTTGGTGTCCAGCATCAGCCCCGCCATCAGCGCCTCCGCCTCCCCGGGAAACAGGTCCGTGGGCTCCATCAGGTAGCCGATCAGCTCGCTGACCAGCTCGCTGGCGGAAGAGGCGTAGGGCTCGTGGAAATTGAGGTCCGCCCCCTCGATATAGGTGGCGGCCCGCCGGTGGTGGTCGATGACCGCCACCTTGTTGCAGGAGTCCAGCAGCTCCCGGTTCTGCACCTGCTCGGGGCGGTTGGTGTCCACCACCACCAGCAGGGAGCGGGAGTCCGCCCGGAGCATGGCCTCCTGGGGGTCCAGCAGCACCCCCTCGTACTGGGGCATCCGCGCCACCCGGTCATAGAGCTCATCCGCCGGGGTCCCCCCCGCCTCCCGGATGATATAGTGGCGCACCCCCTTCATCCGGGCGATGGCACATACGCCCACGGCTGCCCCCACCGCGTCGAAGTCGGGGGAGCGGTGGCCCATGACCATGACGCACGACGCGTCCGCCACCAGCTCGCCCATGGCGGAGGCCATCACCCGGCTCTTCACCTTGGTGCGCCGCTCGGTCTCCTTGCTGCGCCCGCCGAAGAACTCGAAGGTGAAGCGGTTCTTCACCACCGCCTGGTCGCCCCCCCGGCTCAGCGCCATCTCCACCGACAGGTTGGCAAAGCGGTAGAGCTCTTCGAAGGTGTCCCCGTCCACCCCCACGCCGATGGATACGGTGGCGGGGATGCCCGCTGGGTTGACCACCTCCCGCACGCTGTCCAGCAAGGAGAATTTTTCCTCCTTATACCCCTCCAGATACTGCTCCTCAAACAAAAACAGGAACCTGTCCCGGTCTAACCGGCAGAACACCCCGTGGGCGCGCTCCGCCCAGCGGGAGAAGCGCTGGCTGATTTCACTGAGCATGGCCGAGCGGATGTTTTCATCCTGGCCCTTGATGGCGTCCTCGTAATTGTCCAGCAGCAGCAGGGCCAGCACCGGCCGGGTGGCCTTGAAGATGTCCCTGGTATCGGCAAGCTCGGTGACGTCCAGCCAGTAGGTGGTGGCCAGCAGACCCTCCTCCTTTCCAGCCGTGGGGCGGGCCATGTCGCCGAACACCTGGTAGCGCCGCTGGCCCAGCTCCACCTCCCCCGGGCACTCGCTCTTCCCCTCCAGCAGCCAGCGGGAGTCAAAGTTGGGGGCCAGGTCGGACATCTTGGTATCAAACATCCGCTCCTGGTCTTCCGTAAGGCGCAGAAAGCGGTCGTTGGACCACACCACCTCGTCGGTGTCCGGGCGGAACATCACCAGGGGCAGGGGACAGTTGAGGGTGCTGTCCCTGGTGGCCTGGTCCATGCTGTCCATCAGTTCCTTCAGGTACTGGTCCGCCTCCCGCTTGCGCCGCAGGGCGGACGCCCCGCAGGCGACCAGCAGCACGCCCACCACAATGAGCTCCGCCACCGCCGCCTGGGTCTCCCCCAGCAGGGCGGTGATCCCCGCGAAGGCCAGCATCACCCCAAAGTACAGCCCGATGCGCGGGGCCAGCAGCCGCGTCAGCTTCTGATACACCATCTCCACCTCTTTCCAACTCTATCCGGGGCAGGGGCCGCATTCCATAGATAATAGATTATACCAAATCGCCGACACAAAAACAAGGGCCGGATTTGGGAAAATCCCCATTGCATCCCAAGCCCGGCGCTGGTATAATAACTTTACTTTACATCGTCAAAGGAGCCGATCCCTATGCTGGATATCAAAATCACCCCCGCCCAGGCCTTGAAGCCCCAGCCCGACCCGGACAAGCTGGTGTTCGGCAAGACCTTCACCGACCACATGTTCCTCATGGACTACACCGGCGGCCAGGGCTGGCACGACCCCCGGGTGGTGCCCTACGGCCCGCTGCCCTTCGAGCTGTCCTGCATGGTGTTCCACTATGCCCAGGAGATTTTCGAGGGCATGAAGGCTTACCGCACCCCCGCCGGCCAGGTACAGCTCTTCCGGCCCTATGAGAACGCCGCCCGGCTCAACTCCTCCTGCCGCCGCATGTGCATCCCCGAGATCCCCGAGGAGGATTTTGTCCAGGCCGTCAAGGCCGTGGTGGGCATGGACCGGGCCTGGGTGCCCCACAAGGTGGGCGCGTCCCTCTACATCCGCCCCTTCATCATCGCCACCGACAACGGCCTGGGGGTGCACGCCTCCCACAGCTACCTGTTCGCCGTCATCTGCTGCCCGGTGGGGGCCTATTACCCCGAGGGGATCAACCCGGTGAAAATCTATGTGGAGGACGAGGACGTGCGGGCCGTCAAGGGGGGCACCGGCTTTACCAAGTGCGGCGGCAACTACGCCGCCTCCATCCGCGCCGGCGAGCGGGCGGAGGGGCAGGGCTTCTCCCAGGTGCTGTGGCTGGACGGCGTCCACCGCAGGTATATCGAGGAAGTGGGCTCCATGAACGTGATGTTCAAGATCAGCGGCACGGTGGTCACCCCCGAGCTCACCGGGTCGGTGCTCCCCGGCATCACCCGCAAGAGCTGTCTGGAGCTGATCCGCTCCTGGGGCATCCCGGTGGAGGAGCGGCTCATCTCCGCCCAGGAGCTGTTCGACGCCGCCCGGGCGGGCGACCTGGAGGAGGCCTGGGGCACCGGCACGGCGGCGGTGGTGTCCCCCATCGGCCTGCTGGCCTGGGAGGACCGCAGGGAAACCGTCAGCGGGGGCAAGATTGGCCCCCTGACCCAACGGCTGTACGACACCCTCACCGGCATCCAGTGGGGGACGGTGGCCGACCCCCACGGCTGGACCGTGCCCGTGGAATAAGGACAAGACGAAGCCCCGGCCGACGGCCGGGGCTCTTTTATGCTTTATTTCAGCAGTTCATCCACAGAAACGCCTAAAACCTCGGCCAGCGTGCGCAGCTCAATATCCGTAACGAACCGCTGCCCGCTCTCAATCCGCTGGACCGCGTTTTTGTCTAAATCCAGCCCGGCGATTTGCAGGCGGTCGGCTAAATCCTTCTGAGATACCTTTGGAGCTAAAGCCAATCGCAGATGGGCTACATTCTTTCCACACAGATTCAATGTTCCGTCCGCATTTTTGTTTTTAAACATAAACCCTCCTCCTTTTGACATTTAGTTCTTGTCATTGAGGTAAGTTTATGTTATTATGCTACTATATTTGACATTCACTAAATGTCATTTCGGGGTGGGGGATAAAGAATGACAATTTTAGACATGACCAGTCAATTGCTCTATGACAAAAAGCGTGAAGCCGAATTGATGGATATTTTAGGCATTCAAAGTATGGATGAGGTGACCATCATCCCATGGCGGCCGCCCGCAACGCCGCCAGAGGAAGCCTCCTATGTCTTTGTAAAGTATCGCGAACCCCATTTTGATGATATCAGTTTTGACTTTTTTGCCTATGAGCACGGCGTCTATACCTATTGCAATGGCGATGGCAGCTCTTTTGAGTTGCCCCATTCACAGGTATTGGGCTGGTCCTATCCCATCAGCTACCGCAAATAGAAACAGCCGCCGGGAGGCCCCGGCGGCTGTCACCATTTATTCACGTAGGGCCCTCTTCGCCGCCCCGATAAATTCCCGGAACAGCGGGTGGGCCCGGTTGGGCCGGGATTTCAGCTCCGGGTGGAACTGGCCCGCCACGAACCAGGGGTGGCCGGGCAGCTCCACCATTTCCACCAGCCGCCCGTCGGGGGACAGCCCGGACAGGGACAGCCCCGCCTTTGTCAGCGCCTCCCGGTAGTCGTTGTTGAACTCATAGCGGTGGCGGTGGCGCTCGTTGATCTCATTTGCGCCGTAGATGGACGCGGCCAGCGAACCCTCCGCCAGCCGGCAGGGATAGCTGCCCAGCCGCATGGTGCCCCCCTTGGCGGTCACCCCCACCTGGCCGGGCATCAGGTCAATGACGGGATAGGGGGTGGTGGGGTCCAGCTCGGAGGAGTGGGCCCCCGCCAGAGCGCACACGTGCCGGGCGTACTCCACCACCGCCAGCTGCATCCCCAGGCAGATGCCCAGGAAAGGAATTTTGTTCTCCCTGGCGTACCGGATGGCCTCAATCTTGCCCTCAATCCCCCGGCTGCCGAAGCCGCCGGGCACCAGGATGCCCTGGACATCCCCCAGCAGTTTGTCCGCCGTCTCCGCCGTGACCTCCTCCGAGTTCACCCAGCGCACGTCCACCGACACCTGGTTTTCGATCCCGCCGTGGGTGAGGGCCTCCGCCACCGACAGGTAGGCGTCGTGGAGCCCCACGTACTTGCCCACCAGGGCGATGGCGACGCTCCCCGCAGGGTGCTTGGCCCGGTGGACCATGGTGGCCCACTCGGTGAGGTCGGGCGCGTGGCAGATCAGCCCCAGCCGCCGCACCACCACGTCGGCCAGCCCCTCCCGCTCCAGCATCAGCGGCACCTCGTAGAGGAGATCCGCCGTCAGGTTGGGGATGGCGTGGTCCGCCGGGATATTGCAGAACAGGGATATCTTGTCCAAAATGTCCTGGGGGATGGGGGCGTCGCTGCGGCACATAATGACGTCCGGCTGGATGCCCAGGCTGAGCAGCTCCTTGGCGGAGTGCTGGGTAGGCTTGGACTTCAATTCCCCGGAACCGGGGATGGACACGATGAGGGACACGTGGATGAACATCACGTTGTTCCTCCCCCGCTCGGCGGCCACCTGCCGGATGGCCTCCAGGAAGGGCTGGCTTTCGATATCGCCCACGGTGCCGCCGATCTCCACGATGGCCGCGTCTGTGTCCGGCCCCTCCAGGGAGTAGATGTGCCGCTTGATCTCATCGGTGATGTGGGGGATGATCTGCACCGTCCCCCCCAAATAGTCTCCCGCCCGCTCCCGGTTGAGTACGTTCCAATAGACCTTCCCCGCGGACACGGAGGAGTTAAAGGTCAGGTTCTCGTCGATAAACCGCTCATAGTGGCCCAGGTCCAGGTCGGTCTCCGCCCCGTCGTCGGTGACGAACACCTCCCCGTGCTGGTAGGGGGACATGGTGCCCGGGTCCACATTCAGATAGGGGTCCAGCTTCTGCACCCGTACCCCAAGACCCCGCTGCTTCAGCAGCCGGCCCAGGGACGCCGCCGTGATCCCCTTGCCCAGCCCGGACACCACGCCGCCGGTGACAAAGATGAATTTCGTGCCTGTTGTCATATGAATTCCTCCCCTGGCAGGCGCGGCCCCCTTGCGCCGGGTGCCCTTACCCTACCCTGCCCAATTTCCATTTAACGGCTTATTTTACGCCCCCGGCGGGGACAAGTCAAGGGGCGTGCCGCCCCTTTTAATAAGCGCCGCGGGCTTATCTCTTTGGCCGTTTCCGCAAAGAAAGATTGCCGCGGCGGTTATTTTGTGCTATCATACCAGCAAAATCATACTTTATGGGGGAAGCAGGATGAACCGGACAATTCCCAGAATCGGCGCGGCGGTTGTCACCGTCACAGTTTTCCTTTTTGCCGTGTGTATGATCGCCGATTTTTCATTCGGCTCATACCTGGTTTGCATGGTTTTGCCCTTGGGATATGTGATGATGGCAGCGGGGTTTCAATATGAGAGCTGCGAGAGCCGGCGAGTTCCCGCCAATATCGGTGTTTCCTTTGGCGTTATCTACGCGGTATTGATCCTCTTAGTCTATTTCGCGCAGATGACCAGCGTCCGGCTGGAGGAGCTGAACGAACAGGCCGTTCGCATATTAGATTTTCAGCGCGGCGGCCTGCTGTTCAATTATGATTTGCTCGGTTATGGAATGATGGCCCTCTCCACATTTTTCATCGGCCTGTCCATCAACCCGGAATCCAAGCTGGACAAATGGCTGAAGTACCTGATGATGGTACACGGCGTGTTCTTCATCAGCTGTCTCATTATGCCCATGACGGGAATGTTCACAGGCATGGCGAGCGGGAAAGCCGGAAACGGAGGAACGGTTGCCCTGTTGGGCTGGTGCGGGTATTTCCTCCCTGTCGGCGTACTGGCATACAGGCATTTTCAAAGGGCTCCGTAATGAATTCCCCGGCCCCGGCAAAGAAAAGAGTGGCAATTCCCGGAAAAGTATGTTAAAATAAAATAGATCTGCCATCACCCGGCGGGCCCTAGGCGCCGTTTGAAAATTGGTAATATGCCCAGCGGCAAGGGATTTTTTCGCCGGGCAGGGCGACTTGGCGCAGAAATACTTTGTGTATTTCAAGGCAAAGCAACGCAGTTCAGCGGAAAAAGGCCCGCCGATTGGGCGTGTTGACAATTTTCAAACAAGCCCTGAGCGTCCCCGGGAATATTTACAAGGAGAACCACAAACATGGGCACCATGAAAGGCAAAACTGTCATTATCACCGGCGGCGGTCGGGCCGTCCTCAGCGATGGCGCCAGCTGCGGCTCCATCGGCTACGGCATTGCCACCGCCTTTGCCAAGGAGGGGGCCAATCTCGTCATCACCGGACGGAACATGAAGAAACTGGAGGATGCCAAGGAGGAGCTGGAGCAGCTCTACGGTGTGAAGGTGCTCCCCATCCAGGCCGACGTGTCCGCGGGATCGGACAACAAGGCCGTGGTTCAAAACGTGGTGGATGAGACCATCAATGCGTTCGGCCGCATCGACGCGCTTATTAACAACGCCCAGGCCTCCGCTTCCGGCGTGACCCTGGCGGACCACTCCACGGAGCAGTTTGACCTGGCCGTCTACTCCGGGCTGTACGCCGCCTTCTACTATATGCAGGCCTGCTACCCCCATCTGAAAGAGACCCGTGGCTCCGTCATCAACTTCGCCTCGGGTGCCGGCCTCTTCGGCAACTACGGCCAGTGCGCTTACGCCGCCGCCAAGGAGGGCATCCGGGGCCTTTCCCGGGTGGCCGCCACCGAGTGGGGTCCCGACGGTATCAACGTGAACGTGATCTGCCCCATCGCCTGGACCGCCCAGCTGGAGAACTTCCAGAAAGCCTATCCCGACGCCTTTAAGGCCAACGTGAAAATGCCTCCCATGGGCCACTACGGCGACCCCGAAACCGAGATCGGCCGGGTCTGCGTTCAGCTCACCCACCCTGATTTCAAATACCTCACCGGCGAAACGCTTACGCTGGAGGGCGGCATGGGCCTACGGCCCTGACCGGCACTCAAGACAAACAAAGGCGCACACGCATGGCGTGTGCGCCTTTGCGCATCCCCAGGGGCCCCCGCGAAGCCCAGCCCGCGAAGCGGGCGGGTTTTGTACCGGCGATGTGTGCGCCCTTCTCAGTAGTCCCAGTCCGCGGGGTCGCTTCTGTAATCCGGGTCAACGAAGTGGTCCCGCCCATTGTCGGTAAACCTGGTGGCGCTGCTCTGGTCGGGCGACACCCACTCCCGGCCGAATTCGTCCTCCGCCACCGCCGCGATGCAGTAGATGGAATCGGGCTCCAGCTCCAGCCTGTCCGGCTCCGGCCGGAAGATATACCTCCCCTCCGCCAAGCCGTCCGGCCCCTCCTCCCGGAGAAACCAGGCCACCAGCTTCTGGTCCCGGAACAGGCCTACCCGCAGGCTTGCCAGCCGGGCCGCCTGGCCGTATACGTCATAGCAGACCACATCCACCGGGGACAATATGGCGGTCCAGTTGACGGCCTCGCTGGTTTTGCTGAACTGAACCAGCCCGCCGGAAAGATTCACCGTGGGGAAGCTGTCGAAGTACAGACCGAAGAACTCCTCCAACACCTGGGTCTGCCGCTGGTCCCCGGTGAGCAGCGCCGCCGACACCGTGATCTCGTCGCTCAGCTGCCCGGTGATTTGGGCGGTAAAGGCGTGGTTCTCCCCCAGCTCCCCCGGCACGGTAAAGCTCTCCCCTCCGCTTACAAGGATAAATTCCGCCGTCATGCCCTCCACGTAGGTGCGGGGCATCACCCGGGCCTCAATGGTCACGGTATTGGCCCGGTAGTCGGTGGATACCACCCGGGCGCTCTGCTCCGCCGTCAGGGCGTTCTGGCTTTGCAGAATGCTCTCTACCCGGCTGGCGATGCCGCCGATCTGATTATTCACGTTTTGGGTGACGTTGCTGATGGCGTATTGCAGGTTCTGGTAATCCCGCCGGGTCTGTTCCAGCTGGACGAACAGGTTCACCAGCGCTGCCGCCAGCGCCGCGGCCCCCAGCACCGCCAGCACCTTGGGCCAGCGGCGGCGCCTGGGGGGCCCGGGCTTCTCCCGGCCTGCCCCGTCCTCCTCCGGCTCCGCCGCCTCCCGCAATGGGACGGCCTTTCCCGAAGGCTGGGCCGCCAGATACCGCCCCACGATCTCCTCCACCATGCGCAGCTGGTCCGGGGTGAGCTCCCGGCTCTCGCCCCCCTCGCCCAGCAGCCAGTCGATGGACACGGAGAACTCCCGGCTCAGGTTCACCAGCTTCTCGATCTCGGGCAGGGCGGCGTCCGACTCCCACTTATAGATGGCCTGCCGGGACACCCCCAGCCGCTCCCCAAGCGCCTCCTGGGACAGCCCCAGTTCTTTTCTCTTCTGGGCGATGCGCTGACCCACCGTCATGGGCTCCACCTCCTCTTTGACCCTATGATACCATGAATTTCCCCCTCAAAACCACCAAGCCAGGGTTATTTTTTTGTCAACCACAGGTTGCGGAACCGTCGCGAACAGGCGAAGCACGGCTACGGGTTTACGTCGCCTCTTTCAGCCCATCCGGCCCCAGCTCCAGCACCCGTGTGCACACCTGCTCCAAATACAGCCGGTCATGGGACACGCTGATGAGTACGCCGGGGAAATCCGCCAGCACCCGGCGTATGACCGGCGCGGACAGGGGGGAGAAGTTCCGGGTGGGCTCGTCCAGCACCAGCACGTTGGCCCCGTTCAGCACCATGGATAAAAACAGCAGCTTGGCACGCTGGCCTCCCGACAGCCCCGCCGCGGGGTGCTCCATCTCCTCCGCCTTGTACTTCATGTTCCCCAGCAGGGTGCGGGCGCGGGTGATGTCGTCCTTGTGCCCCGAGGGGGCCAGCACCTCCACCGGGGTTTTGTCCCCCAGCAGCAGGTCGCCGTAATCCTGGGGCATATAGGCGGCGCGGATATCCTGCCGGGGCAGCAGCTCATCCGCCACCAGCTTCAGCAGCGTGGACTTGCCCGCCCCGTTGGGGCCCACGATGCCGATTTTTTCCGGCCCCGTGACCCACAGCCGGACGTCCCGGGCCAGCACCCGATCCCCGGCGGTGAGCTCCGGCACGTCCAGCCGCAGCGCCGTCTTACCTGCGGGAAAGGCGGAGCGGCCCGCGTCGAAAAAGGTGAGGATGGCCTCCTCCCACTCGGGCATGGCGGTCATGTCCTCCTTCTCCCGCTCGAACCGGCGCCCCATGGACAGCACCGCGTGCATTTTCTTTTTCAGCAGCCGCCCTTCCGCCGGATTTGGGATTCCGGCGGAGTTATAGCCGGGGACGTGGGCCTGGGCATGCTCCACCTTGTCCCGGATCTGGCGGAACTTCTCCATCTTCGCGTCGTACTCCGCCCGCTCCTTCCGGGCCTTCTGCTCCTGGTGGGCAAAGCCCGCCTGCCGCCGCTCCACGTACTCCCCGTACCCCGTCCGGGACACCGTGCACCGGGGCAGGGTGCGCCGCCGCAGCCGCTCCAGGTGGATGACCATGTTTGCGGTGCGCTTCAAAAGGGTTTCGTCGTGGGAGATGTAGAGCACAGGCACTTGACTGCCCAGCAGAAACCCCTCCAGCCACTCCAGGGTGGGCACGTCCAGGTCGTTGGACGGCTCGTCCAGCAGCAGCACGTCGGGGCGGCCCAGCAGCAGCAGGGCCAGCCGCAGCTTCACCCGCTCCCCGCCGGACAGGGTGGACATGGGCCGTCCGTCCCAGAACACCTCGGGGGCCAGCCCCACCTGCCGGGCCGCCCGGTCCAGCGCCCTGGGGTCGGCATCCCCAAAGGCAGGGGTGCGCTGGCACAGCTCCCACACGGACAGGGCCAATTCCTCCGGGGTCAGCTCCTGGGCCAAATAACCCTTGCGAAGCCCCTTGTCCACGATCTCCCCCGTCCACTCCGCGTAGGGCTCCGCCAGCGCCGAGTCGTACAGCAGCTTGAGGACGGTGGACTTGCCGTTCCCCTCCTCACCGATGACAGCCGCCCGGTCTCCGGGGGCCAGGGTGAAGGACAATCCCTCCACCAGGGTGGTCAGGTCTTTTTTATGGGTGATGGTGAGGTTTTTCACCTGAAACATACGCATTCCTCCTTACACGCAAAAAATCCGTCATTCCATGACGGAAAGACGGATCACATGACGAAAAGGCAGGGACGCATGATACGCCCCCGGTCAAGCAAGCCGCCCTTCGCGCCATGAAAACCCAGGCCCATGCTCCATGGGCCCCGGCCTCTTGTTCACAGCTTGAAGTTCAACTCACTTGTTGCGCATCTTTTCACCCTTTTCTTTGAGGTTAAAGGCAGTATACCACGCCCCGCCGCCGCTGTCAACCCTGGGAACATTCCCCCTTGACAGCCCCGCCCGGGCGTGGTATCATCATCTTGTTCCTACTATATTTTTAACAATAGTATTTTTTGCATAAGTGGAAGGAGCGTGTCCCCATGAAAAAGGATTACATGGCCCGGCTGGAGCGGGCCGCCCGCTGGCGGCTCCCCCGGGAGGAGGCGGAGGATGTGATCGCCGACTACCGGGACATCGTGGGCACCCCGCCCCGGAGCGAGGAAGAGCTGCGCCGGGAGGTGGGCGACCCGGAGCAGGTGGTCAAGCTGCTGGTGTCGCCGCCCAAAGCCTACCGTGTCTGGCAGCTCGTGTTCGCCTTGATGGCGGTGTGCCTGTTGTCGGCGGCGCTGGCCCCCCTGCCCGCCTCCCCATTTTTCAGGCTCCTCCTCTGGTACGAGTGGGGCGGCGGCTACTACGAGAACAACGCCCCCGTCAGCATCCTGACCGTCCTGCCTATTCTCCAAATGGCGGCGGGGACGGGTATGTGCCTGGCGTGGTTCCTCCGCCGGAGGGACAAGGTGAACGCCCCCCTCCCCAAAGGGGCGGTTCTCTGCGGGCTGCTGATGCTGGCCGTACTCGCCTGCGCATGGTGGACGGTGTGGCGCCTCTCTGCCGACCCGGAGCGATTTTTGACCACCTGGGTGGAGGACACCGACTTCATGGGCGAGGGCACCGGCCCCGCACACACAGGGCACACCTCCTCCAGCCTGATCGCCATAGCAGGCTGGCTGGAGTGGGGCGGCTGCGCCCTGGCAGGACTGGTGGGGGTGTTCGCCCTGGTCAAGGCCCGCACCCGGGACCGCCGGTGGGCGGCGGTATACATTCTGTCCCTGGCCGCCGCAGTGCTGTCCCTGGCCGTGCTGGGCATGGCGTACTGTTTCTCGAACCTCGGCACGCCCCACAGCCTGTTTTATGACGGCTGGTTCCGGCCCTATCTGCCGCGGTTTGCCGTTCTCACCGCCATGGGCCTCGCGGGGGCAGGTGCGGCCCTATGCTGAAAAAGGACCTGATCGAGCTGTGCCTGCTCCACCTGCTCTCCCAGGGGGACCAGTACGGCTACGAGCTGCTCCGCCGCCTCCACGACACCTTTCCCGACACCCAGGAGAGCGCCGTCTACGCCCTGCTCCGGGGGCTGTGCCGGGAGGGGTGCTCGGAGCAGTACGCCGGGTCGGTGTCCGGCGGACCCGCCCGGAAGTACTACCGCCTCACCAAACGGGGCCGGGACAAGCACGCCGCCCTGCTGGCCCGGTGGAAGGCCCTGCGGGACGCGGTGGCGGCGCTGGGGGTGGAGTGACAAAAATGACCGGCCCAAGACTGGGCCGGTCCATTTTTGATTTGTCCTGCGGGGGCTCATACCTCCCGGTTATAGATGGCGGCTACCGCCCTGCGCCCCCGGTCAAACAGGGCGCACAGGCCGGGCTTCTCAGACCCGCGCCCCGCCGTATAGCAGCCGCACATATTTAACATATGCCCATTCCCCGCCGCTCTCCCCAACGGATTGGTATAAATAAACATCACTGCATTCGGAACGGTCAAGGGCCAGGTCTGCGTACATCCTACATCCCGCCAGCCCGGAGTCAAGGGCCTCATCCTCGCCCAAATCTCCGATATATCCGTAACCCCCCGGCAGCTCCTTTACCGGCTCTGGCCGCTCCGCGCCGCCATCAACGAAGGAGCCGGTTCCAAACGGCGCTATCGCAACCACTTCAACACTCTGCGTTTCCGCGTCAGACGCCGGTTTTTCCATGGAGGAGCACCCCGCCAGCGCAAGGCTAATCAGGCTTAATATCATGATGAAAAGCTTTTTCACATAGAATCTCCTAATTTATATAATATACTCTTGCATCGTATACATATTCCCACCTAATGGGATCATAATCGGATAACTAGTTGATAAAGTAGCCATTGTAGGCCCAGCCGCAGGATCCATAAAGCTCAAAGCAGGGCTAGTTCCAACAACCGTCCAGCCGTTAATCACTACCATGTGCCCTATATATCCGGAAAATACAACACCAGCTAATATGGGCTTCCTGTCATTAGAAATCGTATCCATAACTCCACTCACAGAGAGCGACCCTTCATAGTAGGTTGTACTAACATGGTACACCGACTGAATCGCGTCGCGAGTTTGACCCGCGCTTGCATATGTATGAATGCCCACAGCATCCGCAACCTGAATTGAACTTTTATTAATACCAGTATAATACTGCCCAATGCAGGCTACACAGGCCGCCCAACAATCCCAGTTGTCGCTTTGAAATTTTGTTGAAACCGCTAAGTTGCCCGCTCTACTGCTTCGTGAAGCTTCCTCTGCATTGCCCGTAATGCTGATCGTGGACAACTCTTCCGCCGGATTTACGCCGCTAGTCTCTGAGCGTATGCCCGTTACTTGCTCCGAACTTGCAACTGCCTTGAGACTTCTTCCGTCTCCGATCAAAGCTATTTGGGCATTATCCGCCAAAACACTGTTTACTTGCTCGGAATATCCCTCTGAATAAGAGAAAACGTAGTCCCCAGCACCATCTTGCGCTACACCAACCAGGCCAATTACATTTTCTTCAGAGAAAACAGGGTAGTATTGAACCTCAGCGATGTTATAGTAGCTCTGACTATTGAAATTTTCCTCCATGATATAGGTGGGTATGGCCATACCCAGTTGGACTTCATCACAGCCATTTATGGTATAATCATTCCCAAAAGGGACTACAATATCAGAGATAAAGCGGCGTATTTCACCGACAAGATCATCGCCGTTTTTTCTGCTTGCATCAGGCACATGTTCTTCGCTGATCTTTGGCTGATCAACTATAGCAGTAAAACGAGAATTTACTGCCAATGCGGGTGTGCATAACACACTGACACTCATTACGAATGCTAGCACCAGATTGAGTAACTTTCCCCCTGCTATAATACATAACCTCCATTTCTTGAAATTGCACTTCAAATTAGCCTCTGACATTCCCTAATTTTCTTTCCACCCCCTCTTTCTCCTAATTAGGTCATGGAACTAAAACCCAAATTTAGTGTAGCACAAACTGTTTTACATTACAATAGGGAAAATGACACCTTTTCACACCTCCCGGTTATAGATGGCGGCCACGTTCTTCCGCCCCCGGAACATGAACAGCCACACCGCGCACAGGGTAACCGCGCTGAGCATCAGCACCACCTGCCGCTCGGGGATCACCTCGGCCAGGCTGCCCGCCAGCAGGGTGCCCGCCACGCCCCCCAGGGCGGAGAGCATCTGAAAGGTGCCGTTGAACCGGGCCCGCTTGGTGTCTGGGATGTAAGACTGGGTGGCGGCGATGCGGATGTTGTAGGAGGTCACCCCCAGCAGGCCGTAAAAGAAAAAGGCGGCGGCCATCAGGGGGATGGGCAGGTACATCAGCGTTCCCTCCAGCACGGTCACCACCAGGTAAACCGTGAAGGCGATGGCAAACTTTTTCTCCGTGGGAAACTTGACCCGGTAGTGGATCAGCCCGCCCAAGAACCGCCCCGCCACCGCGAAATTAGACACGATGGCATACAGCGTCACCGCCGCCACCGGCCAGGCGGCGAACAAGGCCGCGTTATTGCGGAAGAAGGGCAGATAAAGGCTGCCCGCCCCATTGCCGGACATGCCGGACACCATGAAATACAGCGTGATCACCAGCAGGCCCTTCTCCCCCGCGATATAGGACAGCCCCTCCCGCAAATCCCGGCCGAACCGCCTGACCGCCCCCAGGCCGTCCGCCGGGGGCGCTTTGTCCATGTGGGTCTCCTGGTAGCGGATGGTGCGCTCGAAGCTGGCGGCGGCGAAAAAGCACAGGGCGTTGAAGGCGAACAGGGGGGTGGCGCTGCCCAGCTTGTCATACACCAGGGCGGCGATGGGGGTGGACATGGCCGCCAGCGGCCAGAGCATACTGGAGATGGAGTATGCCTTGGAATAATTCCCCTCGGTGATGAGGTTGGGATAAAAGCTGTCGTAGGCCACCAGGTACACCGCGTTGATGGCCCCCACCACCACGCAGCCCCCCAGCAGCAGCGGATAGCTGAACCACCCGCCCCGCAGCAGCCAGAACAGCCCGAAGTACAGCCCCGCCGACAAAAAATCCAGCCGGTAGATCACCTTTTTCCGGCTCATGCGGTCCAGGTACGGCCCGGCCAGGATGGGGCACACCAGCATAGGCAGCTGGAAGCACACGATAAACAGCGAGTAGAGAAAGGTGGAGCCGGTGTAGTCCAGCACCATCATGCTCAGCGCGAAGCCGGACAGGGAGTTGCCGATCATCGACACCACACTGCCCAAAGTGATAATGGTGAAATCCCGGGTCCACAGCCCCTGTCTTGGTTTGTTTTCTTCCATGTCTCTCCTCTCCCGCGGCCTTGCCGCAGCGTCCAAAAAGCCCGCTCTTCTGCCAGACGGGCACAAAAATCGCCGGACCCACGATGGGTCCGGCGAAAATTCTACCACAGCCCCGGCGGCGCTGTCAAGCCGTGCCGCCCCTGTCCTCCCCGGGGCGGAAGGCAGGCACCGCCCGGGGCTGCGCGCCGTAGTCCGCCAGCCCCGACAGGGCGTCCTCCCCCTCCAGCGCCACCCCGTCAGCCCGCAGGACAAAGCCCTCCCGGTCCGCCTCAAAGCACACCGCCCCGGGGACGGGCCGGTCCGTCACCTCATACCCCAGCCGCTCCAGCGCCATGGTCAGCGCGGCGGGGCCCTGGGCCCACGCCGTCCCCCGGTCCTCCCGGAAGCTCCCCGCCCGGGCGGCCGCCCAGGCGCAGTCCGCCCCGGCCAGCAGGTCCCACTCCCCGGCGCAGGGGGCCTCCTCCCCCGCCCCGTCAGGGGGCGTCAGCGGCCTCCCCCGCCCGTCGGTGAGGAAGCGCTCCACCCGCGCCCCGTCCTGCCGGACGAACAGGGCGGCGGGGTATTGGTAGTACCGGGCCAGCCACGCCCCGCAGGCGGCGCAGCCGCCGTCGTGAAACTTGACCTCCCCCCCGGCCAGGGCCGCGCCGCACCCCGCCGCCCGGGCCAGCGCCCGGGCCAGCGAGCCGCCGCCGCTGCCGATGAGCACCGTGCCCAGCCTGCCCAGGCCCAGGCCCAGCTCGAAAAACTCCCGTCCCAGCTGTGTACGTCCCATGGGGATCCCTCCAATTCGGGCCCTCCGGCCCCATTTGGCTACAGTCTCCCCATTTTATGTGCCCATTATTCCCCCTGCCCCTCCCGGGGCGGGCGGTTTCGGTACAGCGCCGCCATCTCCTCCAACCGCCCGGCGAAGTCCTCCGCCGCCCAGCCGGGCTCCAGCACCTCCACCCCCGGCCCCAGGCCGAACAGCCACCCCCACAGAGGCGGGCTGACCACCAGATCCACCGACACAGTGAAATACCCCTCCCCGTCCGGGACCAAGGGGGCCTCCAGCCCAAAGCGGTCGATCACCACCCCGGCCAGCCGCTCCTCGCAGCGCAGCTTGAGCCGGCATGGCGTGCCGGAGAACATGCCGAAGTGCTTCCGGGTATAGCCCTCCGCCGTCCAGTCCCCCCGGGGGTGGCCCTTGGTCTTGGATACCACGATATCCGCCATCTTGTCCACCCGGTAGTGGCGCACCTCGCGGCGCAGCTCGTCCCATCCCGCCAGATAGTAGTTCTCGCTGTCCCAGATCAGGCCGTAGGGGGTGAGGCGGTAGCGCTCCCCCGCCCGGCGGAACACCCGCTCCCGCCGGGCGTTATACTCAAAATAGCGGAACGTCACCTTCTTATTGGCGGCGATGGCCCCCTGGAGCCGGTCCACGTTGTAGAAAATACTCTCGTTCATGGTTTTGACCCGCCGGTCCACATACACCTGCCGCTGGAGCTGCCGGGCCTGGTGGACGCTGGTGAGCCCCTCCAGCTTGCGGATGAGGGCGTCGCTCTTGCGCCCGGTGAGGAAGCGGCTGGACTGCACCGCGTCCACCAGCAGCTTCAGCTCCGCCAGCTCGAATTCCCTCTGGCCGATGAACCAGCCGCCGTTCCTCCCCCGGCGCGCCTGCACATCCAGCCCCAGCTCCCGCAGCTGCTCCATGTCGTCGTAGATGCTCTTGCGCTCGGCGCTCAGCCCCCACCGCTCCAGCTCCTGCTGCATCTCCTGCCGGGAGACGGGGTGGTCCTCGTCGCTGCGCTCCAGCAGCAGCCTGGCCAGAATGGGCAGCTTGCGTTTGTAATTGGCCGTCTGCGCCATGGCCGATCCCCTCCTTTCGAGCCTTATCCTAGCAAATATAAAGTCCCATATTCAGGGATATTATATCAGGCTTCCGCCTCCGGCGCAAGAGGGAAGCCCAGCC
>CATABD010000015.1 GCA_949494735.1 uncultured Oscillospiraceae bacterium
ACTGATCGCCCAGCTCCGCCTCCAAGTCCCGGATTTTCGCGTAGCAGGAAAATTCTCCGTCTTTCAGACGCAGGACTACCTTATGATTGCTGCTTTCAATGTAATAAATGCTGTCCAGCGGTACGGTTCGGCTGGTTCCAGCAGATTGAAGCGTGAGCGCATGGGAAAGCTGCGGCTGAACACGGCCCGCCTCGATCCGTTCCACGGCGCGGGCAAAGACCTGGGCAAACTTTTCCTCGTCCACTGGCTTCAGCAGATATTGGAACGCACCCACGTCAAAGGCGTCGAACACATACCGCTCATAGCCGGTCACAAAGATGATGACCGGCTGGGCGGCAGAATTGCTCTCCCTGATCTGGCGGGCCAGCGCCATACCATCTGGGCCGGTGGCGTTCAGCTCAACGTCCAGAAAGAGCAGGTCAATTCCCCGGTTGTCTGCGAGACAGTCCCCGGCAGAAGCGTACTCCACGACCTCACAGGGACAGTCCTGCGCCCGGATCAGAGACGTGAGGTAGGCGCGGATCGGGGCTTCATCATCACAAATTGCTATTCTTATCATGGCGATATTCCTCTACCTGTTTATTCGTTCAAATGGCCGTCAGGATAAACCCGGTTGACGTGACTGGACGGTTTGATAGCGTAACTGGACAGCACAGCTTGTCTCTGGCATTATATCATAAATCATTACGCCGTCCCAAACCTGGAACGGCGTAACGATAGGAAATTTCCCAAAAAGCGAAAAAATAGAAGCCGCTCTACGTTCTCGCAAAGCGACCTCTATTTGCTTTCGATAGCCCCGTCTAATGCTCCCTCAATGACCGGCAGATGTTCTTCTGGACACATCATCACCTTGCGGCTGATGCGCTGGCGCTGGTCGTGTTCCTCCCCTGCGGCAAGCTGGTTGAAATACTTTGCGGCGGGAAGATTGAAAATTTGAATGAGCTGTATTATGACTGGCAGCGCCGGTATGATGTGGTTATTCTCAATGTTGATAAGATATCAGACGGAATCCGGCTGCGTGGACATCATGATGCACACGATGGAGCGGTATTTCACCAACGGCGGCAGCATGGAGATCACGGACGCCCTTGCGGAGGGGCTGCTCCGCACCGTTATGAAAAATGCCATAAAGCTGCACCAAGAGCCGGGGGATTATGACGCTCGGGCGGAAATTATGTGGGCCGGAAGTTTGGCCCATAACGACCTGACCGGCTGCGGGAACGATGGCGGCGACTTTATGTCCCACAAGCTGGAGCATGAGCTGGGCGGTATGTTTGACGTGACCCACGGCGCAGGGCTTGCGGCGGTTTGGCCCAGCTGGGCGCGGTATGTCTATAAGGAGTGCCTGCCCCGCTTTGTCCGCTACGCCAGAAATGTGATGGGAATCTCCATCAAGGGTACGGACGAAGAGATTGCCGAGGCCGGTATCCGGGCGATGGAAGATTTTTATCACAGCATTGGAATGCCCGTGAACCTGGACGAGCTGGGCATACATCCCACGGATGAACAGGTCGAGGAAATGGCGGAGCGGTGTGTTGTGGCCAGTGGGAACCATACCGGGTCTGCGAAGAAGCTGAGCCGGGACGATATGATTCGCATTTATACAAGCGCCCGCAAAGCCAAATAACCCTAACAATCAGAGTTGGTTTCAATGCTATTGTTTTAAATGATGATCTGAAATTAACAAATGACTTCAAAGTTCAATCTCCAGGTAAGTTGATAAGTAGCGGCAAGCAATGAGCGGCGATATCCTTTTGGATTTCGCCGCTCGCTTGTTGGGATTCCCCCAAACCCCGGGCTGGCCGCTCCCGCGCCCAATCGAACACGCCTGCGGCGTGGCTCCATGCTTCGCATGACCAGCAGGGAAGGAGTGACACAGCGGCGTCACAAGAAGATAGCCGCAGAGCGGCGCAAGCGGTCTGAAGCAGTGACAAGTCAGCGATCCAGGCGCGGCCTCGCAGAGCACACGGATACATTGCCGCAAGAAGTACGCCGTTCCCCGCTGACGCTCGGAATGAAACAGCTTAATCGGGCACATAAGGCGCACTGGCTAACCCGCATCGGTCTATCTGAACATTTCCCACGGCAACCATCGGTACAAGGTCCGCCGACCTGTCCCCTGCTGGTAATCATAACCACCGGCCGTGCCGGTGGTTTGGACAGGCCCTCTTGGGGCCTATTACCAGCAGAGCCTATAGGCTCATCAAATTTCTTTCGCTTGCATGAGATGCCCTACTGCTATTGAAATAGCAGTGGGGTACCTCTATTTCTCTCTGCTCATATTTTCGGCGTTTCCTTCTATCGCTTTTAATAGTGATTCCTCGCTTCGCTCGGATATTTTTTCTGGGCATAGCTAAAGCTTTTGAAACCACCAGCACTGCTGGTGGTTTTCTTTTTACAAAAAAAGCACCCATCCGGGGCGCTTAACACCCCGGATGGATAATATGTATTCTTTTGTCGCTAATATCACACCTCGCTTTTTGGCAGCCCTCATTATGTCTGTTTTTGCGGGGCAAATAGATGGAAAAAGAATAAGGGCAAACCCGAAACTCGTTGCGCTGCAACGGTTTTCCAATTTGTCTTTATTATAACGTAAGGGCACACCTATGCGGTTTTATCGCTGCAAAATGGCGATGACATCAAAACCGTGCAAGGCAATCTGGGCCACGCCACCGCCGCCTTTACCCTGGACGTATACGGCCACGTTTCAGAGCGCATGAAAGAGGACAGCGCCAACCGAATGCAGCAGTATATTGAAAACCTCTAAAAATCCAGTAAGAGTCAGCGTAAGGGTCAAATGGACATAAAAAACCCTTGGAACTGTGTAGTTCCAAGGGTTTTGGGTGGCAGCGGATGAAGGATTCGAACCCTCACAAACAGAGTCAGAGTCTGGTGTGCTACCATTACACTAATCCGCTATGTGGCATTTCCTTGAATGACCGTAGATTATTATACCAGAACAATGATATTTGTCAACCCTTTTTCCGCAAGTTTTTCAGCAAAACCCGGCGGGCCGTCTGGCCCGCCGGAAGATTACTCAAATCACCTGGTTTTTCAGTACACCAATTCCTTCAATATCCACCTCCACGCTGTCTCCGGGAATCATCGGTCCGATGCCGGAAGGCGTGCCTGTGGCCACCACATCACCAGGTTCCAGTGTCATAGCGGCAGTTATGAATTCCAACAGTTGGGAAACCGGCGTAATCAAATCCACCGTATGACCCTGCTGCACCGGCTTTCCATTAAGGCGGGTCGTAAGCGCCAGCGCCATCGGATCCACCTCATCCGTCACCAATGGCCCCACAGGGCAAAACCCATCCATGGACTTTCCCCTCGTCCACTGGCCATCCAACTGCTGTATATCCCGTGCAGTGACGTCGTTCAGGCACGTATAGCCTAGCACATATGCTGAATAGTCTTTCCCCTTTATGGCCGTTGCACGCCGCCGGATCACAATTGCCAATTCTCCCTCATAATCCAGCCGTCCTACAAATCCAGGCGCGTGGATAGCTCCGTCAGGCCGATTGAGAGTATTGGGCCCCTTCAGAAAAAGGATCGGAAAGCCCGGCGGCTCACTACCCATCTCTCTTGCGTGTTCCGCATAATTTTTCCCCACGCACACGATTTTGGTGGGCTCGCAAGGTGCCAGCAGCCTGCATTGCTTCAGGGCCAGCCTGCCGCCGTCATACTCCAACCCTTCATACGGCGGTTTCAGCAGGGTGAACACATCCTCGCCTTTAACAACGCCCCATCGGGGGCCGTCGGGGCGGTCTATCCGCACGTACCTCATTCATACCTCCAAATGGTGCATAATTTTCCCCAAAAGTTCATCTCTTCCATTCCCTTTTTCCGCAGAAAACAGAATTAGGGACACGGTATCCGGCAGGGCCAGCGTCTCGCGGATCAACTGTGCATTTCCGGCAATTTCGCTCTTTTTCAATTTATCCAGCTTATTTGCAGCCACTAAAAACGGTTTGCCTGAACTTAAAAAAACCTGCGCCATCGTGCAGTCGTCCATTGTGGGTTTATGACGGGCGTCCACCACCAAGATTCCCAGCGCCATGCGCTCCGCATCGGCAAACCACGCCTCAATCAGCTTTCCCCAGCGGTCCCGCTCTTGCTTAGACACTTTGGCATAACCATAACCGGGCAAGTCTACCAAGTAGAGCTTTTCATCTACAGAGAAATAGTTGATATGGGTAGTTTTGCCCGGCGCCGACCCCACCCGCGCAAAGTTTTTGCGGTTGAGCAGACGGTTAATCACCGAGGACTTACCCACGTTTGAGCGCCCCGCAAACACCACCTGGGGCAGTCCATCCCGGGGAAAGTCAGCGGGTTTTGCCGCAGAACGGATAAACTGTGCCAAATTCCAATTCACTGTCATGGCATTTCCTCTAATGGCGCAGATTTACGCCGTGACCAACGGTTCTCGGGGCCTCCGGGGGCTTCCGGGCCGTACCGGCCAACGTCACAGGCAATGCGCTGGTCAGCGCCTGGAGCAATACCTCGTCCACTTGGCGCACCGGCACAAAATTGAGCAAACCACGCACGGTCTGGTCAATTTCCTCTAAATCCTTCACGTTATCTGCCGGAATGATGACAGTCCCCACGCTGTTTCGAAGCGCCGCCATGCTTTTTTCCCGCAGCCCGCCAATGGCCAAAACCCGTCCCCGAAGGGTAACTTCCCCGGTCATGGCTATATCCCTGCGCACTGGAATACCGGTAAGGGCTGATACCATGGCAGTGGTGATGGCAATTCCGGCGGACGGGCCGTCTTTTGGAACCGCACCTTCCGGAAAATGGACATAAATATCCTTTGCACTGTAAAAGTCAGGGTCTACTCCAAGCTGGGGCGCCCGGCTGCGAACATAAGACAGCGCAGCCTTGGCGGACTCCTTCATCACGTCACCTAAATTTCCAGTGAGGGAAATCTTCCCTGTTCCGGGCACAACGTTGACCTCCACCTCCAAAATCTCGCCTCCAACAGAGGTCCACGCCAGGCCATTGACCACGCCTACCAATGCCTCGCGGTCACGCACCTCATCCAAGTATTTTTTTTGCCCAAGAAATTCATGCAAATTGCTTTCTGTTATATGAATTTGCTTTACACTCTTATTCACGATCTGCATGGCGCATTTCCGGCAGAGTGCGGCCAGCTTCTGCTCCAGCAAACGCACGCCAGACTCCCTTGTATACCCGGCAATCAGCGTCTCAATCCCACAGTCATTGATTTTCAGCTGTGCCCTGCTCAAACCATGACGCTTGAGCTGCCGGGGAAGCAGATGGCGTTTGGCAATTTGCAATTTTTCCTTATCCGTATAGCTGGGCAGCTCAATGACCTCCATACGGTCCAACAGGGGTTTGGGAATGGTATCGGTGGTATTGGCGGTGGTAATGAACATCACATCGGATAG
Source organism: uncultured Oscillospiraceae bacterium (assembly GCA_949494735.1). GTDB lineage: Bacteria > Bacillota > Clostridia > Oscillospirales > Oscillospiraceae > Enterenecus. The sequence goes on from CATABD010000015.1 coordinate 5,415, forward strand.
ATCATACGGCACCTCCAAATAATGGTCACGGAAAGCGCTGTTCTGTTCGCTGTCCAATACCTCCAGCAAAGCTGCGGCCGGGTCCCCCCGCTGGTCACTACCCACCTTGTCTATTTCATCCAGCAAAAGCATAGGGTTGCTGCTTCCTGCCTGCCGGATGCCAGCAATAATTCTGCCGGGCATAGCCCCCACATAGGTCTTTCGGTGGCCCCGTATGTCGGCCTCATCCCGAATGCCACCCAGTGAAATTCGGGCCAATTTTCGGTTCATCGCCTTGGCCACGCTCATGGCAATGGATGTTTTGCCCACCCCCGGAGGGCCTACCAGACAGATGATTTGTCCCTTCAGATTGGGAGAAAGCTGTTTTACCGCAACAAATTCCAGAATACGCTCCTTCACCTTAGCCAAACCATAGTGGTCCGCTTCCAGCACCTTGGATACTGCCGCCACATTGATCCGCTCCCGAGTTTTAGACCGCCACGGAAGCTCCAGGCAGGTGTCCAGATATGTGCGGATTACCGCCGCCTCTGAGGAACCATAGGGCTGCTTCTCCAGGTGCTTAACCTCCTTGAGCAGCTTTTCCTCCACTTCGCCAGGCAGCTTTGCCCGCTCAATTCGGCGGCAGTAGTCGGCAATCTCACCGTCTTCCTCCCCTTCGCCCAGTTCCCGCTGGATAACCCGCAGCTGCTCCCGGAGGAAGTAGTCCCGCTGGCTGGACGCCACCTGCTCGTGTATTTTGGAAGCCAGCTCACTCTCCACTTCCAGTATCTCCACTTCCCTGCCTAAAATGCGGCACAGCCTATCCAGCCGCCGGGAAGGACGCAGCTCTTCCAACACAGCCTGTTTATCCTCAACCCGCAAGGGCAGGTTTTGCGCGGCGTAATCCGCGATATAGCCCGGGTCATCGCTGGCAAGGAGCCTCAGGTAGATCTCTGGAGCAACCCGGTCAGACAGCTCAGTATACCGCTCCATTTGATTATAGACCTGACGGATGGCAGCCTCTATCCGGGGCGAATTCCCCTTCACGGGGGACTCGGATAGATACTCTACCTCCGCAGTCAAATAGGGCTCCACCCCGGCCAACCGTAGCAGGCGGCCCCGGCGGCGGCCCTCCACCATCACCCGGACGCCGTTTTCCGGCAGGCGCAGAATCTGCTTCACGTCTGCCACAGTTCCAATGGCATACAGGTCGCCCTGGGTGGGGTTTTCCACCGTGAGCTCCTTTTGTGTAACCAGGAATATCTCCCGGTTTTCTCCCATGGCCTCTTCCAGGGCCTGAATGGAAGCGGCGCGCCCCACGTCAAAGTGAAGCGTGAGCTGAGGAAATACCGTAAGTCCCCGAAGGGCCAACACAGGGATGGTCACCGGCGCAGATTTGGTTGCAGTCATTTCGGATCACTCCTTCCTGTAAAAATACCCGTAATCAGGTAGATCTGTTACTTCCAGGAAACCGTTGCGAAGGGGGCGGACTGCCGCCCGCCCCCCACAACACAGTTTATATTCGGACCCGGATTCACCGGCAATCCCTTTTTAAGACGCATTTCCCCTGGGGGGCGCCTGCCCGCCTTTTTCTGCCCGCAACGCCGCAGCGCCCAGCCGGGGCCGTGCGGGGCGGCCCTCCTGACGCACAATCTCCGCCCCGCCCTCGCCCCGGATTGCCTGGGCCGTAACCGTTACCTTCGCAATGCTCTGATCGGAGGGCGCGTCATACATCACAGGGGTCATAACCTCCTCCAGTACCGCGCGCAACCCGCGGGCGCCAATTTTGCGCTCCAGCGCCTTGTCGGCGGCGGCGTCCAGCGCCCCGGGCGTGAACTCCAGTTCCACATTGTCGTAGTCCAACAGGCACTTGTACTGCTTCACCAAGGCATTTTTCGGCTCGGTGAGGATGCGCACCAGTTGCTCCCGATCCAGCGCCTTCAAGGTAGTGATAATCGGCAGGCGTCCCACCAGTTCTGGAATGATTCCGAACTTCAGCAGATCATGGGGCTGAACCGCCTTGAGCACGTCTGCCCTCTCACGTTCCGCCGCAGTCTTGACATCGGAACCAAAACCGATGGTCTTCTGATCCAGCCGGCGCTCGATAATCTTCTCCAGGCCATCAAAGGCGCCGCCGCAGATAAACAGGATGTTCTTGGTGTCGATCTGCAAAAATTCCTGGTGGGGATGCTTGCGCCCGCCCTGGGGCGGCACATTGGCAACGGTGCCCTCCAGAATTTTCAGCAGGGCCTGCTGTACCCCCTCGCCGGATACATCCCGGGTAATGGAGGTATTCTCACTCTTGCGGGCAATCTTGTCAATCTCATCCACATAGATGATGCCCCGCTGCGCCAGCTCAATATCGTAGTCGGCGGCCTGAACCAGCCGAAGCAGAATATTTTCCACATCGTCGCCCACATAGCCCGCCTCAGTGAGGGTGGTGGCGTCGGCAATGGCAAAGGGCACCTTCAAGATTCGCGCCAGCGTCTGGGCAAACAAGGTTTTGCCGCAGCCGGTGGGCCCCACCATGAGGATGTTGGACTTTTGCAGCTCCACATTGTCTCCGCCGCCAAAATAAATACGCTTGTAGTGGTTGTATACCGCTACCGACAGGGCCACCTTGGCGCTGTCCTGGCCGATGATATATTCGTCCAGCACCGACACCATCTCTTTTGGGGTGGGAATCACGTCGGGGATGTCCGGCGTAACAGGGGTATCGTCCTGCTCATCCCCTAAAATACTCATGCACAGGTGAACGCACTCATTGCAGATATAGGCGCCGGGACCGGCGATAATCCGCTCCACCTGCTCCTGATGCTTGCCGCAAAAAGAGCAGCGCACCGATTTGTAGTCGTCTCTTGCCATATTCTGGTCTTCCTTTCAGGAAAGCACCAAAGAGCGGAGAGAAAGCCCTCCGCTCTTTGGCTATACTCAGCGATTGGTAATGATTTTGTCAATCAGGCCGTAATCCAAGGCCTCCTGGGCAGTCATGAAATTATCCCGCTCACAGTCTGCGGTCACCTGCGCCAAATCCCTGCCGCAGTTGTCAGCCAAAATCTGGGTCACACGCTTTTTGATGGTCTCCAGCCGTTTCAGATGGAGGGCCATGTCGGTAATCTGCCCCTGGGTTCCGGCAGAGGGTTGGTGGATCATAATTTCCGCGTTGGGCAGAGCCATCCGCTTCCCCTTTGTTCCCGAGGACAGCAGAAATGCCCCCATGGAGGCGCCCATGCCCACGCAGATGGTGGACACATCACACTTGATGTACTGCATCGTGTCGTAGATGGCCATGCCGTCGGGGATAGAACCGCCGGGACTGTTGATATAGAACTGGATGTCCTTGTCCGGATCCTGGGCCTCCAGGTAGAGCAGCTGTGCTACCACCAGAGAGGCAGTAGTGGCGTTGACCTCCTCACCCAAAAACACGATGCGGTCATTCAGCAGCCTGGAGAAAATATCATAGGAACGTTCGCCCCGGCTGGTCTGTTCTACAACATAAGGAACTAAACTCATTGGTATTCTCCTTTCCGAGGGGGATACGCATTCCCCGCCAGCGCTGGCTATTATACCCACACCCCGGCGTGCGTTATTCCCTCCTGCGCTCAAAAAGGTTTCGGCCTATTATTCCTCAGCTTTCTTCGCTTTGGGTGCGGCCTTCTTCCTGGGGGCGGCCTTCTCCTCCCCGTCCTCCTCCGCCTTCTTGGCAGCCTTCTTAGCAGTCTTTTTCGCAGAAGACTTTACCAAATCCAGTGCCCCGCGCATGGTCAAATCCCGGCGGATATCGTCCACATTGACAATGGAGCGGACCTTGTCCTCTTCCATCTTATACTGCTCCGCCAGTCTGGCAATCTCCTCGTCCACCGCAGCGTCCGAAACCTCAATTCCCTCGGCGGCAGCCACAGCCTCCAAGGCAAGGTCGCTGCGCACAGTCCGGGCGGCGGCAGTCTTGGATTGCTCGCGCATATCGTCCATGGACATGCCCATCATCCGCAGGTAGTCCTCGAATTTAATGCCTTGGCTTTGGACGCGGTTCGCATAATCGTCCAGCATCTTGTCTGCCTGATAGTCGACCATGGCCTGGGGTACGTCGCACTCCAGCTTTTCGATTAAGGCGTCAATCACGGCGGTTTCAAACTCCCGGTCGGCCTGCTCCTGGCGGCGGGCCTTCAACTTTTCGCCCAGATCCTTTTTGAATTCGTCCAGCGTCTCAAACTCAGACACATCCTTGGCAAACTCGTCGTCCAGCTCGGGCTCCTGCTTCTCCTTTACCTCGTGAACCTTGACTTTGAACACCACTTGGGCGCCCGCCAGCTCCGGGGCATAGTCCTCGGGAAAGGTGATGTCCAGCTCTTTTTCCTCTCCGGCTTTCATACCGATGACTTGATCCTCAAAGCCGGGAACAAAGGAACCGGAACCCAACTCCAAGCTGTAGTTTTCCCCTTTACCGCCCTGGAACGGCACACCGTCCTTAAAGCCCTCGAAGTCGATAACCGCAGTGTCACCCTTCTTGGCCTTACGCTCCACACTCACCAGGCGGGAGGCCCGGTCGATGTACGGCTTGAGCTCGCCCTTGATGTCGGCGGCAGACACCTTCACGTCCGGTCTTGCCACGCTCAGGCCCTTGTAATCCTTTATAGATGCCTCCGGCTTGACGGTGACGGTGGCCTTGAAGGTAAAGCCATCGGCGCTGACATCCAGCACCTCCAACTGGGGGTAGGCCACGGGATCAACCCCCGCCTCCTTCAGCGCAGCCTCATAAGCGTCGGGGTATGCCAGGGAAATGGCGTCCTCAAAGAAAATTTCCGCGCCATACATTTTCTCCACCATCTTGCGGGGAGCCTTCCCCTTTCGGAAGCCCGGAACATTAATACTCTTCTTCTGGCGGTTGTAAACCTTGTCGATAGCGGCCTGGAACTCGGCGGCGCCGACCTCAATCACCAGCTCATAGGTGCTGTTCTCTTTTTTTTCGTTGCTCTTGATGTTCATGGTGTGTTCCTCCAAGCTCGGCCGGGCACATGCCCCTGGGCCTTCTTTCTAAATAATCCAACCTATTCTATCAGATAGGCGCAGAGATTTCCACTGTTTTTTTGTCTAATCCAAAATTTTTTTTGGCCGGAATCCGATGAAGTCCGCAGAGACCAGGCGGTATTCCACCGCCCCCTGAAACCCCTCAATGGCCAAACGGTGGCTGGGTCCATGAAGATGTCCATAATAGCACGCCTTTACCTGATATTGCTCCAGCAAATCAATGATTTCCTGGCATCGGTAGCCCCGGTATAAGGGCGGATAGTGGAGAAAGCACAGCTTTACCCTCTCCCCTGCCGCTTTCAACGACGCCTCCAGCCGAATCAGCTCCCGCTTGAATACCTTCTCCCACTGGGGCGCGCCGTTTTCCTCAAAAAACCAGCCCCGGGTGCCGCACAGGGCAGTTTCGCCGTAAATGGCGCAGTTGTTGTGGAGAATATGCAGCCGGGTAAAGCCATTGGCCTGAAAAAAGGAGTTCATTTTTGAGGCGGTGGTCCACCAGTAGTCGTGATTGCCTTTCAGCAGCCACTTCTCTCCCGGCAGCTGGTGGTTGAGGAAGGCAAAATCAGCCTTGGCCTCCTCCAGGCCCATGCCCCAGGACAAATCGCCGCACAGCACCACGGTATCGCTGTCCTCCACCGGAGCGAAGCCTTCCCGAAGCTTGTCCACATAGCCTTCCCAGCCCCCGCCAAACACATCCATGGGCTTGTTCGACCCCAGGGACAGGTGGGTATCGCCGATGGCATAGAGGGCCATCCTATCACCCCTTTATTTCAGGAAATCCAGCACACAATCCTTCATGGCATCCTTTTTGACCACGCCCTCAAAACGGCGGCGGCGGTTCTTCAACCTGGCCAGAGGCATTGGAACCGGCTCGCCGGTAACCTCAGCCAGCTGATCCAAAATATCCAGTCCCCCCTTGTGTTCCTTTATGCCCAGCGCATCCAGCACACTGTCGCAGAATTTGAAGGGACTGGCGGTGGACACCACCACAGTGGGGGTGTCGTCCCCTGTCTGCACCCGGTACTCGTCCAGCACATGGAACGCCACGGCGGTGTGGGGATCGATGAGATAACCGCACTCACCCCACATTTTGGCAATCATTGCCTTGGTCTGCTCATCGCTGCAACAACCCGCGCTGAACTCTTTTTTCAGCTTGGTACGGATAGAGCTGTCTACCCGGTAGCTGCCGTACTGTGCCAGCTGGGACATATACTCCCGCACCAGCCGGTCATCCCGCCCCGACAGCTCAAAAACCATCCGCTCCAGATTGCTTGACACCAGGATGTCCATGGATGGGGACAGGGTATTATAGAAGGTACGGTTCCGATCATAGGAACCGGTGTGGATAAAGTCGGTGAGCACATTGTTCTGGTTGGAGGCGCAAATCAGCCGGCCAATGGGGATGCCCATGGCCTTGGCATAATAGGCCGCCAGGATATTGCCGAAATTGCCGGTAGGGACGCACACGTTGACCTGCTGCCCCTTGGCAATGGCGCCCTCCTTCAGCAAATCACAGTAGGCGGAAGCGTAGTACACAATCTGAGGCAGCACCCGGCCCCAGTTAATAGAGTTGGCAGAGGACAGGAAATAGCCCCGCTCTCTCAGCTCAGCCGCCAGCTTTTCGTCGGCGAAAAGCTTTTTCACCCCGGTTTGGGCATCGTCAAAATTGCCCACCACCGAGCTTACACCCACGTTTCCACCCTCCTGGGTCACCATCTGTAACTCCTGAATTTCAGAAACGCCGTCCTTGGGATAGAACACCAGGATTTTTGTGTTCTCCACGTTACGGAAACCTTCCAGTGCCGCCTTACCCGTGTCGCCGGAGGTGGCCACCAAAATACACACCGTCTTCTTCTCATCGTTTTTATCCAGGGAAGCGGTGAGCAGGTGGGGCAGTATTTGCAGGGCCATATCCTTGAACGCGCAGGTCGGACCATGCCAAAGCTCCAGACAGTAGGTGCTTTCATCCAACTTACGCACCGGGGCTACGTCTTCATGGGAGAACTTCCCTCCGCCATAGGCCTCGGAGGCATAGCTGTTCAGCTCAGAAGCCGCAAACCCTTCCAGAAAGCTGTTCATAATGTAGACCACACGCTGCTGGTAGGACATCTCCCGCATGGTCTCCACTGCGGAGGAGGGCAGCCTGGGCAGCACCGCCGGGGTCAGCAGCCCGCCGTCAGGGGCCAACCCCTTGGCGATGGCTTGGGGAGCGCTCAGACGCAAATCTTTATTTCTCGTGCTCAGATAGTTCATGGTCATCTCACTACTCTCATTAAATTGTTGTAAAACAGGTCTTGGACAACCGCTTCATCATATCCGTGGAGCAAAAGGTACTCATACAGCCGGGGCAAACTGTCGATGGCCGGCAGGTCGGTAATGAGGTCACAGCCGTCCCAGTCGCCCCCCAGGGCCACATTTCTGGCTCCGCCCAGCTCCAGAATACAATCCAAATGGGCCCGAACCATGTCCAGATCCCGGCTCCCTCCCACGAACCCCTCGTAGAAGTTGAGACCGATCACTCCTTGATTCCCTATTATCGCAGTTATTTGTTCATTCGTCAAGTTCCTTGTGTGATTCCATACAGATTTTGCGTTGGAATGGCTTGCGATAAAGGGACGGGACGCCATTTCCGCCACGTCCCAGAACCCGGCCTCCGACAGGTGGGACACATCCACCAGAATGCGCAGCTCCTCCATTTTTTTCACAAAAAGCCGCCCTGCTGCGGACAATCCCTGCTCAGGACGGTCTGCATGGGCTCCGGACAGGGCGTTGGCATGGTTCCAGGTCAGGTTGATGGCGACAACGCCGTCCCTCGCCGCCTGGGGCAGCCGGTCCGGGTCACAGTCCAGCAGCTCCGCCCCCTCCACCGTGAGGAAGGCCGCTGCTCTCCCCTGCCGGTTGGCCTGTTCCGCCTCGGCGGCAGTGCGGCACTGGATGACGCAGCCCGGATTTTGCTCCATCTGCTCCTGAAAGCACTTCAACAGCTGCTGGTAGGCGCTCCAGCCGCTGTAGCCCTCCGCTGTCCATAGGGCAAACATCTGGCAGTACCGGGCAAAACCCGCCGTCCGCTCCAAAGACACCTCCCCAGTATTGTCCGCCAGCCCCTCTTCCAAGGCCCAGCAGCGGGAAATGGTATCGCAGTGGGCATCAAATACGCAGATCGGCACCACAATTACCCCCTAAAAGGCGTTTTCAATATAATATATGTCCGGCTGTTCCGTGTGCGCCCCCCGAGGGGCGTACACCTCCGCCACATCGAACCGGGGCTGGAGATCCGTAGGATGGCCCGAAAGGTAAATCTGGGCAGTTAGGCGGAGCTTGCGCTGCTTGGAAGGGGTCACCGCCTCACACGCCGCGCCAAAGCGGCCATTTTTCCGCAGCTTGACCTCCACAAAGGCCAGATACCGCCCATTTCCCGCAATGATGTCTATCTCGCCCATACGGCATCGGAAATTGGTGGTAATTACTGTCCAACCTCTTTGCCGTAAGTCCTCCGCCACCAGCGCCTCGCCCCATTGCCCAAGCCGCCGGGCATCTCCCCCGCCGCTCACAGCCTTTTCAAAAAGCTGCGCCGGTGGATCGGGCACGGCCCAAACTTCCGCAGCAGCTCATAGTGGCGCTTCGTGCCATACCCTTTATGGCGCTCAAACTCGTACTGGGGATAGCAACCGGCCATCCCCACCATATACTGGTCTCGGCTCACCTTGGCCATAATGGATGCCGCTGCAATAGACATTGACAGGCTATCTCCCTTTACAATCAGCATGTGTGGCACAGTGATGGCACATTGGTTTCCATGATCCCGGTTGCCGTCCACAAGGGCAAACTCCGCCCGGGGCTTCAGCGCGTCTATGGCCATCTGCATGGCCTTAATGCGGCTGTTCAAGATGTTAATTCGGTCAATTTCCTCCGGCTCCACCCAAGCTGCCGCCCAAGATACAGCCTGGTCCGCAATCTGGTCGTACAAGGCCTCCCGTTGCTTTTCCGATAACTTTTTGGAGTCATCCAGCCCGGTCAGTTTCAGACCGTTCGGCAAAATCACTGCCGCCGCATATACCCGTCCGGCCAGCGGCCCAGCTCCCGCCTCGTCGCACCCACACACGGTGCCAAACCCCTGTCCTCCCGCCCCAAACTCTAAATCCCAGCTGGGCATATCCCTATCATCCCCCGTTAAACATCCTCTGGATCCTCAAGTGTAAAGCGTCCTAACTTTCCGCTACGGAACTCATCCAACAGAACATTGGCCATACGTTCCGTATTTGCCTCACCTCCGACGACCAGCATCCCCCGCTTCCGGGCGCACCGTTCCAGCATCTCCCAACCCTGCAGTTCAGTTGCCTCCGTCAGCTTATAGCGCCCCTCCAGTGTCTGGGGATACCGATCCCGCAGCAACACCAACAGGGCGCAGGCCAGTCCCTCCATATCAGTGACTTCGTCCCTTACCGCACCCGTGAACGCCAAATGCAGCCCGGTGGTCTTATCCTCAAACTTAGGCCAGAGGATGCCTGGTGTGTCCAGCAGCTCCAAGCCGGTGTCCACGCGCACCCATTGCTTACCCCGGGTGACACCCGGCCGATCGCCGGCCTTAACTGATTTGCGCCCAGCTACTTTGTTTATAAAAGTGGATTTCCCCACATTTGGCACCCCAACCACCATGACGCGGATGGGTCGGCCCACCTGTCCCCTAGCCCTCCATACCTCCAGCCTGTCTTTGAGGACCCGTTTCGCAACTGCTGAAAACTGCCCTACTCCCTTGCCGCTTTTGGCATCCGTCTCCAGCACGCCGAAATCTCTTTTCCTGTAATAAGTTGTCCAACGCTCTGTCATGGCCGGATCCGCCTGATCTGCGCGGTTAAAGATAATCAGCCTGGGCCTATCTCCTACGATGGCGTCAATATCCGGGTTTCGGCTGGAAATCGGAATGCGGGCATCCACAACTTCCGCCACCATATCAACCAGTTTCACATTGTTTTCCATCTGGCGGCGGGTTTTAGTCATATGCCCGGGATACCACTGGATATTCATCAGACCGGCCTCTTTCTGCCCATAGGCGATAGTTGAATAAAAAAGGAGCGGTTGCCCGCTCCTTTTTTATGACACAGCTTACAGGTCCTCTTTGACCTTGGCGGCCTTGCCCACGCGGTCACGCAGGTAGTACAGCTTGGCGCGGCGCACCTTGCCCCGGCGGATGGTCTCCACCTTCTCAATGGTGGGGGCATGCAAGGGGAACACCTTCTCCACGCCCACACCATAAGAAATACGGCGGACGGTGAAGCTCTCCTCCACACCGCCATGCTTCTTGGCGATGACGGTGCCCTCGAACACCTGGATGCGCTCGCGGCTGCCTTCCTTGACCCGGATGTGCACCCGAACCGTGTCGCCTACACTGACGGAAGGCACCTCGTCCTTCATGTACTTCTCACTGAATTGCTTCAACAGTTCCATTTGTATGCTCCTCCTAGATTCAGGCGTTCATGCATCCAAGCCATCTGGCTGCGCAGAGGACCACCCTATTTCAGACTAAAATAGTTTACCACAGCTCAATGGGATTTGCAAGTACTTTTTCTGTTTTCTGCGCAAGAATTACGCCTTCCCGCTTCCCCGGCGCAATACCCCTGCCAAAAGCCACAGAGCTGTAAGCAACAGGGTCGCGTTGCCATAGTGGGCGGCAGCCATGGCCCCAACACCAACCAGTGCGCCCACCAGGCAGCCGGACATGGCCGTCATCAGCCGCTCAGCCCAGTCTGTATCCAGCCGGATTGCCAGCAAGCCATACACCACCCTTCCCCCATCCAGGGGCGGGATGGGCAGCAGGTTAAACGCCCCTATGGTCAGGCTCACCACCGCAGCAAGTTCCCAGTCAAGACCGAGCGCCAGCAAACCAAACAGCAGGTTTGCCCCCGGACCGGCCAGCGCTACCAGACTGTCCTGTCCATACCGCAGCGGGACATCGTAGTCCATGCGCAGCTCCGCGCCCACCACCGTCAATGACAAACTACGAACATGCCCCCCGCACACTGTGGCAGCCACAACATGTCCCAGCTCATGGAAAAAACAGGCCAGCAGCCCCCAGGGCAGCAACCCCACCCCTTCGTCCAGCCAGAACAAAGCGCCCAACACAACCAAAAAGCCGGGGCTTACCTCTACCCTGGGCATATCATGGCAGCTCCACATAGTATGCTGGATCCAAGCGGATATTGTCCTTTTCAATGGTCAAATGGAGGTGTGAACCGGTAGCATTGCCGGTATGCCCCACCAGAGCCACAGTCTGGCCGCAGGCTACCTCGTCCCCTTTGTGCACCAGCAACTTGCTGCAATGGGCATAGAAACTGCTGACATTGTTTTCGTGACGGATCTTCAGGTAATTGCCAAATTCATCACTCTCCCCAATGTATTCCACCACGCCGGAGGAAAACGCGCCGATCTCAGCCCCCTCCTCCGCCCCAATGTCCAGAGCCAAATGAAACTCGTTTTCACCGTCAATGGGGCTGTCCCGGTAGCCGAAGCCGGATGTAGCAGTCCCCATCACCGGCACTGCCGTCTCGCTCAGCCCTAACTCATAAAACGCCATGCTCACATTCCGCGGCAGCTTGACCCCATCCTCCGTGTATTCCTGCGCCACCGCCGTCTCCAAAACCGGCTGGGCGGTCTCCGGTTGGCTGGATGCCGGAGCGCTTTCCACCGGCTCGTCCCCTTTTTCTTCGGGCCTGGTCCCAGCCAGAATACCGTGGCTGTTCAGATAGCTCAGCCCCCCTCCCGGCGTATTGCTCAGCAGTCCCACGGGATATTCCGGGGTATCGTCTGTTGGCTGGGTGGGCGCAGGCGGCTCCTCAGCCACCTCCACGCCCAGCAGCATATGGCACAGGGTCTCCAAGGCCCCTTTTACCGGCTCGCCTTGGGTAAGGGCCGATCCAAAACGCTGGAAGGCGGCCCTAAAATCCACATTAGCCGCAGCCGCAGCCTTCCATGCCTCCAGCTGGACAGGAAATACTCCCCGGCCGATGTACACCAGCAGAAACAGTGCCAAACTGACCGCCAGCTGGATCAGCCTGAGCCGGTTTCGGTCGACGTCACCGCCCTGTGCCTGCCGCCTCCCTCTCTGGCCAGGCCGCCGTCCGCCCCCTGACGTCCTGGGCCTTTCTGTTCTGCCGCCCATACCATATCCCTCCTTGTCCACACAGCCTGCATTACTGTATGACCTAAGCAGGGATTTTATGCAAACCATCCTGGGTTTTTAGGCGAAGGAACGGCTGGTCGTTCGATGTAAAACGTTAGGGGTTGGAGAAGAAAAAGGGATTTTTCAAGCAGTTCGATCCAAAGGTTTTGACCGCCATCCGATACATAGCCCTTGCGTGAATGCGGTCATGCCACAAAAACCGCCGAAGCACTTTCCGCACTGACCACAGCTCGTCATAGCTGCCTGTTACAGCCGGGGCGCTTAGAAATCCGGGCGAGTGCTCCAGCAGCTCAAAGCCCCTCATCCGGCAATGGATGATCGTCCCCTCGTTGTCCGCGTCCACACCGATCTCTCCGAAATAATAGGAGTTGACATTTTTCGTGTGTTGGTACATCTCACGGGCCGTCCGGGGAACCGGGCCATAAAACGTCCTCCGCTCCGGCAGGCAGCTCGCATCCTTATCCGGCACAGAGCGGTACAGAGCATAAAAATCCTCTGCGGATTTCAGGGCCAGCAGTTTCAGCCGCTGGTACTCCTGCTTTGTCAGCGGTATCTGCTCCTTCTCAAAAATGATATCCGAGTCGGCATCGGCAATCTGAAGCTCGCTGGCTTTTTCTTGTACAATCTCAACTTCAAAGGTGTCGGGACATCTCTCACCGCTCCAACGCAGGTAAGACATGAGTTCTTCCCGCATTTTTTCCACTGCCGGCGCTCTGCCCGCCCCTCGTGCATATGCCCCCGGATAGTCCACCGCATGCAGCAGGGTATCGTCCCCATTATGCTCCCAAGCACACCGAATTGTCATATTCTACCCCCCTTAGCGCCCGTTTTTCTAGTTCTCCCCCACGAAAAGCAGGTGGTTTGTCATGCCCAGGAATTCCGGCTTTTCGCAGATATAAAAATGATACCTCAGGTACTGCCGGTAGCTCTCCTCATCCATGGCATCAATCTGTTTCTCCATCAGTTCGCTTGCGCCGTCCGCCGCAACCTCGTGAACCACATGCACGCCGCCCTCCCGGAGCATCCGGCGGCATTCGTCCACCGTATGAAAGACAAAGGGGAAGTCCATCAGCTTGAAGGTCTCTTTGTTATATTCTCCCGCCGCGAAATAGTCCGTCCGATAGGAAAATTCCGTCAAAATCACAAAATCATTGGAGATAAACGCAAAAAAGAGTTTGCCCCCCGGCTTGCACACCCGTCTGGCCTCCGCAATACACCGCTGTTTGTCCCCCTCCCCATGCAGATGGTAAAGCGGGCCAAGGAGCAGCACCACATCAAAGCTGCCGTCCTCATAACGGCTCAAATCCATGGCGTTTCCTTGAACCAGACGAACATTGTCCTCGGGCGTGAGCTTTGCCTCAAACGCCTTCAGGTTGTGCTCTGCCAATTCCAGCGCGCACACTTCATGTCCCTTCCGGGCAAAATAGAGACTGTACTCCCCCGCCCCGGCCCCCACGTCCAGAATCCTGTCTCCAGGCTTTAAATAGCGTTCAATATACCGGGTCGTGGTCAAAAACTCGACCCGCGCGGACTTAGAGCGGTTCAGGCGGCTGTTTTCATCAAATACCTCGTAAATTTTCTGAACCTGCTCCGCTTCAACCGCAATGTTCCGAATTTCGTCAAGTTTCATCTCAATCCCTCCAAATTTCATGTAAAACAAAACTGGACATCCATCTTGATACCTCAGTATCAAAACAGATGCCCAGCTTCTGGAGCGGGTGAGGGGAATCGAACCCCCGTGTTCAGCTTGGGAAGCTGACATTCTGCCATTGAACTACACCCGCATCTGTTTTTGCATTATATCAGACGGCGGCCAAAAATGCAAGCATTTTTTTAGAGAAACTTACAGGATATGGAATTTCAAATTTTTCACAAAAACCCCTTTACAAACCGAATATTTATTGCTATAATACACAACAACAAAGCTAAGGAGGTGATGACAATGAAGGTCCTCTTTCAGAATGTGCCCGTTGATATCGACGAGTTGATCTTCGCCGGAGAGACTACCGTTCCCAGCGACCGCTGAACGTACGGAATTTCAAAGGTTATAAGGTTTAACTCGTCCTTAAAAGGGACGATTTTTATTTTGCCTGAAGAAGGGGCGCCGCTTTTTTGAGCGGCGCCCCTTCCATATTGCGGCTTTTACCTGCTGCTCCTGCCCCGCCCCAAAAAGCGAAGCAGGTAGAGAAACAGGTTAATGAAGTCCAGGTATAGCTGCAACGCGGAATAGATGGACGCTTTTTGCAACGTCGCCGCATCGCCGTAGAAGTACTCATAATTTGCCTTGATTTTCTGCACATCATAGGCGGTAAAGCAGAGAAACACGACAATGCCCACCATGCAGATGATCCGCTCCAACGCGCTCAGATTAAGGAACATGGTCAGCAGTCCCGCAACGAGCAGGAAAATCAGGCCGCCGATGAGCAGGGGGCGAAGCTTGGACAGGTCGGTCTTGGTATAACGCCCATATAGGGCAAACGCGCCGAAAAACAGGGCGGTCAGGCCAAAAATCACAACCAGGTTGGCCACGTCATAGATCACGAAGTATGCGGAAAACACCACGCCGTTAAGGATGGAGTAAACAGCGAACAGCATCCGGGTAACGCCCACTGGCCGTTTCAAAATACCCACAGACAAAATGAGTACCACCGCAACCTCGGCAATGAGCAGTACCACAGGGATATAGGGATTTACAAAGAGGTAAATCACCGCGCCGGTCATGGCCAAAGCCGCCGCAAGCAAAAAGGTAATCATCAGGCCCACAAACATCCAGCCAAAAGTACGGGCCACGTACTGGTTCAGTGTCAACCCCGCCTGGGCATAGCTGCTGTCGAAGTCGTATTGGTTCATATTGCGTTCTTCCATAATCAGCTCTCCTTATCCACTTGTTTCATCTGCTTCAGGTTTCCGATTTTCTGCGCCCGGCGGTCCAGCTCAGCCAGCACATCACCCAAGGGGATCTCCTTTTCCGCCAGCATCACCATCAAATGATAGATGAGGTCGGAGACCTCCCCCACCGTATCGGCAGACACATCGTTTTTTGCCGCGATGATGGTCTCAGCGCACTCCTCCCCCACCTTTTTCAGAATCTTATCCAGCCCCTTGTCAAACAGGTAGCAGGTATATGATCCCTCCTGGGGGTGGGCCCGGCGGTCCAAAACCACCTGGTATAACGCCTCCAATGTGCTGTCCATAGCATATCCCTCCTGAACATTTTTCATTATAGCGCAATTCGGTTGAAAAAGCAACTCCTTGCTCCCGTGTGGCACACCGGCCCATCAGGAACGCACAGATACAGCAGCGTATCCGTATCGCAGTCGGCAAAGACTTCTTTGACATGGAGGTAATTTCCACTGGTCGCTCCCTTATTCCACAGCTCGCCCCGGCTCCTGCTCCAGAACCAGGCGGTTTTTGTTTGAACAGTAAGCCTTACCGCCTCCCGGTTTGTGAATCCCAGCATAAGCACCTCCCGGCTGTCCGCGTGCTGGACAATTACCGGAATCAGCTCTGATTTTTGAAATAGCAGGTCAAGATCAAACATTTTCCTCACCTCACAGGAATATTCCTGCCCCGCAGGAACTCCTTGACCTGGGGCACGGTCAGCTCCCCGAAGTGGAACAACGATGCCGCCAGCGCCGCGTCGCAGCCTGTCTCCTCAAACACCTGGGCAAAATGCTCCAAACTGCCGCAGCCGCCGGATGCAATCACCGGGATGGACACGGCATTGGCCACCGCCCTTGTCATTTCAAGGTCAAAGCCCGCTTTGGTGCCGTCGGCATCCATGGAGGTGAGTAAGATCTCCCCCGCCCCCAGCTCCTGGCCCCGGCGGGCCCACTCCACGGCATCCACGCCGGTGGGCGTCCTCCCCCCTGCCACCACCACCTCGTACCACCCCTCGGGACTGCGGCGGGCGTCGATGGCAAGCACCACGCACTGGGAGCCAAACCGTTGAGCAGCACGGGCAATCAAGGTTTGGTCCTTAACAGCAGAGGAGTTCACGGAAATTTTGTCCGCCCCTGCCCGCAGAAGCCGTTGGAAGTCTTCCAGGGTTCGGATTCCGCCCCCCACGGTTAGGGGAACAAACACCTGGGCGGCAGTGCGTTCCACCACATCGGCCACGGTATCCCGGGCGTCACTGGTAGCCGTGATATCCAGAAAAACGATTTCGTCCGCCCCCTGGTCGGAGTAAAACCTGGCCAGCTCCACCGGGTCGCCTGCGTCTCGGATATTCACAAAATTAACCCCTTTGACTACGCGGCCATCCCGCACATCCAGGCAAGGGATGATTCGTTTGGCTAACATGAAAGTCCCTCCAAATACCGGTCAATATCCCGTTGCCTCTTTAATACGACCGTTTTTTCATGATAACGCTCCAATACCTTTTGAAACTTTTCCTTCTTCCTCCGGGTACGGCCCTCCCAGAGAATCCACCACATGAATGCCCAATCCATCTTCTCACAGCAGCCATCCGCCATATCTGGCCGGGATTTTCCATGAAATTGGAAATATCGCTTCCATGCGCGCCAGAAGCAGGCGAGGCGCGGAAAATTTAAGAAAATAATGGAATCTGCCTCATTCAAACGGCGCTCATACTCAAAATTTGAGTATGTGCCATCAATGACCCAGGTAGGATTCTCCATAAATTCATGAACCATTTGATGGGCCTCCGCCCGATCCCGCTCCTCCCAATTTGGCGTGAACTGTACCTTGTCAAAGTGGAGCACCGGCGCACCGTACCGCTCCCCCAGCGCCCGGGCCAGCGTGGACTTCCCCGCCCCACTGTACCCGATCACGGCAATCTTCATTGCTGCGGCCCCGCTTCCCGAACCGCCTGCGCCAAGTCCAACATCCCGGAATAGTACGCCTTTCCAATAATCGCCCCGTACAGCCCCATATCCCGGAGCCGCCTCACGTCGTCCAAGGTGGTCACTCCGCCGGAGGCTACGATATCACATTTTACCGCCCTTTGCAGCTCAGCCAGCTGCCCGAAATTGGGTCCGGATAACATCCCATCTGTAGCAATATCCGTAAAGATTATTACCTTTACGCCTTTTTTCTCCATTTCCCGGGCAAGCTCTACGCCGCTGAGCCTGGAGTCCTGTTCCCAGCCCGAGGTGCGCACCCGGCCGTTCAGACAGTCGATGCCCACCGCCACCCGGTCTCCACACCGTCCCAGTGCGTAGTCTACCACCGCCGGGTTTGTGACGGCTGCGGAACCGATAATCAGCCGGGCAACCCCTGTTCCGGCAACCGCATCCACATCTTCCCTGGTCTTAATCCCGCCGCCCAGCTCCACCTGTAATCCGGCCCCCCGGACCACCTCATCGATGGCGGGGAAATTCTGCCGGATCCCATCCCTGGCGCCGTTCAAGTCCACCATATGTATCCACCTCGCCCCAGCGGCGGCAAACGCCCGGGCGGTTTCCAGCGCATTGTCCGCCACCTGGCTTGCGGTGGAAAATTCTCCTTTTTGCAGACGGACACACCGTCCGTCCTTCATGTCAATGGCAGGCAAAATAATCATCCGATCAATTCTCCAAAATTCCTCAAAATTTGCAGCCCTGCCTCCCCGCTTTTTTCCGGGTGAAACTGGCAGCCGTATACCCCATTGCGGCCCACCGCCGCCACCAGGGACGGCCCATACTGCGTCCGGGCAATTACATCTCCCTCATGGGCGGCGCAGCCGCAATAGGAGTGGACAAAATACACATAAGCCCCGTCGCTCAAACCGCGAAGCAGTGGTGAATCATGCCGAATCTCCAGGCTGTTCCATCCAATATGAGGCAGCTTGAATCTGGTTTGAATCAGCTCGACGCGCCCTTGGACAAGCCCAAGCCCTTTACAGCTTCTTCCCTCTTCTCCCTGGTCGAACAGCAGCTGCATTCCAAGGCAGATCCCCAATATCGGCTTGCGCCCTGCCTGAGCCAACAGGGCCCTGTCCAATCCCTTCCGCCGCAGCTTATGGGCGGCGTCCGGGAAAGCCCCAACCCCGGGAAGGATAATGGCATCCGCCTGTTCCAAATCCGCCGCCTCACCGGTCACCAGGGTTTTCTGTCCGATATAGGACATGGCGTTGGACACGCTTTTCAAGTTGCCCACATCATAATCAACAATGGCGGTATACCCCATCACAGCGCCCCCTTGGTGGAGGTAATGTCTCCGCCCTCTATCCGCACAGCTTCCTTCAGCGCCCGTCCCAAAGACTTGAACAGTGCCTCAGTAATATGGTGTGCATTGTCCCCATACTCGCACTTTTGATGTAAAGTAATCCTACTATTCATAGCCAGCGCCCGCATGAATTCCACGGTTAGACAGCTGTCATAGCCGCCGGTCATGGACTGGGGCATGGGCGCGTCAAACACCAGATAGGGCCGGTCGGAAAGATCCAGCACTGTGCGGCACAGTGCCTCGTCCATGGGGATCATAGCCGTCCCGTAGCGCCGGATGCCCCGCTTGTCCCCCAGCGCCTCCCGGAGGGCTTGCCCCAGAACGATTCCCACATCCTCAACCGTGTGATGGCCGTCCACATGCAGGTCGCCAAGGGCGGCCACCTCCAAACCAAATCCGGCGTAATAGGCAAGCGCGGTGAGCATATGGTCAAAAAACCCAATCCCAGTAGATACGTTCACCTCTCCCCCTTCCAAGCAAAGAGTAATGCTTACATCTGTCTCTTTTGTGGTGCGTTGTATGGACGCCTGCCGCATGGACAACTCCCCCTTATCCATTCAATTGATAAGCGGCAATTCCGGCCTTTCAGCCGAACAGCCGCCCTGTTTTCGCATGCTGCCCTCATTCTGTTCCCTGGGAAAACAGCTCCTCTACCAAATTTTTCGCGTCCGCCATGCAGGATTGGGGAACAAAGAAGCGTATGCGCTCCGACAGGCCGCCCGTCTTGATGGCCAGCCCGGCCCCCAGTGAGCTCTCTTTGAAAAAGGGCACGCCGTGCTGCTGCAACACATCAGCCAGCATCCCCGCCCAGACAGGGCTTTGCTCCGTCAGATAGCACATCTCCTCCGGCCTCTCGGCGGTACGCGCGGCCTTAGGTCCCTCTGTCAGCTCCTCGTACGCCTCTGCGCTCATAATAACCAGGTCACTGTATCCATTTTTCGTAATAAACACCGGCTCGTTTTTCTCATGGCAAAGCTCAGAAATTTTTGTCGTGTTCCGCAAATCCGTAATCGGTATAATTTTCGGCATATAGCGCCCTCCTTTCTATGCTCACAATTATAGCATAATTACGAGCATAGCGCAAGGCTTTTTATGCCTTTCTCACCTCACTCAAATCGGACCTGAACAGAATTGGCATGGGCGGTGAGCTTCTCCGCCTGGGCAAGCGCAATGATTTCCCGGGACATGGGTTCCAGCGCCTCCCGGCCGAACTCCAATATGCTCATCGACTTCAAGAAGCTGTCCACACTCAAGGGTGAGAAGAATCGGGCGGTGCCGCTGGTGGGCAGCACATGGTCCGGCCCCGCCAGGTAATCCCCGAGAGGCTCCGGCGTATACGCACCCAGGAACACCGCTCCCGCATTTTTTACCGCAGGCAGCAGTTTCCTGGGCGCTCGGGTTACGATCTCCAAATGCTCCGGCGCAATTTCATTGGCCAACTCCACGCAGCCATCCAGTCCGCCGCACACAATGGCACACCCAAAATCCCGCAGGGAGGCCTCCATAATTTCAGAACGGCTCAGATATCCGGTCTGCCGGACAATTTCCCCGTCCACCGCCTGGGCCAGTTCCATGGAATCGGTGAGCAGCACCGCCGAGGCCAGCTTGTCGTGCTCGGCCTGGCTGAGCAGGTCGGCGGCGACGAATTTCGGGTCGGCTGTCTCGTCGGCAATGACCAGCACCTCCGACGGCCCGGCCACCATGTCGATGTCCAGCGTCCCGTAGGCCAGCCGCTTGGCCGCAGCCACATAGGCATTCCCCGGCCCCACCAGCTTATCCACCCTGGGGATGAAGCCCGCCCCGTAGGTGACGGCCGCCACCGCCTGGGCCCCTCCCACTGCGATAACCCGGTCCACCCCCGCAATTTTAGCCGCCGCCAACACCCCGTGGCTGAGGTTTTCCGTCGGCGGGGTGAGCATGACAATCTCCTCCACCCCCGCCACTTTAGCGGGGACGGCATTCATCAGCACGGAGCTGGGATATGCGGCGGTGCCGCCGGGGACATAGATTCCCACCCGGCTCATCCCCCGGATGATCCGTCCCACCCGTCCCCCATCGGGGGAGGTCCACTCCATAGACCGGGCCAGCAGCTTTTCGTTGTAGTCCCAGATATTCCTGGCAGCGTGTTCCAGCGCGGCGGCCAGCTCCGGCGGGCAGAGGGAATACGCCTCGTCCAGCTGCTCCTTTGACAGCTCATAGGGCGCACTGTGGTCAAATTGAAGGGAATACCGCTCCACCGCCGGGAATCCCTCCATCCGCACATGGTCCATGATGTCCTTGACCGCCAGTTCAATATCCGCATTTTTCTCCGCCGCCCGCGCCCGCATGGCGTCCAACTGGCGGCGCTCGGCGGTACCGTCCGCCCTGATGATGGCAATCATGCCTCTCCCTCCAGTTCCCGCTCCATGCGGGATAAAAAGTCGGTAATTTCATTCTTATACAGCTTCATGGACGCGGTGTTTACGATGAGCCGTGCTGACACCTGGGCCACGTCCTCAATGGGCTCCAGGCCATTCTCTTTTAACGTCGCCCCCGTCTCCACAATATCCACAATGCCGTCGGCCAGATTCAGTATAGGGGCCAGCTCCACGCTGCCCTCAATCTTGATGATATCCACGTCCATCCCCTTGCCCTCGAAAAAGGTCCGCGTGACATTTGGATATTTGGAGGCCACCCGGCGTGTCTTGTAGGTCCCGTAGAAACTGCTGTCCTTTTTCACCGCCAGGGCAAACCGGCAGCGGCCAAAGCCCAGATCCAGCACCTCGTAAAAGGCCCCACCCTTTTCCAAAATCGTGTCCTTACCCACTACACCCAAATCGCATACCCCGTGCTCCACATAGGTGATAACGTCCGGCGCCTTGGCCAGCACCACGTCCAACGGGTAGTTGGGCAGCTCGTGAATGAGCCGCCGCCCAGGGCTGCACACCGGGGCGCAGTCCAGACCCATGGCCTCAAACAGCTCCACCGACTTATTTTGCAAACGCCCTTTGGTCAGGGCAATCCTCAACCGGCCGCTCATACCGTCAGCCACCTCTCTCCCTCGGCATCCAGCAGCAATACCCCGGCCGCCCCCTTTTCCCTGGCCAGATTCATGGTACTGTCCAGGGTTCGGCAGGGGGACAGTTCGCAGCTTCCGGCGGGGCGGCTGTCCACCACCGCCAGCGCCTGGGCCAGCAGCCCGGAACCGTAGTGGATGACAGTTTCCAGCCTGGGCGCCTCCACGGCCATACATCCTCCCACCGCGTCCACGTCCACAGCAAAGCCGATGGCCTCTGCCCTGCGGCCAAACTGCTCCATCAGTCCGTCGTACCGGCCTCCGGACAGTACGGGCCCCCCTGCCCCCTCGGCATATCCCCGGAATACCAGCCCGGTGTAGTAATCCAACTGATGAACCAGCCCCAGGTCAAAGCGGATATAATCTCCATATCCGGCGGCGCACAATTCGCCGTACAGCCGCCGCAGGTGATCCAGGCTTTCGCAGGGTCCGGCCAGCGCCTGAGCCTGGTCCAACACCTCCACCCCGCCGAACAGGTAGGGCAGCCGCCGCAGGGCGGCGCAGGCGTCCTCCCCCCGGTAGGGCTCCAGCAGGTCGTTGAGCAGCGCGAAATTTTTACCCTCAATGGCCCCGCGCAGCCGCTCCAACCCGTCGCAAGGCATGTTCATCCGCCCGGCCAAGGCCCGGTAAAACCCGGCATGGCCCAGCTCAATGTGGAACTGGGCCAGACCGCAGGAGCGCAGGGCGTCCACAGCCATGGCCACCATCTCCAAGTCGGCTTTGACGCCCACCGCGCCAATCATCTCCACGCCGCACTGGGCGATTTCGCTGCTGCCTCCCTGGTGGGCCTGGCCGGAGCGGAACACCGTCTGGTCATAATACAGCCGTTGAGGCAGCGCCAAGTGCTTCAGCTTGGTAGCCGCCACCCTGGCGATAGGGGCGGTGCAGTCCGGCCGCATAACCATGATCTTTCCGGAGCGGTCGATGATTTTCAGCATCGCCTCCTGGGGAATCGGGTTGCCGGACTGGATGAACAGGTCGTAAAATTCCACCTCCGGGGTAATCACCTCAGTGTACCCCCGGCGGCGGAACAGCTCCACCAGGGCGGATTGCACCTGGCGGCGCTCCAGGCACTCGGCAAACAGCCGGTCCCGGGTGCCCTCGGGGGTGTTAATGCGGATGTTCATGAGATTGCCTCCAATCTCTTTAGTTCGCTAATGTAATAAATGATAGCATATCTGTCCTTTTCTGTCAACCCCAGGCCGGCTCTCTTGCCAAAAGCATATTTTCAATGTATAATGTTTTTAATCATCTGAATTTTGGAGGAGAAACCAATGCTGATTGCGATTTTTGGTGAGAGCTGCACCGGCAAAACCACGCTGGCGGAGCGTATCAACGCCGCCGCCCACGGAAAAATTTACAGCGGTAAAGACTATTTGCGGCTGGCAAAAAGCGAAAGCGAGGCCGTCCAGCTGTTTCAAATACTGCTGGCCGGCGCCGTTCACGGGGAAAACGTGATTTACGTCATCACCGAGCGGGAGCATCTGGCGCTGCTCCCCGGAGGCGCCATCCGTATTCTTGTCACCGCGGAGCTCGACACCATCAAGGAGCGCTTTTCCGCCCGGACGCACGGCCACCTTCCCGCCCCGGTGGCCGCCATGCTGGAGAAAAAGCACGGCTGCTTCGATGAAGACCCCCATGATTTCCATGTCCACAACGGATACCCGGACGCTGGGGAGATATGCCAAAGCATTTTTAAACTGCAAGAGGCCGCTCAAGCCTGAGCGGCCTCTTTTTACCGGCTTAAAACAGTGAAAACTGGCTGCTGTCCGGCAGATCCCCAAAGGCCCCCGCCTCTTTGAGCTGTTCCAGGTGGGTGGAGGATACCTTGGTGCATGCAAGGGAAAACTCCTCAATCGACAAGAAGTCCCTCCCCTGCCGTTTGTCCATAATGTCCCAGCCCACCGTCTCCCCCAGCCCGGCCACAGAGGTAAAGGGCGGGATAAGGGCGCCTCTATCTTCATCAACCAGAAAATTGACGGCGTGGGACCTGCAAATGTCCATCCGGGTAAAGCTGAGTCCCCGGAGGTAAAACTCATAACATACCTCCAGCGTGGTGAGCATGTCCTCCTCCACCGCCGAGGGCCTGTCTTTTTTCTCTTTCGCGTTCTTTTTTGCGTTGATCTCCGCCATTTTGCCCTTGACCACATCCATTCCCCGGCACATATATTTTTCATCAAAGGCCTTTGCCCGGATGGAAAAATAGGCGGCGTAAAAGGCCAGCGGCCTGTGCACCTTAAACCAGGCTATGCGGAACGCCATCATCACATAGGCCACCGCATGGGCCTTGGGAAACAGGTAAGCGATCTTTTTGCAGGACTCGATGTACCATTCAGGAACGCCGTGCTCTTTCATCTCGTCCTCCGCCCCATCGGGCAGGCCCCGGCCTTTGCGCACCGCTTCCATAATCTTAAAGGCCCTGGTATCCTTAAATCCCTTGGAGATGAGGAAAAGCATGATATCATCCCGGCAGCCGATGGCCTCGTTGACTTGAGCCGTGCCGGAGGTGATGAGGTCCTTGGCATTGCCCAGCCACACGTCGGTGCCATGGGAGAAGCCGGACAGGCGGATAAGAATGTCGAACTGGTTGGGGTGGGTGTCCTCCAGCATTCCCCGGACGAAAGAGGTTCCAAACTCCGGAATGGCCACCGCCCCCGTGGGGCCTAAAATTGGGTCGTCGGTAAAGCCCAACTCCTCCGAGGTGGTAAACAGGCTCATGGTTTTGGGGTCGTCCAGAGGGATTTTTTTCGCGTCCTCCCCGGTAATGTCCTCCAACATCCGGATCATGGACGGGTCGTCGTGGCCCAGCATGTCCAGCTTCAAGAGGTTGGACTCCATGGAGTGGTATTCAAAGTGGGTGGTGATGATATCCGAATCCTTGTCGTCCGCCGGATGCTGGGCCGGGCAGAAATCGTAAATTTCCTTGTCCTGGGGAATGACCACCATGCCGCCTGGGTGCTGGCCGGTGGTTCGCTTAACCCCCTCGCAGCCCTTGGCCAGCCGCAGCACCTCGGCAAATGGGGCGTCCGTTCTGCCCACCAGCTCCAGATACTTTTTTGCGTAGCCGATGGCGGTCTTTTCCGCCACCGTACCGATGGTGCCCGCCCGAAACACGTGGTCCTTGCCGAACAGTTCAAAGGTGTATTTATGGGCGCTGGACTGGTACTCGCCGGAGAAATTCAGATCAATATCGGGCACTTTGTCGCCGCCAAAGCCCAAAAATGTCTCAAACGGGATGTTAAAGCCGTCCTTTTCATAGTCCGCGCCGCAAACGGGGCATTTCATATCCGGCATATCCGCCCCGCAGCCGTAGGGGTGGGCGGGATCCCGGGCATAGTCAAAGTCAGCGTGCTTGCAGTTGGGGCAGCGGTAGTGGGCGGGCAGGGAGTTTACCTCGGTAATCCCCGACATGAACGCCACCAGCGACGACCCCACCGACCCCCGCGAGCCCACCAGATAGCCGTTCTCCAGCGAATTCTGCACCAGCTTCTGGGCGGACATATAGATCACGTCGTATTTGCAGCGGATGATGTCCACCAGCTCCGCGTTGATGCGGTCCACCACAATCTGGGGCGGCTCATCGCCGTAAAGTCTGTGAGCTTTACCCCATACCAAATCCTTGAGTTCCCCATCGGAATTTTCCAGCTTTGGAGCAAACAGCCCATCGGGCAGCGGCCGCACATTGTCGCACCAATCCGCAATGAGCCTGGGGTTGTCCACCACCACTTCATGGGCCTTTTCCACGCCCAGGTAGGAAAATTCCTCCATCATCTCATCGGTGGTGCGGAAGTAGAGGGGATTGGGCTGGTCGGCATCCTCGTACTCCTTGGCGGCCAGCAGCACGTGGCGGTACACCTCATCCGTGGGCTCCATGAAGTGGACGTCCCCGGTGGCACACACAGGCTTGCCAAGCCGCTCCCCCAGCCCCACCACCCGGCGGTTAAAGGCACGCAGATCCTCCCAGTCCCGGGCAATAGACCGGCCCTCTTTATTGGGCCGGAGCATGTAGGCGTTGTTGGACAGGGGCTGGATTTCCAGGTAATCGTACCAGGAAGCAATGCGCTCCAGCTCCCGGTCCTCCCGCCCTGCCGCCACCGCCTGGAACAGTTCCCCCGCCTCACAGGCAGAGCCGATGATGAGTCCCTCCCTGTTCTCATCAATCAGGGATTTAGGCATGATGGGGAAACGGTTGAAGTGCTCCAGATGGGCTTTGGACACCAGCTTGTACAGGTTCCGCAGCCCGGTCTGGTTTTTCGCCAGCACAATCAGGTGGAACGCGGACCGCCTTCCCCGTCCACCCCTCTTTTTCCCGGCAAACACCCGGTTAATTTGCGCCGCCCGCTCCACCCCCTGCCCGCGGAGCATGGGCGCCATTGCCGCCAAAATACGCCCACAGGTCTCTGCGTCATCGTAGGCCCGGTGGTGCTGGAATGGGGGCAGGCCCAGGGCGCTGGCCACCGTGTCCAGCTTGTGGTTGGGCAGCTTGGGGCACAGGTACTGTGCCAATATCAGGGTATCAAAGTACAATGGGTCAAATTTCCGGCCTGAACGGGCGCAGTATTCCCGGATGAAGCCGGTGTCAAAGGCGGCGTTGTGGGCGCAAAGCGCCGCGTCCCCCGCCCAATCCAGAAACAAATCCACCGCATCCCCTGGAGTTGGCGCACCCCGCAGCATTTCATCCGTAATGCCGGTGAGGGATACCGTCTTGGCGCTCAGCGGCTGCCCCGGTTGGGCAAAGGAGGCAAATTTGTCCACCACCTCCCCCCCCCGGATGCGCACCGCGCCAATCTCAATGATGGCGTCTGTCCGGGCATCCAGGCCGGTGGTCTCCAAGTCAAAGGCTACAAACTCCCCGTCAAGCGGCATATCCCCCGGTCCATGAACTGCCGCCTGTTCATCCACATCGTTCTGATAGTACGCCTCCACCCCGTAAAGAACCTTGATCTTTTCCCCCCGTCCGGAGGCGTTGTAGGCGTCCGGGAAGGATTGCACCACCCCGTGGTCTGTAATGGCGATGGCGGGATGCCCCCACTCAATGGCCCGCTTCACCACCGTTTTGGTGTCGCACAGCGCGTCCATGGTGGACATTTTGGTGTGCAGGTGGAGCTCCACCCGCTTGTCCGGGGCAGTGTCCTCCCTGCCCGGCTGCTTAGGCACCTCATTGATTCCATAGGGTTCCAGCACAAGGTCGTTGTTGTCAAACCGCCCCAGGGTAAGCCTCCCTTGAACCTGAAGCCGCTGCCCCTTCTTCACCTGAGCGATAATGGGCTTGGCCTCCTCCCCCTCCATAAACCGGGTAATCCGAATGGAACCGGTGAGGTCGGTGATATCAAAGCACACCACCCAAGCCTTGCGGCGGGTGAGCTCCCGGTGCTCTACGTTGAATACCTCGCCCTCCACCAGCACGCTGCCCATGTCCAGCGCCAGTTCGTTCATGGGTACGGGCTTCTTCTTCCCGCTGATCTTGCCGTATATCTGTTTAACCCTCTTATTTCCCTTTCCGGGCGCTGGGGCATCCGAGCGCAGCAGTTTGCGCCGCATCGCCTCCATCTGTGTCTCCAGATCGCCGGCAGGTTCCTGAACAGGGGGAGGCGACGGCGCATGTTCGGACTGCCCCGGTTCCACTGCCGGCTCCCTGTTCCGCTTCGCCAAGGGCGGCTCATCCGCATCCGCCGGCGCCGGATCAGCCCCGGCGGGGTTATCCTTTCCCGGCCCCTTCACAGTGATTGCGGCGGAATTGAGGCCAAAGGTCCGTTTCAGACAATCCTCCGCCTGGGCAAGCGTTTCACGTGAAACGCTTGTTCCTGTCACAGCCACTTCCATAGCCCGCCGGGCCTTGACCACCCGCACCTGTGCGGGATAGTCCCCCAAAACAGCCAAAACCCCCTCCGGGAAGGGGCAGTTGGCAAAGGTCTGTTCAAATGTAGGCATATCTACGTTTCGCTCCTTATCTCTCGCCGTGCCCAATCGCGTAGCAACAAGCCCAATCCTTGGTTATCTCATATTTCATGCCGCATTTTTCGATAACTGCCTGAGAGGCATGATTTTCTTGATCGCAATAGGCTTCTATCCGAGCAACTCCCACCCGGTCAAGCAGATAGTCAATCACCGTCCCCAGCGCTTCTGTCATGATTCCCTGATTCCACCACCGCCTACCAAGGCAGCAGCCCAAATTGGGCGCGCCAGTGATCTCACCCCAGCAAAACACAATCACTTGTCCAATGGCTTCAAAACCATTTTCTTTCAAAACAATGGCCCAGTTATAGCAGTCCAAATCGGAATATTGACTAATCCACCTGTCCAAAATCTCTTCCACCATCGGAACCGTGCAGTTTTCAGGCCATCCAGCCAGGAATTTCGTCACTTCATCATCGGCTGCGATGTTGTCAGGAAAAGACTGAGCGTCGGATCGTTCCAATTTCCGCAGAACCAGCCGGTCCGTTTCCATGTACTGTGTTCCAAGATGTGTCATATTTTTCCCCTTTACAGGTCCGCAATCAGCTTCATCAGCCCGGGAACCAACTGGTCCTCGGGCACCCTGGCCACAATCTCCCCGCGCCTGAACAATACACCCTCGCCCTTTCCCCCGGCCAATCCCACGTCCGCGTGGCGGGCCTCGCCGGGTCCGTTGACCACGCAGCCCATCACAGCCACGGTGATGGGCTTGTCCACACCTTTCAGCAGCTCCTCCACCTGCAGGGCCATCGGGATCAGCTCGATCTGTGTCCGCCCGCAGGTAGGGCAGGCGATGACCTCCGGCCCCTCCCGCCGCAGGCCGATGGCCTTTAAAATCCGGCGGGCGGCATAGACCTCCTCCACCGGGTCGGCGGTGAGGGACACCCGCAAGGTATCCCCAATGCCTAAAGCAAGCAGCCCGCCGATCCCCGCCGCCGCTTTCAGTTCCCCGATTTCCCGGGTGCCCGCCTCGGTAACCCCCAGGTGCAGGGGATAGTCGTACCGTTCCGCCATGAGCCGGTAGGCTTTCATGGTAACAGGCACACGGGACGCTTTCAACGATACGCAGATGTCTTCAAAGCCGTACCGCTCCAGCAGGCGGATATGCCCCAGGGCGCTTTCCACCATCGCCTCCGGGGTGGGGCCGCCGTATTTGGCCAACAGCTCCTTTTCCAGCGAGCCGCCGTTTACCCCCACCCGGATGGGGATATGCCGTTCCTTACAGACACTTGCCACCGCCTCTACCCGGCCAGGGGAGCCGATATTGCCGGGGTTGATGCGGATCTTGTCAATCCCCTGCTCCGCCGCCTCCAGCGCCAAACGGTAGTCAAAATGGATATCCGCCACCAGGGGCACCGGGCTACCCGCCTTCAGGGCTCCCACAGCCTTCGCCGCCGCCATGTCGGGTACCGCCACCCGGACGATCTGGCACCCAGCCGCCGCAAGCTCCCTGATTTGTGCCAGCGTAGCCTCCACATCATGGGTTGGGGTATTCGTCATGGACTGGATGGACACAGGGGCGCCCCCGCCCATGGGGACGCCGCCCACATTAAACTTTCTGGTCATTTCAAGCACCTGCCTAGGCAAAAATCTTCCACACGTCATGGAAGGCCACCACCGCCATTAACGCCAGCAGCACCACAAAAGCCCCGGCGTGGACGTAGCCCTCGTACTTCTCCGGGATGCGCCGCCGGGCCACCGCATAGAGAAGCCCGTTGAGCAGCACAAAAAAGATCCGCCCGCCGTCCAGCGCCGGGATGGGCAGCAGGTTCATCACCGCCAGGTTGACGGCGATCAGGGCCATCATGCTCACCACGTTCACGATTCCAACCGCCGCCGTCTGGGCCTTGGCCCCCTCCTCGGATACCACGTCCACCACTCCGATAACGCCGGACAGCTCGGACACCGCCACCCGGCCCGTCACCAAATCTCCCAGGCTCATCCAGACAATCCGGACAAAATCCACCGACTGCAAAAAACCATATTTTACCCTGCCGCCCAAGGACAATTGTTCTGTCTGCGTAAAGCTCAGGCCAAACTTTTTAACCGTCCTCCCGTTCTCCTCCACCTCAATGGACCGCGTCAGGGGAAAATCGTTCAGCACAACCTGCTCCCCATCCCGCTCCACCACCAGGTCAATCCCGCTCACACCATCGTTTCGGTCCAGATAAACCAGCGCGTCCGAATACAGCCAAACAGCATGGCCGTCAACCCTGACGATGCGGTCCCCAACCATCAGGCCGCCGTCCCCTTCCAGGGCAAAACCGTCCATGAACGAGGAGATAACAGGAACGCTGACCTCCGTCACGCCAAGGGACAATGCCACCATAATGACAAGGCCCAGCAAAAAGTTCATGAATGATCCCGCACACAGGATGATGATTTTTTTCCAGCCCTTCTGCCGGGAGAAGGCACGGGGATCGCCCGTGTCCTCATCCTCTCCCTCCATGGCACAGTAGCCGCCAACCGGGAAAGCCCGCAGGGCGTAAAGGGTTTCCCCCTTCCTCCTGGACCACAGGGCGGGGCCCATGCCGATGGCAAACTCATTCACCTTCACCCCCAGCAGCTTGGCGGTGATAAAGTGGCCAAACTCGTGTATGGCGATGAGCACGCCAAACAGCACAATAACCAGCAGGACATACAGGAATCTCGCCAAAACAGGTCACCTCACAGATTGATAAACCGCCTCACGGGCAGCGCGGTCCGCCTCAAAAACATCGTCCAGGCCCGGCGTGTCCACCACAGGCACCCGGCCTAGTGCAGATTCCACCAGCCGGGGGATATCCAAAAAATTTATCCTATCCGCCAGGAACAAAGCAACCGCTGCCTCATTGGCCCCATTGAGAATTGCGGTGGCCGTACCGCCCCGTTCTGCGCATTCCAGGGCCAGCCCCAGGCAGCGGAAGGTATCCGGGTCGGGCGTCTGGAAGGTAAGCGGCGGGCAGGACAGCAGATCCAGCGGCTTAGCCGGCCCCGGCGTCCGCTCCGGCCATGTCAAGGCATATTGGATGGGCAGGCACATGTCGGCGCTGCCCAGCTGGGCCAGGATAGCCCCGTCCTCAAACTCCACTAGGGAGTGGACAATGCTCTCCCGGTGGACCACAATTTGAATTTTTTCCGGCGGCATGGCATAGAGCCGCATGGCCTCAATGAACTCCAGCCCCTTATTCATCAGGGTGGCCGAGTCAATAGTTATTTTTGCGCCCATGGCCCAGTTGGGATGTTTCAGTGCCTGCTCTTTTGTGACAAGGGAAAGCTCTTCACAGCTTTTCCCATAAAACGGCCCGCCGGAAGCGGTGATGATGAGACGCCGGAGCTCACCCCTGTTTTTACACCCCTGCAGGCATTGAAAGATTGCGGAGTGCTCCGAGTCCACCGGGACAATTTCCGCGCCCTTCTCCTCCGCCCGCGCCATCACCAGCTCCCCGGCGCACACCAGGGTCTCCTTGTTGGCCAACGCGATGCGCTTGCCGCAATCAATGGCGGCCAAAGTGGGGCGCAGCCCCGCCACACCCACGATGGCAGTGACCACCGTGTCCGCTTCAGGCAGCGAGGCCGCCTCCAGAAGCCCCTCCTGGCCGGACAGCACTTTTGCGCCGGTGTCCGCAAGCCGCACCCGCAGCTCGGCGGCGGCGGCTTCATCCACCGCCACCGCCAGCCCCGGCTTAAATTTCCTGACTTGGGCCTCGGCCAGCCCCACGCTGCGGTTTACCGCGATGGCGGCCACCCTGTGGCCGCAGGCCTCCGCCACCTTCAGCGTTTGCCGCCCGATGGAACCGCTGGAGCCCAAAATAGAAAGCGTTCTTTTCATCGTCCCGCTCCTCAAAATACCGGCAGGCACTGCACAATGAACAGCACCACCGGCCCGCAGAACATCATGCTGTCAAACCGATCCAGCATCCCGCCGTGACCAGGCAGAAGGTGCCCGTAGTCCTTCACGCCGTACTGCCGCTTGATGAAGGAAAACGCCAGATCGCCTACTTCGGTGGCCAGGGCCCCAAACAGCCCGCACAGCGCCAGGGGGAGGAGATTGACATCCGCATTCGCGATTTTGCTGGCAACAATACCATAGGCAATGGCAAATACCACTCCGGACACAAACCCGCCGATGTACCCCTCTACGCTTTTATTGGGGCTGACCCTGGTGACCCCCTTGTGCCTGCCCAGGGATACCCCTGCAAAGTAGGCCCCCGCATCGGTGGCAAAGGTGAGCAGCACCGCCAGCAGCACCAGGTACTTCCCATGGTCCATCCGCCGCAGCTCCACCAGGGCGGACAGGGCCAGTGGGATGATAATCCCGCCAAACAGGCAGGCCAGGACATGGGAAAAGCCAATTTTGACCCCTCCCTCGTCATAGGCACGGATGGCGCACCAGAAGCACCCCGCCGTCACCACAAAGGACAGCAGGTTCACGTAGGCCGTCCCCAGCCCCGCCCAGCTCCCGAAGGGCAGCAGGGCGGCGGCGGCAATGGTGACCACCCGCATGGGCAGGGTGGTCTTTCCATCCCCCACCGCCCGGAGCAGTTCAAAGGCCGCCATGGCCGAGATGAAGCATACCAGCGCCGTCCACGCCAGCGGCGGGGGCACCAGCATAATCCACAGCATGGCAGGCATTAAAACCACTGCCACAATGATCCGTTTCGCCATCTCACACACCTCCATACCGCCGGGAGCGGTGCTGATAGGCCGCCAGGGCCCGCAGCAGCTCCTCCTCGGTAAAGTCAGGCCAGAGCACATCAGTAAAGTAAAATTCCGCATAGGCGGACTGCCAGACCAGAAAATTGGATGTGCGCACCTCCCCGCTGGGCCGAATGATGAGATCCGGATCAGGCACCCCGGCGGAGTATAGGTACTTGCCAAAGGCGTCCTCCGTCAGGTGCCCCGGGTCAGCCCTGCCCTCCACGCAGTCCAAAGCAAAGGCTTTGGCAGCCCGGACCAGCTCGTCCCGCCCGCCGTAGTTCAGGCAAATATTCACCTGGCAGCCGTCGTAGCCCTTGGATATC
This sequence comes from uncultured Oscillospiraceae bacterium, assembly GCA_949494735.1. GTDB lineage: Bacteria > Bacillota > Clostridia > Oscillospirales > Oscillospiraceae > Enterenecus. Next base: position 37,780 of record CATABD010000015.1, read on the forward strand.
TCCTCCGTTTCCCGGCACAAGGCCTGGAGATGGGGGGCTAATGGGGACAAATCGCCGAAAAAGGCCATTTTCACCTTGTCCCTGGCCATGGTCTCAATGGCCTCATGAAGATACCTCTCCAGCAGCTTCATGATGGCCGCCACCTCGTCGGCGGGGCGCTTCCAGTTCTCGGTGGAAAAGGCGTACACCGTCAGGTACTCCAGCCCCAGCTTCTTGGCATAGGTGGCGATGGTCCGAAAGGTCTCCGCTCCGGCTGCGTGCCCCGCCTTCCGGGGCAGGCCGCGGCTTTTGGCCCAGCGGCCGTTGCCATCCATGATGATGGCCACATGGCGGGGCAGGTGGTCCATATCCACCTGGGGTTTCTCCGCATGACCGCGGCGAAGGAAAGCCATACACACCCATCCTAACTTTATTGATAGTATTGGCAAAAAAGAACCGGGCCATAAGCCTCTGAACAGCACACAAGGGGGGCGCGCCCCCCTTGCTATGCGCTCAGCCGCAGCTCACACCGCCATCAGTTCCTTTTCCTTGGCGGCCGTGAGGGCGTCGATCTCCTTACACCGTTTGTCCGTCAACTCCTGGAGCTCTTTTTCGCTCTCCTTACGGTCGTCCTCCGTGATCTCCGACTTTTTTTCCAGCGCTTTCAGGGTATCCATAGCGTCCCGGCGGATGTTGCGGATGGCTACCTTGCCGTTTTCCCCATACTTGCGCACCTGCTTGGTGAGCTCCACGCGGCGCTCCTCGGTGAGCTGCGGGAAGGCCAGACGGATCACCCGCCCGTCGTTCTGGGGATTGATGCCCAAATCGGAGGTCTGGATCGCCTTTTCAATTGCCTTGAGGATGCTGCCGTCCCAGGGCTGAATCTGGAGGGTGCGGGGGTCCGGGGTGGAGATGCTGGCCACCTGCTGAATGGGGGTGGGCGTGCCGTAGTAGGAGACCTGGATGCGGTCCAGCACACCGGCATTGGCCCGGCCCGCCCGGACGCTGGCAAAGTCCCCCTTCACCGACTCGATGGTCTTGCCCATTTTCACATCGTAGGTTTTGCAGAAATCAGTCATGATCCTTTCCTCCTATGTCTTTCACTATTGTTCCTATTCTCTCCCCGTGCACCACACGGAGGATGTTCTCCGGGTCCTTCAGGGCAAACAAAACGATAGGGATATTGTTGTCCATGCACAGCGATGTGGCGGTGGAGTCCATCACCCCCAGATGGCGGGCCAGCACATCGTCATAGGTGATGCTGTCGTATTTTACCGCCTCCGGGTCCTTCAGGGGGTCGGCACTGTATACCCCATCCACATTCTTGGCAAGCAGAATGATATCCGCGTTGATCTCCGCCGCCCGGAGCACCGCCGCCGTATCGGTGGAGAAGAAGGGGCTGCCGGTGCCGCAGCCGAAGATGACCACCCTGCCCTTCTCCAAGTGCCGGACGGCCCGGGAGCGGATGTAGGGCTCGGCAATGGATTTCATCTCAATAGCCGTCTGCACCCGCACATCCACGCCCTTGTTTTCCAGTACATCGGCCAGCGCCAGGCAGTTGATGGCGGTGGCCAGCATCCCCATGTGGTCGGCCCGGGTGCGGTTGCTCATCCCCCGGCCGTCCTTCAGGCCCCGCCAGAAGTTGCCGCCGCCCACCACAATGCCTACCTGCACACCCTCGCCGGCACAGCGGGCTACCACGTCGCACACCCTTTCGATGACATCAAAGTCCAAGCCCCGGCCCGCTTCGCCGCCCAGCGCCTCGCCGCTGACCTTCAACAGCACGCGCTTGTATTTCAATTCATCCATGGCACACACCCTCTCCCGTTTCAAATTTACGGCTCATCTGTACTTAAGTAATATTATACTGGAAAATACTCCTTTTGCATAGGGGGCAAATGAAAATTTTCCGTGTATTTTTCCCCACATGGATTGACGGGCCTCTTTCCTCATACATTGATGGCAAAGGAAAAAGGAGGGCATACTATGATTTGCCGCATCGCCGACCTGCAATACAAGGAAGTCATCGACATTGCCGACGGCACACGGTACGGATTCGTGGGCGACGTAGAGCTGGACCCGGAGCGCGGCGTCATCCAGAGCATCGTTGTGCGGGGGCAGCCCCGCCTGCTGGGGCTGCTGGGCCGTGAGGCGGACGCAGTTTTCCCCTGGTCGGCCGTCAAGCGCTTTGGCACGGACATTATTTTGGTAGACGGAAACGCCGCAGGCACCCGGAGCCGCAGAAAAAACTGAGCCGCCATACAAACAGCCTGGGCACACAAATTAGCCATTCGGTACAGCTTCTAACTTTTTCCCAAGAAATTGGAGAAAAACACTTGCGTTCCCCTATAGCTTGTGGTAAAATATCCAGGCATTCCGCACGAGAGCTGATTTTTCGCCCGGTGCTTTCCGTGAAAGTGGGCGGGAAAAATGAGGCTTTCGGAGGTAAAAACAAAAAACAGGAGGAAAAAACAATGGCAGTCGTATCTATGAAGCAGCTGCTGGAGGCTGGCGTGCACTTCGGCCACCAGACCCGCCGGTGGAACCCCAAAATGGCCACCTACATCTACACGGAGCGCAACGGCATCTATATCATCGACCTGCAGAAAACCGTGAAGAAGCTGGAGGAGGCCTATAACTTCGTCAAGGATTTGTCCGGCAACGGCCAGTCCCTGCTGTTCGTGGGCACCAAGAAGCAGGCCCAGGACGCCATCCGGGAGGAGGCCACTCGCTGCGGCATGTTCTATGTCAACGCCCGGTGGCTGGGCGGTATGATGACCAACTTCAAGACCATGCGCACCCGTGTGGACCGCCTGAACCAGCTCAAGAAGATGCAGGAGGACGGCACCTTCGATATGCTCCCCAAGAAGGAAGTCATGAAGCTGCTGGGCGAGATCTCCAAGCTGGAAAAGTACCTGGGCGGCGTGGTGGAGATGCGCAAGCTCCCCGGCGCCCTGTTTGTTGTTGACCCCCGCAAGGAGCGCAACGCCATCAACGAGGCCCGCAAGCTGAATATCCCCATCGTGGCCATCGTAGACACCAACTGCGACCCCGATGAGATCGACTACGTCATCCCCGGCAACGACGACGCCATCCGCGCCATCAAGCTCATCTCCTCCGTCATGGCCAACGCCGTGCAGGAGGGCCGCCAGGGTGTGGACGCCGCCCCCGCCCCCGAGAAGGCCGAGGAGTCCGCGGCTGAGTAAGCCTGCTTTTTTGACCAGTGGTTCTACAGCGCCCGCCCGAGGCGGG